>NZ_JBHUSG010000008.1:0-135191 GCF_042673745.1 Kitasatospora sp. NPDC057015
GCCCCCAGCCCCCCCCCCGCGGCCCGCCGCGCCCGTCCGGCGGGGCCGGCGGCGCTCGACCCCGGCCTCTGTGGCGATCAGGTGGGAGAGAAGCGGGAGACGGTCTTCGGGAGGCTACCGGCCACTGCCGGGGCCGGCGGCCTCCCGGACGGCTGACTCCCGGGTCGGCGTGCCCTGACCCGCACCGCGGTCGCTAGGCCTTCGGCTGCTGCTGCGTGATGCAGTGGATGCCGCCCCCGTTGGCGAAGATCTCGCGGGCGTCGACGAGTTCGACGGTGCGGCCGGGGTAGGCCTCGCCGAGGATGTCGGCTGCCGCCTGGTCGCGGGGGTCGCCGAAGGCGCAGAGGATGACGGCGCCGTTGGCGACGTAGTGGTTGATGTAGGAGTAGTCGACCGGCTCGCCGTCCTCGTCCAGCAGGACGGTGGGGGCGGGCAGTTCGATGACCTCCAGCTGGCGGCCGGCGGCGTCGGTGGAGGTGCGCAGGATGGTGACGAGTTCCTTGCAGACCTCGTGGTCCGGGTGCGCCGGGTCGGGCTGCACGTGGGCGACCACGACGCCGGGGCGGACGAAGGAGGCGACGATGTCGATGTGGCCGCGGGTGCCGAACTCGTCGTAGTCGCGGGTGAGTCCGCGCGGGAGCCAGATGGCCTTGGTGGTGCCCAGCTGGGCGTGCAGTTCGGCCTCCACCTCCTCCTTCGTCCAGTCGGAGTTGCGGCCCTCGCCGAGCTGGACGGTCTCGGTGACCAGCACGGTGCCCTCGCCGTCGACGTGGATGCCGCCGCCCTCGTTGATCAGACGGGAGGCGAAGCGCCGCACGCCGGTCAGGCCGGTGATGGCCTCGGCGATGTGCTGGTCCTTCTCCCAGCTGGCCCAGGACTGGGCGCCCCAGCCGTTGAACACCCAGTCGGTGGCGGCGAGTCCGCCCTTGCCGTCGGTGAGGAAGGTGGGGCCGATGTCGCGCATCCAGGCGTCGTCCAGCGGGCGTTCGACGAGTTCGACCTGCTCGGCGACGTACTTCCTGGCGTCCTCGCTCTCACCGGTGTTGACGATCAGCGTCACCGGCTCGTAGCGGACGACGGTGTTGGCGACCTCGGCCCAGGCGAGGCGGGCGGCGTGCAGGTGCTCGGCACTGTCGAAGGTCTGGTTGGCGGTGGGGAAGGCCATCCAGGTGCGGTCGTGCGGGGCCCATTCGGCGGGCATCCGGTAGCCGAGCGAGGCGGGAGCGGTCATGGCAGTCAAGTCCTAAGCGGTGGGGGAGGGTTGTCGGCACTCTCGGGCGGGGCCGAGGTCACCGGGGTGGCTGGTCAGAGGAAGTACAGGCGGCTGAGCGACACGCTGTCGGCGGGCTCGGACCGGATGGGGGAGCCGTCCAGCGAGACCAGGCCGGTCTCGGCGACCTGGACGTCGCCGAGTCGGGCGTTGCGCACCATGTCGCGCGGGCCGATGCCGCGGGTGTTCCGTACGCCGACTCGGCGGCGGCGGGTCGGCAGGCCGTCGGCGGCCCGGTCGAGGTACGCCCCGTCGGCGGCGGCCCGGGCGACGAAGGCGACGGAGATGTCGGCGGCGGTGGCGCCGTGGGCGCCGAACTGGGGCCCGAGGACGAGGGGTTCGCAGCGGTCGGTGGAGGCGTTGGGGTCGCCGGTGACGCCGTAGGCGGGGAAGCCCGCTTTGAGCACCAGCTGCGGTTTGGCGCCGAAGTGGTCGGGGCGCCACAGCACGATGTCGGCGAGTTTGCCGACCTCGATGGAGCCGATCTCGTGGGCCAGGCCGTGGGCGATGGCGGGGTTGATGGTGAGTTTGGCGATGTAGCGCAGGACCCGCTCGTTGTCGTCGCCGCTCTCGGCGGTGCCGTAGGAGCCGGCGCCGTCCAGGGGGCCGAGTTCGGCCTTCATCTTGCCGGCCATGGCGAAGGTGCGGCGCACGGTCTCGCCGGCGCGGCCCATGCCCTGGGCGTCGGAGGAGGTGATGCCGATGACGCCGAGGTCGTGCAGGACGTCCTCGGCGCCCATGGTGCCGGCGCGGATCCGGTCGCGGGCCATCGCGGCGTCGCCGGGCAGGTCGACCTTGAGGTCGTGGGCGGAGACGATCATGCCGAAGTGCTCGCCCAGCGCGTCGCGGCCGAACGGCAGGGTGGGGTTGGTGGAGGAGCCGATGACGTTGGGGACGCCGGCCATCTTCAGCACGTTGGGGACGTGCCCGCCGCCGCAGCCCTCGATGTGGAAGGCGTGGATGGTGCGGCCCTCCAGCACGGCGAGGGTGTCCTCCACCGAGAGGCACTCGTTGAGGCCGTCGGTGTGCAGGGCGACCTGCACGTCGTACTCCTCCGCCACCCGCAGCGCGGTGTCCAGCGCGCGGGTGTGGGCGCCCATGTCCTCGTGGACCTTGAAGCCCGAGGCGCCGCCCTCGGCGAGTGCCTCGACCAGCGGGGCGGGGTCGGAGGAGGAGCCGCGGCCGAGGAAGCCGATGTTGACGGGCCAGGCGTCGAAGGCGTTGAAGGCGTGCCGCAGGGCCCACGGGGAGTTGACCCCGACGCCCCAGACCGGGCCGAACTCCTGGCCGATGATCGTGGTGACGCCGGAGGCGAGCGAGGCCTCCATGATCCGGGGCGACAGCAGGTGGACGTGGGTGTCGACGGCGCCGGCGGTGGCGATCATGCCCTCGCCGGAGACGATCGTGGTGCCGGTGCCGACGACCACGTCGACGCCGTCGAGGGTGTCGGGGTTGCCGGCCCGGCCGATGGAGGCGATCCGGCCGTCGATCAGGCCGATGGACGTCTTGCGGACGCCCTGGACGGCGTCGATCACCAGGACGTTGCTGATCACCACGTCGCAGGTGTCGCGGACCGCGGCGGCCTTGAGGTGCAGCCCGTCACGGGCGGTCTTGCCGAAGCCCGCCAGGAACTCGTCGCCCGGCTCCTGCGAGTCGGACTCCACCCGGACGATCAGACCGGAGTCGCCGAGCCGGATCCGGTCCCCGGCCCGCGGACCGTGCACGGAGATGTAGTCATGAGGGGTGATGGCGGTCACGACTCGACCTCCGTGTCGTCGAAGCTGGTGAGGTATCCGGTGGCGCGGGCCTTGGCCAGCGCGGCCTCCTTGGCGCCGGGCGCGTCCAGCGGCCCGTCGACCAGGCCGGCGAAGCCGATCGCGACCCGAGCACCGCCGATCGGCACCAGTCCGACCTCGACCGTGGCACCCGGGTCGAAGCGCACCGAGGAGCCGGCCGGGACGGCCAGGTGCGTGCCGTACGCGCCCGCGCGGTCGAAGGCCAGGCGCGGGTTGGCCTCGAAGAAGTGGAAGTGCGAGGTGACGCTGATCGGCACCGCGGAGGTGTTGTGGACGGGCAGCACGACCGTCTCCTCCACCGGGTCGTAGCCCTCGCCGGAGCCGATCAGCGCGCGGCCGGGGGCGTCGTCGCCGAGTGAGCCGGCGCCCCTGAAGGGGTCGTTGACCACGGCGAGGCGGGTGCCGTCCTCGAAGACCGCCTCCACCTGGACGACGGTCACCACGTCCGGCACGCCCGGCAGGACGTCGTCCGCGCCGAGCACGCTGCGGCCGGCCTCGATGGCCTCGGCGAGCCGGCGGCCGTCGCGGGCCGCCTCGCAGACGGTGTCCGCGATCAGGGCGTGTGCCTCGGGGACGTTGAGGCGTACGCCCCGGGCTCGGCGGGCGCGGGCCAGTTCGGCTGCCGTGAAGATCAGCAGCCGGTCCCGCTCGGTGGGGGTCAGTCGCACGGTTCCTCGCTCGCGGTTGCCGGAGTGCCGGTGGTGGGTCGGTGGTGGGCCGGTGACGGGGTGACGGGTGTCGGTGGTGGGTCGGTGCGGTGGTCGGCTCTCGGTGAGCGGGGGCCGGACGCGGCCGCCCGGGAAAGTTAGAACGTCGTTCAAACAGCTTCCCGACATTGAACCCGGCCGAGGCCGCCCTGTCCAGCCTCGCCGGGCCCGGGTGCCGACCGTCCCGATCCGTCCCGACCCGGCCCGGCCCGCCCGGAATCGCGCTACCAGCCTTGCCCGCCCGGCCGCCGGGCGCGCGGGCGCCGCGCCGAGGTGGGCCCCGGTCCTCCCGTGACGGGCCGCTCGGGCACTCGTTTGCCGTAGTGGCTCCGCGCCGTGGCGCTGCCCTGCCGCCGTGCCGCGCGGCGGCCGACCGCTCGCCGGGGGCTCGTCCGCGTCGCAAACCTGTCCGAGGTCGATGGTTGGATCACGACAGGGCGTTCGAGCCCCTTTCACCCCAGGTGATCGGACGCACACTGTTGCAAACCGTCCCAGCTGGGCATGAGGATGAGTGTCGATAGGCAGGCGGCCCGACCGGCGGGGGATCCGGTGCGGGCGTCGGAGGAAGGCGGGGGCGTGTGGTGATGGACGGTCAGGCGCGGTTTCCGCGCCAGCGGACGGGTTCGGGTTCGGGTTCGTGGACGGGCTCCGGCGACGCGTTCGGGTACCCGGCCCCGGGCAACGGGCAGGCCGGGCGTGCGCTGTCGGGTCGGACGCCGGAACAGGGGGTGCCCGCGCCGAACTGCGCCCTGCACCGCAGGCTCCACCTGGCCCTGGAGGCCGCCGACCTGCTCGCGGTGGGGGCCGTCCGGCGCCGGCTGCGGGCCGCCCTCGACCACTGGGGGGTGCCCGAGCTCGCCGACACCGCTGAGCTGCTGACGTCCGAGCTGGTCACCAACGCGCTGCTGCACACCGGGCAGGGCGCGGTCTTCGACGCGGTCCTCACCGCCGACCTGCGGTTGCGGATCGAGGTCCAGGACGGCACGGCGCGCCTGCCGCGCCGCCGGGAGCCGGTGGCCGAGTACGCCACCTCGGGCCGGGGTCTGCTGCTGGTCGAGGCGCTCGCCGACGACTGGGGCGTGCAGTTGCGCGGCGACGGCAAGGTCACCTGGTTCGAGTTGGCATATTCCTGAGCCGTTCGGGCGCGCCCCGACGGGCGGGCCGTCGCCGCTGTTCGGGGAGTTCCGGAAGCCCCCGTACTCCCTCGCCCATTCGCTGCCGTTCGCTGTCGAACGAAATATTCCCGGGCCGTCGGCATTGCCGCTCTGCCGAACATTAGACAGGATAGTGGGAACGTGTGCCCGGGAACGGTACCCGGCGGGGAGATCAAGCCTCGACCGACCGCCGTCCGCCCGGGCCACCTCAACGAGGACGACCACCACCACACGGCCATGCGGCCCGTCCGGACGGGACGGCATGGCAGCGGCAGGAGCAGCATGGCCACAGAGCCCGAGCCACAGGGGCCGGGGCTACCGCCCGGTCCGCCCGCGGCCGGGTCCGGTCGCGGACGCCCGCCCGCCCAGGCGGTCCGCAGGCATGCCCTGCGCACCTCGCCCGGCCTGGCGGCCGGCCGCCTCGCGCCGATGGTGTCCGGCGGCCTGCCCACCACCTCCGGGGACTCCACCCCGGACTGGCTGGAACCCGCGATGGCGGCGAACGGCATCGGCTCGTTCGACTGGGACATCCGCCGGGACGTCCTGGAGGGCGACCACCGGGCCTGCGCGATCATCGGCCTGGAGAAGGGCCGCTTCGACAGCTCCTCCGCCTCGTTCCTGAGCCTGCTGCACCCCGAGGACGCCCCGGTGGTGCGCCGCCGGGTCGAGCGGGCCGTCGCCGAGCTCGGCCAGTGCGGCGCCTACTACCGCACCGTCGGCCCCAGCGGCACCATGCGGGCGGTCCGGTTCCGCGGGCGGGTGCTGGCGGACGCCTTCGGCCGGGCCTCGCGGATGGTCGGCTTCGTCTGGGACGCCACGGTCGAACTGCACAAGCGGGACCGCGCCGACCGGATGGCCCTGCTGCGCGAGGAGCGCTCGCGCTTCATCAAGGAGGCCGCCCGGGCGCTCTCCGAGGCCGTCACCGTCAGGGACGTGGCCCGGGTCTTCACCGAGCTCCCGCTGCCAGGCCTTCCGCCGGACGGCCTGGTGCTGGCCGCCCAGGAGGCCGGCCGGGTGCAGATCCTCGGCGCCAGCGGCTACCACCCCGACGAGATGGCCATCTACGACCGCTCGCTGCTGCCCGCCGGACACCCGGCCGCCGAGGCGATCCGGCTGCGCGCGCCGGTGTTCATCGCCAGCCGCGAGGAGTACCGCGAGCGCTACCCCGAGGGCTGGGGACCGGTCAGCGGGACGAGCCGCAGCGCCTGGGCCTTCCTGCCGCTGGTGGCCAGCGGCCGCCCGATCGGCGTCTGCCTGGTCAGTTTCGACGACGACCGCGAGCTGGACGCGGACGAGCGGACGCTGCTCTCCACCCTCGGCGGGCTGGTCGCCCAGTCGCTGGCCAGGGCCCGCCTGCACGACGCGGAGCACGAGCTGGCGGCCGGCCTGCAGCGGGTGATGCTGCCGCGCACCGTCCCGTCGATCCCCGGCGTGTCCACCGCGGTGCGCTACCTGGCGGCGGGCTCCGGTCTGCAGATCGGCGGCGACTGGTACGACGTGGTGCCGCTGCCCGGCGGGCACGTCGGGCTGGTGATCGGCGACGTCCAGGGCCACGACGTGCACGCGGCCGGGATCATGGGCCAGCTGCGGATCGCCCTGCGGGCCTACGCGGCGGAGGGCCACCCGCCGGCCGCCGTGATGGCCAGGGCCTCCCGCTTCCTCGCCGATCTGGACACCGACCACTTCGCCACCTGCACCTACGCCGAGGTGAACGTCGACTACGGCGTGGTCTACGCCGTCCGGGCCGGCCACCTGGACCCGGTGGTCCGGCGGGCCGACGGCTCCACCGCCGTCCAGCCGGTCGCGGGCGGGCTGCCGCTCGGGATCGCGCCGGACGAGGAGTACCGGGTCACCCGGTTCAGCCTGGACCCGGGCGAGACGGTGCTGCTCTGTACCGACGGTCTGGTGGAGTCCCGCACGATGGACCTGGACACCGGCTTCAGCCGGCTCTGCCACGTCCTGTCGGGCGAGCTGCCGGCGCGGGAGGAGTCCGCCCGCGATCCGCTGGAGGACCTCGCGGACCGGGTCGCCTCGCAGTCCGCGGACTCCAGCGAGCGCGAGGACGACATAGCGCTGCTGCTGCTGCGCTGGGACGGCCCGGAGGGCGGCCTCGCCGCCCAGCAGCTGCGCCGCCGGATCGGCCAGGCGGACCTCGCCCGGATCGCCGAGGTGCGGGCCGAGCTGCGCGACGCGCTGCGGCGCTGGGGCGTGGCCGAGTTGGTGGACACCGCCGAGCTGCTCGCCTCCGAGCTGGTCACCAACGCCATCCGGCACACCGACCGGGACGCGATGTTCACCGCGCGGCTCTACCGGGAGCCGGGCGGCGACGGTGGCGGCGCCCGGCTGCGGGTCGAGGTGGAGGACGAGTCGGACCTCTGGCCGACCCGCCGCACCCCGGGCGAGCAGGCCTCCTCCGGGCGCGGGCTGATGCTGGTGGAGGCACTGTCGGACGGTTGGGGCGTGGAGCCCCGCGGGACCGGCAAGCGGATGTGGTTCGAGCTCTGCGCGGCCGGCACCGACGCCGCCTGAGCCACGCCCCGCCCTCGGGCGGTGCGCCGTCACCCCGGCACCGCCCCGGGCCCGTCCGGGTGCCGGGGCGGCCGCCCGGTCGGGACGTCAGCCGAACTGCTGCTCAAGGTCCTTGAGCTTCTGCTCCAGGGACTCCAGACGGGGGAGCGTCACGGTGTCCTCGTCGGCGGTGAGGTCGATGGTCCGCCGACCGGGCCGGACGGGCAGGCCCGGCGGGAGCACGGCGGCGCCCGACGCGGCGGCGGGCCCCTCGGGGCGTGCCCCGGACGGCCCGTCCGGGGCATTCGCCGGGCCGGACGGACCGTCCGGCACCGCTATCGCGGACTCCGATCCGGATCCGGACTCCAGCTGCCGGGCCGCTCCGCGCGGCCGCCAGACACTGTGGGTCCGGTTGATCGCGCGGATCTCGGCGCGCTCGCGCCGACTGGCCAGCCGTTGGCGCTCGCGGTTGGCGCTGGCCTCCCGCTTGTCGTCGCGGACCTCCTCCACCGCCTCGTCCAGGCTGCGGACGCCCTCCAGCAGCATCAGCGACCAGGCCGCGTAGGTCTCCCGCGGCGCCCGCAGCCATCTGACGATCCGGATCTGCGGGAGCGGTCGGGGCACCAGGCCCTGTTCGCGCAGGGCGGCGACCCGGGTCTGCTTCAGGGCCCGGTCGAACAGCACGGCCGCCGAGAGCGACATCCCCGCGAAGAACTGCGGGGCGCCGGCGTGGCCGAAGCCGCGCGGTGCGTGCACCCAGTTGAACCAGGCGGAGGCGCCGGCGAACAGCCAGACCAGCAGTCGCGAGCCGAGCGCGGCGTCGCCGTGGCTGGCCTCGCGCACGGCGAGGACGGAGCAGAACATCGCCGCACCGTCCAGGCCGAACGGGACGAGGTACTCCCAGCCTCCGGAGAGGTTGAGGTTCTGCACCCCGAACCCGACGAGTCCGTGGAAGGAGAGCGCCGCCGCGACGGCCGCGCAGCAGAAGAGCAGCGTGTACGAGGCGGCGCCGTAGAGCGATTCCTTGCGCCGTCGCCGCTCCTCGGAACGCTCCCAGGAATCGGCGCCGACCGCGGCCGCGGATCCCCGGCTGCGAGCGAAGGCCACCAGCACGGCGCTGACCATGAGTGCTGCCACGCCCGTGACGGCCCAGCCCAGTGGTATGTCGGACAGTTTCATTGCCTGAACCAGCCTCGCTTTCCTGCGTAGTGACGGCGGGCACCATCATGGCGGATTGCGGGCTTCCCCAAGGCTGATTTGCTGTCAATGCGCTAGGGAGGGGGATTTCTGACGGATATTAAATCCCATCGTATTACTTATATCCTCGGGTAATTCCCCGGAATTCAGGCCCTCGGCCCCATTCCGGTCGTCAACCTCGCGTGACCCTGGGACAACCCGTGCACGCGTCCTCCGGGCGGACGGTGTACAGCAGGCAGCAACCGGCCCGGGTCCGGGTCCGGACGGGGGGCGCGCCCGCGCGCTCCTCCAGGCGAAAACCCGCCCCGCCGACGAAGGGCGCCGTCCGCGCGCCGGCGTGCCCCGGCAACAACGCGCCGAGTGCGTCGACCGCGCGCTCCTCCTCGCCGAGCAGGGCCGATACCTGCCACAGCCCCTCGACCACCGCGTCCGTCGCGCAGGCCCACAGCGTGCGCGGACCGCGACGCAGCTCCGGGCGGAACACCGCCAGCAGCGGCGTCAGGTGCTCGGCCAGTGCCGCCAGCAACCGCGCGCGCAGCGCCGCCGGATCCGCCACCACCTCGGCGCCGGGCAGGCCGGCCGCCGGATCGTCCGGCAGGCAGGCGAAGGCCCCCAGCTCCACGGTCAGCTCGCCGGTCCGGCGGCGCAGTGACAGCGCCTCCGCCGGCAGCGACGGCACCCGGCGCTCCAGCAGCCAGGGCCAGGTGAAGAGCAGTCCCACCGGCCAGCAGTAGCGGTGCAGGCAGAAACCCGCCGCGACGTCCGGGCGCAGTGCGGCGCCGTAGCGCTCCAGCCCGTCGCGGGCGTCGAACGCGATCAGCTCGCGCAGCGCCGCCGGGTCGCGCAGCAGCTCGGCGCCGCTCACCCAGCCGTCACCGGACCGCGGCGGGCCGTGGTGGACCCGGACCGCGGGGCTCGCCTCGCGCAGCCGGGCGTGGGTGCGGACGCAGGGGGCGTCCCGGGCGGGGCGGAAGGCGGGGGCGGGCCGGACGGTCGGCGGCGGGCACGGCCCGATGCTGCTCGCGGTCATGGTGGCGCCCCATCGGGTCGACCGGAGCTCGGGGGAGCCCGGGAACGGCAAGGCCGACCCGGCCGGGGCACTGCTCTCCCCGGCCAGGTTAGGCTCACCTTAGCCCCTCCGGCCGTTGGGGGCGGCGTCGCGACGCCCGGACTCTCGCCCGGACCGCGTCGTCGTCAGTCGCCGCAGCTCCGCTGCCACTCCTTCCTCCGCCTTGCCGGACTCGGCCCGAACTCCGCTCCTTCGCCCGCCCCCAACGGCCGGAGGGCCTCAGCTGATGGCATCCCCCGCTTCCTGCCCGATGCGGCCGTCCGGGGGAGCGGCCGGCGCGGGCACCGCGCTCAACTGGCGCGCGAGCCACACCGGCACGCCACCGAGCGCCTGGACCAGCCTGGCCGCCTCGGCCCGCAGCCGGACCGCCTCGGCCGGCTCGGAGACCCCGGCGAGCGCCGCCAGGGCCGGTGCCACCCCGACGGTGAAGCCGAGCCGCTCCCGCAGCTCCAACGAGGCGGTGAACCCCTCCCTGGCCCGGGCGGCGTCCCCGCGCGCCAGTGCCAGCGCGGCCAGGTGCCGCCAGGTGTAGGAGCTCAACAGATCGTCGCCGCCCTCCCGCGCGCCGTCGTGCGCCCGCCGGTAGGCGATCCAGGCCGCCGTCGGGTCCCGCAGCAGGTTCTCCGCGACCAGCCCCCGGCGGAAGTCCAGTAAGGGACGCCCGGGGGCGTCCGGCGGCAGCAGCGCGGAGGTCCGGCCGAGCGCGGCCTGCGCCTCGTCCAGCCGGTCGCGCGGGCCGAGCACACTGGCCACGTACGCCAGGAACCCGCGCGCGCAGGAGGCCGCCGCACGCTGCTCCGCGGTGGCCACCACCGCCTCGGCCAGCCGCAGTGCCTGCTCGGCCTGCTGCCAGTGCGCTGCGGTGAACATGCACTGTTCGATGAGGAGTTCGGCTCGTTCGAGAGCCACCGCGGGATCGTGCTCCGAGGCCGGGCGCAACAGCTCCGCGGCCTCCTGCCAACAGGCCCTGGAGCGCAGCCGCCACACGGTGCCCCCCGGCTCCTGCGGAGCCCGTCCCCCTCTGTCCCAGCCCCCCAGGGCCCTTCCGTGCTCCGACAACGCCACCTCCTTGTGTGCGCTATCCAGACAAGCCGGACTGTCAGCAGCCGGGGCTGCTGTGGCCGCAATTCAACACGGGGGTGAGCTTGTGCACCAGATCACGAGCGTCACTGATTTGGAGCAACCGGGCGCCGCCGGGGGCGCACCGGTGTTCGGGACGGGGTGGGCGGGGTACCGGGCGGAGCGGGGATCAGGACGTCCAGCCCGTCTCCATGAGGGATTCCGCCGCGCCGTTCGCGGGCTGCGGGACGCCCGCCGGGTCCAGGCTGAACAGAGCCACCAGCAGCTGCTCGCCGCGGACCGTCGCCTGGTGGGAGTAGCCGGCCATGGTGAACATCGCCGCCGCCATCTCCTCGGCGTGCAGGGTCTGCAGCCAGAGGCACTCGACGGACTTCACGTCGGCGGGCTCCGTCCAGACGTCCACCTGTGCGACCATCCGCCGGCCCAGCAGGGTCACCCCGTCGCGCTCCTGGGCCTCCGTCAGCTCCAGGTCGTCGAAGCCCAGCCACTCCAGGTACCGGGCCGCCGTGAACACCGCGTCCTGGGAGGTGTGCACCGGCTGGGGGTGGAACGGCGCACGGCTCTGCCACTGCCCCTGCGGTGGCACCAGGGGCACCGCGGGCGGGGCCGGCGCCGGTGCGCTGGGCGGGCGGGTGCCCTGCGGCCGGGTGCCCTGCGGTCCGGTGCCGGCGGCGTTGTGCAGCCGGGTCGCCCGGTCGACCGGAAGCCGGACGGTGGCGCCGCAGTTGCAGGTGAACTCGGGCTGCGGCCACTGGTCGGACCGCCCGCAGTGCGGGCAGCGCATGCTCAGCCAGGAGTCCTCCCAGGACCGGAACCGCACCTGGACCGGCACCCCGCCGCGCAGCAGCGGCACCTTCAGCGAGGCGCCGCACGGGCAGGGCAAGGACGGCGGCTCGTACAGGTGCTCGCGCCGGCAGGCCGGACAGCGGATCGCCTGCGCGCCGCCACCGCCGCCGTGGGCGCCGTGCGGCGCCGGGTCGCGGCCGGTGAAGTCGTCGGGCAGTGACAGTCCGGACATCGCGGGCACCGTCCGTTCGGTTCGGCGTGGAAGTCCCCCCGGCCGTGGACCGGGGGAAGGTCGTCTCCCATGCTCCCCGATCCGCACCGGTCGTGGCACGGAATGACGCAATCCTCAGGGAGAGATCAGGGGCACGCGCCCGGTGGCGTACGCGAGGGGGAGGACGCCCCCGCGCGCCCGGCTCCCCCGCCGGGGGGACTCCGTCGGGGACCCCGGCGGCGGGCCGGGTACTCCTGTGCGGTTTCCTGTTATCCCGCCGATCGGCCGGGGTCTCCGAGGGGTGCGGGGGAGTCGGGGTTCGGAGAGCTGAGGACGGTGCGGATGCAGGCGCGGACGGGGACACGGGCGCAGCTGGGCGACGCGGTCGGGACGGCGGTGGTGGTCGCGGCGCAGGCCGGCGACGCAGGCGCCAGGGAGCGGCTGGTGGCGGCCTACCTGCCGCTGGTCTACAACGTGGTGGGCCGGGCCCTGGACGGCCACGCGGACGTGGACGACGTGGTGCAGGAGACCATGGTCCGGGTCATCGGCCGGCTCGACGCGCTGCGTGACCCGGCCGCCTTCCGGTCCTGGCTGGTGGCCGTCGCGATGAACGAGGTCCGCCGGCGCTGGGCGGCCCGTCAGCAGGCCGGACTGACCGGTCTGGACGCCGCCGAGGAGGTGGCAGACCCGGGCGCCGACTTCGTGGACCTCACCATCCTGCGGCTCGGCCTCTCCGGCCAGCGCCGCGAGGTCGCCGAGGCGACCCGCTGGCTGGACGACCGCGACCGCGACCTGCTCGCCCTCTGGTGGCTGGAGACCGCGGGCGAACTCACCCGCGCCGAGCTGGCCGACGCCCTGGAGCTCTCCCCGCAGCACGCCGCCGTCCGGGTCCAGCGGATGCGCGAGCAGCTGGAGGCCGCCCGGGTGGTGGTCCGGGCGCTCGCCGCCGAACCGCGCTGCGCCGAACTCGCCGCGCTCACCGCGGCCTGGGACGGCGGCCCCGCGGCCCTGTGGCGCAAGCGGATCGGCCGGCACGCCCGCGGCTGCGCCGACTGCTCCGGGCACCGGCGCGGCCTGGTGCCGGCCGAGGGCCTGCTCGCCGGCCTCGGCCTGCTGCCGCTGCCGCAGCACCCCGGCGGGTACCTGCCGGCCTCCTGGCCCTCGGACGCGCCGGGCGGTGACGGCGGCGCAGCCCCGGGCGGCCAGGACGGCTCGGCCGGTACCGGAACGGGTGGGCCCCCCGAGGGAGGTCCGGGTGCCCAGGGCGGGCACGGAGGACCGGGTGCCCAGGGCGGCCAGGGAGTTCAGAGCGGGTACGGAGGCCACGGAGGCCACGGCGTCCCGCGCCCCGGCCGGCGGCCCGGTCGTACGGTCGGCGCGGCCGTCGCGGTGCTCGCCCTCGGCGCCGCCGTCCTCGGCGCGCTGCGCGCGACCCCCGAGCCGCCCGCGCCGGCGCCGCCCGCCGCCCCGGCGGCTTCCACCGCGGCTCCCGTCCCGGAGACCGCGACGCCGCAGCCGAGCGAGCCCGCCCCCGTGGTGGCGCCGCCGGCCCCGGCCGCCCCGACCAGTGCGGCGCCCAGTCCGACCCCGAGGAGCGTCGAGCAGCAGGTCGCCGACCGGATCAACGCCACCCGGGCCAAGCGCGGCTGCGCCGCCCTGCGGATCGACCCCAGGCTGCACAGCGCCGCCCAGAAGCACTCCGAGGACATGGCCGCCCGCAACTTCTACGACCACGTCGACCCGGACGGCGGCCGCGCCGACAGCCGGATCACCGCGGCCGGCTACCGCTGGAGCCTGTGGGGCGAGAACATCGACCGGGGCCGCAAGAGCCCGGACGCGGTGGTGGACGACTGGATGGACGGCGCGATCCACCAGGACAACATGCTCGACTGCCGCTACACCGCGATGGGCCTGGGGGCGGCTCCCGGCCCGGCCGGCACGCTGTGGACGCTCGACGTGGGCGCCACCCGCTGAGCCGTCCCGTCCCGGCCCGTCCCGTCCGCTGGGCCGACCCGCCCGGCCCGTCGCCGAGCCGTCCCGTCCGGTCGCCGGTCCGTCCCGGTCCGTCGGAGCCCCGCCGTCCCGCCCGCACCGGGTGGGACGGCGGACGCGCGGTCAGCCGGCGGTGGCGAAGACCTGGGTCCACCAGGGGCCGCCGGAGCCGAGGGTGACCCCGACGCCGATCTCCTTGAAGTCGCAGTTGAGGATGTTCGCCCGGTGGCCGGGGCTGTTCATCCAGGCGTCCATCACGGCGGCGGCGTCCTGCTGGCCCCGGGCGATGTTCTCGCCCCACCGGCTCCAGCGGTAGCCGGTCGCGTTGATCCGGGTGTCCGCGTGGTGGCCCTCCGGGTCGGCGTGGTCGAAGTAGTCGCGGGCGGCCATGTCGTCGGAGTGCACCTGCGCGGCGGACTGCAGCTTCGCGTTGACGGCCACCGGCTGGCAGCCGTGGTTCGCCCGCTCGGTGTTCACCAGCGCGGCGACCTGGTCGATGAACTGCGCGGCCTTGCCCCCGGCCGGCGCGGAGGCGGCGGGGGAGGGCTTGGCGGGGGCCGGCGTCGCCGAGGCGGTGGCGGTCGGCCGGGGGGCCGCGCCGGTCGCCGGCGCCGCCTGCGGGGTCCCGGCCGTGGCGGTGGGTGCGGGTGCGGGCGCGGCGGTGCTCGGTGCGGCGCTGGGTGACGGCGCGGCGGACGGCTGTCCGGCGCTCGCGGACGGTGAGCCGGTCGGAGCGGCGGGCGCCTGCGGTTCGGCGAGCTGGGCGGTCAGCAGCCTGTCGGGGGCGCTGGCGGCGGTCGGCCGGTCGGCCGAGCCGGTCGGCGGGGCGACCGTCGCGTACCAGCTCGCCACTCCGCCCAGGGCCACCGACCCGGCCAGCACCGCGAACATCCTCGGCGCGGCGGAGGGTTTCTTCCGCCGGCCGCGCCGGCGTCCGTGCCGACTGCCGGCGGTCCGCTCCTCGGCCCGGGCGTGACCGGTCACGGGGTGGTCGCTGTTCATTCGGGTCCACGTCCTCTGCCTCAGGTGTTCTTGCGACACCTGGGAGACCCGGGGGAGGCGGCCCGACAACGGAAATCCCGACGGAAGATCCGAAATCCCGGAAGAAGATCCGAACGCGCGCGGCGCGCCCTCGCAGGAGCGGCCCGGCCCGGGCGCCGGCGGACGAGTGGCGCCGGCGGCCGGGTGGCTGCGGGCGGGGTACGGGCGGGGTGCGTGCTAGCCGGCGGAGGTCCAGCGGGCCAGGTCCGCCGGGGTGTCGAGATCGTCGGGGACGGCGACGTCGGCGCACTCCACCAGGGTGATCTCGGCCGCGTGCGCGGCGAGCAGGGCCCGGGCGCCCGCGTCACCGGTGGCGCCGGCGGCGGCCTCGGCGAAGTGCCGGGCGCCGATCAGCACCGGGTGACCGCGCCGCCCGTGGTAGCCGGCGGCCACCAGCTCGGCCCCGGCACGGTGGGCGGTCAGCAGCCTGGCCACGGCGGCGGGGGTGACGCCGGGGGTGTCGACCAGCATCACCAGGACGGCGCGGGTGTCCGGCTCCAGCGCGGCCAGTCCGGCGCGCAGCGAGGACCCCATCCCACCCTCCCAGTCCGCATTGTCGACAAGACGGCAATCCGGCAGCAGTGCCGTGGCCCGGACCTGCTCGCGGGCCGCCCCCAGCACCACGGTCACCGGGCCGCAGCCGCCCGCCCGGACCACGCCGACGGCGTGCTCGACCAGCGGCCGGCCCCGGAAGGGGAGCAGCGCCTTCGGCCGTCCGCCGAGCCTTCGGCCGCCCCCGGCGGCCAGCACCAGGGCGGCGACGGCGGACTGCGGCTGATCTTCCATGCGCCCAGCTTGCCCGGCCGTCCAGGGCTCCGCAGTTGTACGAATGCACAACACGATCCCGCAGGTCGCGACGGTGTGCAGGGTCTTCCGCCGCTGGATCTTCCCGGGAGCTGCGCCTGTACTGGGTCGATGGACACCGCACCTCCCCCGCTGGTCGACCGCTTCGGCCGGGTCCACACCGACCTGCGGGTATCCCTCACCGACCGCTGCAACCTGCGCTGCACGTACTGCATGCCGGCGGAGGGGCTCGACTGGCTTCCGAAGGCCGAGGTGCTCGGCGACGACGAGATCGTCCGGCTGGTGCGGATCGCGGTGCGGCGCCTGGGCATCACCTCCGTCCGGCTCACCGGCGGCGAACCGCTGCTGCGGCGCGGCCTGCCGGACCTGGTGGCCCGGCTGACCGAACTGGGCCCCGAGGTCTCGCTCACCACCAACGGCATCGGCCTGGCCCGGACGGCGGTCGCGCTCAAGCAGGCCGGCCTGCACCGGGTGAACGTCAGCCTCGACACCCTGCGGGCCGACCGCTACGCCGAGATCACCCGCCGGGACCGGATCGCCGACGTGCTGGCCGGTCTCGCCGCCGCGCAGGCCGCCGGGCTGGCGCCGGTCAAGGTGAACGCCGTCCCGGTGCGCGGGGTCAACGACGACGAGATCGTCGAGCTGGTCGAGTTCGCGGCCGCCCACGGCTACCGGATGCGCTTCATCGAGTCGATGCCGCTGGACGCCCAGGGCGCCTGGGACCGGGCCAGGATGGTCACCGCCGACGAGCTGCTGGAGATCCTCGGCGCGCGCTGGGAGCTCGTCCCGGTCGGGCGGCACGGCAACGCGCCGGCCGAGGAGTGGCGGATCGCCGGCACCGACACCGTGGTCGGCGTGATCGCCTCGGTCACCCGGCCGTTCTGCGGCGGCTGCGACCGGGTGCGGCTCACCGCCGACGGCCAGCTGCGCAACTGCCTGTTCGCCACCACCGAGTCCGACCTGCGCGCGCTGCTGCGCGGCGGCGCCGAGGACACCGCGATCGAGGCGGCCTGGCGCCGCACCATCGCCCGCAAGGGGCCCGGGCACGACATCGGCTCCGCCGACTTCGTCCAGCCGGACCGCCCGATGTCCGCCATCGGCGGCTGACCGCCCCACCGTCGCCGGCCGCGCGGCCGGGGCCCGTTCTCCACGGGCCCACCGTCGGGTCACGCCCGCTGCCCGGGGCTGGCCTGCCGTCGGGTCGGGCCCGCCGCCCGGCCCGGGCGAACTTCGCCCGGTAGGTGCGCGGGGTCGGCCCGACCCGCTGCACCAGGTGCCGCCGCAGCGGGCCCGCCCCGCCCGGGCCGCTCCGGTCGGCGACCTGCTGCACCGGCAGGTCCGTCGACTCCGGCGACTGCCCGGCCCGTTCGATCCGCTGGATCAGCAGCCACTGCAGCGGATTGACGCCGGCCTCGGCCGGGAACCGCCGGTGCCTCGGGGAGCCCGCCGCCCTGACCGGGCCGGTCCGACCGGCGGTTCGACGGGGGCGCGCCCGGCGGATGCGGAATGTGAACTTCGACATGCCCGCGGCGTGCCCCGGTCCGAACGCTTGACCGGGTGGGAAGGGGGCTGCTCTGCTGGTGCGCCGTCACCCGCCGACCCGACCCGGGAGTCCACCGTGCCCGCCCGCCGCCGCGCCCTGTCCGCCTCCGCCGTCCTGCTCTGCGCCCTGGTGGCGGCGGGGTGTACCGGCGCTCCGGTGCCCTCCGACGACAGCGTGTCGGCCGGTGGCCTCGGCACCAGCCCGCTGGAGAACCCGGACGGCACCAAGCCCGGTCTGGCGCCGATCAGTTCGGCGGCCGACCTGCGGGCGGCCCGCGACCTGATAGCCAAGGTGCGGACGTCGGCCGCGGGGCCCAAGGACGGCTACGACCGCGAGTTGTTCGGGCCCGCCTGGACGGACAACGTCGACGGTGTGGCCCTCGGGCACAACACCTGCGACACCCGCAACGACCTGCTGGCCAGGGACGGACGGTCGTTGCAGCACAAGGACGGCTCGGCCTGCACGGTGACGGCCATGACCATCCACGACCCCTACACGGGCAAGACCGTCAAGTGGTCCAAGAGCCAGGCGTCGAAGATCCAGATAGACCACGTGATGCCGCTCTCCTACGACTGGCAGATGGGCGCCGCCAAGTGGGACAAGGCCAAGCGGGTCCGGATAGCCAACGACCCGCTGAACCTGATCCCGGCCGACGGGCAGCAGAACGCCTCCAAGGGCGACTCGGGGCCCGCCGCCTGGCTGCCCGCCGACCCGGCGATCCGCTGCTCGTACGTCGTCCGCTTCGCGCAGGTCTCGCTGAAGTACGAACTGCCCGTCACCGAGGCGGACAAGAAGACGATGCTCCAGCAGTGCGGCGGCTGAGAACCGAGAGCCGAGCCCGGAGAGCTGAGAGCCGAGAGCCGAGAGCCGAGAGCCGAGAGCCGAGAGCCGAGAGCCGAGCCCGGAGAGCCGAGAACCGACAGCCGAGGACAGCCCCGGGCCCCCGGGGTGCGACCTGCTGTCAGGACCAGTGCGCGGGGCGGGTGAGGGCCGCGGGCAGCCGGGTCGCGGCGTCGCCCTTGGCGGCGTTCAGCTGGGCCTGGGTCAGGAAGATGCTGCCGGTGAGGTCGGCGCCGGCGATCCCGGCGTCGCGGAAGTCGGCACCGATCAGGTCGGCGCCGCGCAGGTCCGCGCCGGTGAGGTCGGCGGCGATCAGGTAGGCGCCGCGCAGGTTGGCGCCGCGCAGGTCGGCCTTGCGGAGCCGGGCACCGATCAGGTCGGCGCCGCGGTGGTCCCTGGCCCTGCGTCCGGCGGTGGCGCGGTGGAGTTCGCTGGTGCGCAGCAGCAGTTCGTTCACGCGCCCGCGGTGGGCGGCGACGTCCAGCCCGGCGAGGTCGTCGGCGCTCTGCCGGGTGAGCCGCTCGGTGTCGGCGAGCGCCCGGTCGAGGTCGGCGTGCACCGGGCGGGCGGCCGGCAGGGTGAGCGCCTCGGTCAGGTACCAGAGCAGTTCGTGGAGCTGCCGGACGACCGGGAACACCTCGAACATCTGCCGTGACGTCTCCGGGGCCTGCCGCCAGTCGCGCCCGCCGAAGGTCACCTGGGAGACCTGCTGCCCGGCGCCGAAGCAGTCGTACACCGTGCAGCCCTGGAAGCCCTCCTGGCGCAGCCGGGTGTGGATGCCGCAGCGGAAGTCGGTCCGCAGGTTCTTGCAGGGCTTCCCGGCGTCCTTGCCGACGGCGAAGTCCGCCGAGGCGGCGAAGGGCAGCGCCACGCAGCAGAGCCCGAAGCAGTTCGAGCAGTCGGCCCGCAGGTCGGGACGGCTCTCGGCGGGTGGTGCGGCGGTGCGGTCCTCGGACACTGCGTGTGGGTCCCTCGTGCGTGGATCGGTGCTCCTGTCTGGTCCGGATCGTATCGCGCACAGGGGTGGGGCGGACCACTGTCGCGGTCCGCCCCACCCCTGTCCCGTCCGTCCGTTCCCGGTCGGCCGTCCGTCCCGTCGCGCGGGGCCGGTCAGCCGGTGGGGGCCGTCAGGTCGTAGATCGTCGCGCTGCCGACGGTCTTCGCGGTGAAGTGGGACGCCACCCAGGTGGAGATCTCCGAGGACTGCGACGAACCGCCCATGCCGCCGCCGGCCATCCCGCCGCCCGTCCCACCGGGCGCCGCACCGGTCGCACCGGCTGCACCCGCCGTACCGGCTGCACCTGCCGTACCGGTCGTACCGCCGGTCCCGTTCTCGGCGCCGGGAGCGGTGGTCGTGCCGCCGCCGCCCATCCCGCCGCCGATGAAGTAGTGGATCTTCCCCTCGTTCACGTACTGCTGGAAGGCGCTCAGGGTCAGCGAGGGGTCGGTGCCGTTGAAGCCGCCGAGCGCCATCACCGGCTCGCCCGAGGCCAGCTGGTAGCTGGCCTGGTTCTGCGAGCCGACCGCCGCCGCGACCCAGGTGTACTGGTCGGCGTCCTGCTTCAGCAGGGCGGCGAGCTCGCTGTCGACCCGGGCACCGTTGAGCAGGCCGCCCATTCCGCCGCCGCCCGCGCCGCCACCGGTACCGCCCCGGCCGCCGAAGCCGCCCTGCGGCATCCCGGGGAAGCCGTTCTGACCGCCCGGCAGAGCCTGACCGCCCGGCAGTGCCTGGCCGCCCGGCAGTGCCTGACCGCCCGGCAGCGCCTGGCCGTTCTGGCCCGGCACGGTCTGGCCCTGGCCGAGCTGGCCCTGCCGCTGACCCATGCCCGGGAACTCCATCGCGCCGCCGCGGCCACCGAAGCCGCCGCGCCCGCCGCCGGGGCCGAAGCCCCCGCCCTGCACCTGCGGTCCGGCCGTCACGATCGACCCCGAGTGCCCGGTGGACACCGTGTCCACGGCGTACGCCGCCGGGCCGCCCAGCGCCGCGGCCAGGCCGACCAGCCCGGTCACCGCGGCCAGCCGCGCGGTCAGCCGGCCGGCCAGCAGCAGGGCCGCGGCCGAGGCGAGTCCGCCGATCAGCACCGCCCAGCGCAGCCAGGGCAGGAAGTCCGCGCTGCGCCCGAGCAGGACGTACGACCAGACCGCGGTGACGGCGAGGGTCGCGCTCAGCACCGCCGCGTACGGCAGCCGGTGGCGGACCCGCCAGAGGCCGTCCACGCCCATGCCCACCAGCGCGGCGACCGCTGGGACGAGCGCCACCGTGTAGTACTGGTGGAAGATCCCCGACATGAAGCTGAAGGTCAGCGCGGTGCAGAGGAGCCAGCCGCCCCAGACCAGGAACGCCGCCCGGGCGCTGTCCGTCCGCGGGAAGCGGCGGGTCGCCCAGAGGCCGAGGACGAGCAGGATCAGCGCGGCCGGCATCAGCCAGGCGATCTGGCCGCCGATGTCGCCGTCGAAGAGGCGGGTGATGCCGGTGCTGCCCCACATGCCGCCACCGCCGCCCGCACCGCCGCCGCCACCGCCGCCACCGACGCTGCCGGTCTCGTTGCCGGTGATCCGGCCGAAGCCGTTGTAGCCGAAGGTGACCGACAGGAAGCTGTTGTCCTGCGAGCCGCCGATGTACGGCCGGTCGGCCGCCGGGACGAGCTGCACGACCGCCACCCACCAGCCGGCCGAGACGACCATCGCCAGTGCGCCGACGAGCAGTTGGCGCACCCGCCGGCCGAGGCCGGTCGGCGCGACCACCAGGTAGATCAGGGCGAAGGCCGGCAGCACCAGGAAGGCCTGCAGGGTCTTGGTGAGGAAGCCGAAGCCGAACATCACGCCGGTGAGGACCATCCAGCGGGTGCTCGCCGTCTCGGTGGCCCGCAGCACGCCGTACGCGGCGAGGGTGAGCAGCAGCACCAGCAGCGCGTCCGGGTTGTTGAACCGGAACATCAGCGCCGCGACCGGGGTGAGCGCCAGCGCGCCGCCCGCCACCAGACCGCCGAGCGGCGAGAAGCGCCGGCGCACCGCGGCGTACACCGTGCCGACGGTGGCGACCGCCATCAGCACCTGCGGGGCCAGGATCGCCCACGAGCTCAGGCCGAAGATCCGCACCGAGAGGGCCATCGGCCAGAGCGACATCGGCGGTTTGTCGACGGTGATGAAGTTCGCCGCGTCCGAGGAGCCGTAGAAGAAGGCCTTCCAGCTCTGGCTGCCGGCCTGGACGGCGGCGGAGTAGAAGGAGTTCGCCCAGCCGGAGGCGCTCAGGTTCCAGAAGTAGAGGACGGCCGTCGCCGCCAGCAGGCCGAGGAAGGCCGGCCGGGCCCAGCGCGGGTCGTCCTCGCGCCCGCGCCAGGCGCGGGCCGGCAGGGTGCGCAGCCGGTCGGCCCAGCCGGCCGGGCCCTTCGGCGGGACGGGCGGCAGGGCCACGGGCGGGAAGAGGTCGACCGTGGCGCGCGCCGGGGGCTCCGGCGGCGGGTAGTTCGCAGCCTCGGGCCACGGTTCGCTGGTCGGAGGGAAGGAACTGGTCGTGGTCATGGGAGATACGTTGGGCGGGGCGGCTGAGAGCATCATGAGACGTGGCTATGAACGCCCTGTGATCTTGCCGCACGCGCGGTCGCCGGGCTCCGCGGCGGGTCATCGGGCCCCGGCGGCAGAGGGCTCGGGGGCCCCGCCGACCCCGATACCCCGATACCCCGACACTTCGAGCGCCGCGCCGACCCCGACGTCCCGCAGACCCCGAGCGCCCCGCAGACCCCGAACGCCCCGCAGACCGCGCCTCAGACTCCCCGGGGAGCCGTCAGGTGCTTGCCCAGCCAGTCCAGCGCGGGCGGGATCTCCCGGGTCCAGGTGTGGAAGTTGTGGCCGCCGGTGTCCAGGGTGATGGTGGAGAGCGCGGTCGGGGCCTTGAAGGCGCCCACCATCGCCTGCGTCTCCTGGTAGTTGTTCTCGTCGTAGCTGGTGGCCAGCAGCAGGGCGACCGGGACGGCGGGCTTGTTCCGCAGCCGCCAGAGCAGGTCGTTCTCCTGCCGGAGCCGGTCGTCGCCGGCGAACAGGTCGCCGGTGGTCTGGTCGATCGGGGCCGTGTAGTAGCCGGAGAGCGAGATCGCCGAGCGGTACGCCTCGGGCTTGCGCAGGGCGAACTTCAGGGCGCAGTACCCGCCGGTGGAGTTGCCGATCACGGCCCGCGAGCCGGGGTCGTCGGCGAGCCGGTAGGTGGTGGCCAGCGCCTTCGGCAGGTCCGCGGTGAAGAAGGTCTCCACCTGCGGGCCGCCCGGCACGTCCATGCACTCGGTGTCGCGGTTGCTGGCCACGGTCGGGCGCATCAGCACCAGGACGGTCGGCGGGAGCTTGCGCTGTTCGATCGCCTGCAGGGTGGACGCCGGGTACTGCATCAGGCTGATGAGCTTCTCCGCCGAGCCGGGGTAGCCGGCCAGCACCAGTGCCATCGGGAACGCGCGCCCGGTGTACTCGGGCTGGAAGTACTGCGGCGGCAGGTAGACGTACGCCTCGCTGCTCAGGCCGCTGCTGGACCCGTGGACGTCGATCCGCTGGATCAGGCCCGAGCGCTCGCGCACCGATCCCTGGGCGGAGTAGACCTTCTGTTCACCCATCACGGCGACGGCGGCGTTCGGCTGGTGGTCGACGACGGTGCCGGGCTTGCCGTCGGAGCCGAGCAGGTCGCTCCAGGAGCTGTAGAAGCCGAAGTAGCCGTTGGCGATCAGGCCCATCGCGACCAGGACGGCCACCTGGGTCGCCAGGAAGGCGCCGATCCTGCCCAGCCACGCCTTCCAGTTCCGTCCGCCGAATCTCGGCCAGAGCCACATGGTGGCGGCGAAGACGGCGACGGCCACGAGGGCGGCGATGATCTGCAGCGGAAGTCCGGTGAGCCTGAACACCTGCCGATCGTAGTGGACCCGTATGCGCGCCCCTGGCTGCGCCCCTCGCACGCCCCCGGCTGCCCCCACCCGCCCCGCCGACCAGGGTGAATCTTGTTGACCGGCACCCGGGCGCCCGGGACCATTGTCGGGGGGATGTGTACCAACAAGACATCGGGGGGCCTGTCTTGACCGTAGTCCGCGACACCGTGACCGTGAGCACCACACCGAACCTCGCCGCCGGCACCGCCGCCGGCCCGACCCCGGCCGCCGCACCTGCGGCCCGGCGCGCCCTGGGCGCGGCCGCCCTGCTGGCCTGCGCCGCCCTGGTGCTGGCCGGGTGCAGCAGCGGCGACACCCCGAGCACCGGGTCGGGCCCGGGGCGGACGTCCGCCGCACCGCCCCCGTACACGCCGCCCCCGCTGCCGACGCCCACGCCGACCCCGTACGGCCCGGTCCTGACGAAGTGGATCGGACCGCTGAACGTCGCGCTCGCCAAGCTGCCGCAGGCCGGCGACCTGATCGCGCTGGGGGTCGGCCTCAAGGAGGTGAGCGACCAGGCGGTGCTGGCGGGGGCCGGTCTGAAGCTGGCCACCGAGCCGGCGGGGGTCTCGGCCGCGCACCGGCAGCTGCAGGTCGCGCTCGACAGCCTGAGCACCCATGTCGGCAAGGTCCGGGACGAGATCCGCCGGCACGAGCTCTGCGCGACCAGCTCCGCACTGGCCCGCTTCGGCCAGGCCGAGGCGCTGACGACCATTCCGGCCGCGCTGCAGGCGCTGGCCGCGGCCGGCTACCCGGCCACCCTCACGGTGCCGGCGACCGGCCAGCTCCAGGAGCGCGCGCTGGACAACGGCGCCATGGTGCGGGAGGGCAGCCTGGACGGCCGGGGCGAGCTCAGCATCGAGAACGGCGGCAGCGGCGACGCGGTGCTCTCGCTGGCCAGGGACGGCAAGTCGGTCCACTCGGTCTACGTGGGCAAGGGGAAGACCGCCAAGTTCGAGGGCATCGAGGACGGCACCTACGAGGTCTTCTTCGCGGGCGGCACCGACTGGGACTCCGCGACCAAGGCCTTCACCCGGAACTGCGACTTCAGCAAGTTCGACGAGACCATGGAGTTCAAGACCACCCGGACGTCCTCCGAGGTCCGCTGGAGCACCTGGACGCTCAGCCTGCAGGCCGTGGTCGGCGGCAACGCCAAGACCTCCGACGTGCCGGCGGACGCGTACCCGCTGCCCTGACAGCGGGGGCAGGGCCGGACGGATCGCGGGCCCACGCCCGCGGCTCCCGGCCCGTGCTCAGGCGGCCCGCACGCGGGAGGCGGCCCGCGTTCAGGAAGCGGCCCGTGCTCAGGAGGCCCCGCGCGGGATCCGCTCCTCCCAGTCGCGGCTGAACACCACCGAGCCCGCCTCCAGCGCGGTGACGTGGCTGCGGGCGGTGAAGTGGGTGGCGTCGCAGCTGATCTCCGAGCGGGTCCGGACGGTGACGTCCCAGCCGATCTCCGGGCGCTCCAGGCGGACGGTCCGGTCGGAGCGGGTGGTGGCGCTGAGCGGGTCGCCGGAGACGATCCGGTACGCCTCCACGGCCCGCTCGTCGTGGACCAGGCCGTCGGGGTGGATCCGGGCGCCGCCGAGGCCCGGGTCCAGCTCCACCCGCCACTCGCCTGCGGCGACGTCCCGGATCACCAGCCGTCCGGGGCGGCCGGTCAGCGGCTCGGTGTGGCGCACGTCGAGCGGCGCCGCCTGCTCGGGCGCGTCGAAGCCGATCGGTGTCGCGCCGGCGTCGGCGGCGAGGTGGCGCACCGGCAGGCTCAGCGCGCTGCCGGAGGGGTCCAG
The DNA here is from genome assembly GCF_042673745.1 of Kitasatospora sp. NPDC057015. Taxonomy (NCBI): domain Bacteria; kingdom Bacillati; phylum Actinomycetota; class Actinomycetes; order Kitasatosporales; family Streptomycetaceae; genus Kitasatospora; species Kitasatospora sp. NPDC057015. The sequence goes on from NZ_JBHUSG010000008.1 coordinate 24,693, forward strand.
GTCGAAGCCCTCGTCCTGCGGCTGCGGCCAGACCCAGGGCCAGTAGGCGGAGGAGAGGGCGAGCCGGATGCGGTGGCCGGGCGGGAAGGCGTAGCCGGTGCCGGTCAGGTCGACGGTGACGTCCTCGGTGGCGCCCGGCGTCCACTCGACGGCCCGGTCGCGGCCGTGCCGGGCCGAGAGGCTGAGCACGCCCCGGGAGACCAGGGCGGCGGAGCCGTCGGGGGCCACGTCGCAGATCCTGGCCGCGACCTGCCCCCGGGCCGCGCCGGTCCGCAGCCGCAGCCGCAGGGCGGGCCGGCCCAGGATCTCCACCCGCTCGGGCAGCGGGGCGGAGTCGAAGCAGACCGAGCGGCCGTCCTCCTCGCGCTGGTCCGGTGGCAGGTCGGCGGCCTGGCCGGCCGGCAGCGGGTGCCCCGCGTCCACCCCGGTGTGCTGGGGGGAGCGGACGTGGACGAAGCGGTCGCCGGAGGCGGTGCCCGCGGTGCGCAGCGCCGAGTCCAGGCCGTAGTGGATGTCCCGGACGTCGGGGGAGGGCCAGGCGTCGTCGCCCACCCAGCGCCCGGGCCGGGCCCCGTGCCCGGTGCCGGGCGGTACGGACTCGTCGATCCAGCTGCGCAGCGCCGGCTCCCCGAGCACCCCGGTGTCGGCGCCCCGCAGCCACTGGTCCCACCAGCGCAGGGTCTCCTGGAGGAAGCCGATGGCGGGCCCGGGCGGCAGACCCTGGTCGGGGTACTGCCGGGCCCAGGGGCCGAGCAGGCCGCGGACGGGCGCGCCCAGGAGGTCGACCAGCCGCAGCACGGTGTCGTGGTGCGGGTCGGCCCAGCCGCCGACGGCGAGCACGGCGGCCCGGACCGCGGGGTGGTCCGCGCGCGGCGGGCCGCTGCGCGGGTGGCGGTCGAGGGTCGGGTCGGCGAGCCAGGCGTGGACGGGGGGTTCGAGGGCGGCCAGCCGTTCCAGCCACATGGCGCGCCAGCCGTCGCCGACGTACCGCGGGTCCGGCGGCCGGGCGGCGAGGGCCAGCCGGTCGGCCGACTCGCCGTGGGTGGCGGCGGCGAGCAGCGCGCCGCCCAGGTGGCGGACGTCGTCGTCCTCGGGGTCGTCGCCGGCGCAGACGGTGACGACCGCCTTGAGCGCGGGCGGAGCCAGCGCGGCGATCCGCAGGGCGGCGGAGCCGCCGCGGGCGAGTCCGAACATCCCGACGCCGCCGTCGCACCAGGGCCGCGCGGCGAGCCACTCGATCACGGCCACGCCGTCGGCGAGCTGCTGTTCCGTCGGCTCGGCGCCGGGCAGCCCGCCCGAGTTGCCGTGGCCGCGGGCGTCGACCCGGACGGAGGCGTAGCCGTGGCCGGCGTACCAGGGGTGGCGCTGCGCGTCGCGCTCGGCCGTTCCGTCGGCGAGTCGGTCCGGCAGGTACTCCAGCAGGGCGGGGACGGCCTCCTCGGTCACCGGGCGCCAGATCCGGGCGTGCAGCTGGACCCCGTCCGCGAGCGGGACGCGGACGTCCTCCCGGACGGTCCGGTACGGGTACGACGCCGGGTGCTGCGCGGTCTGCGGCATGGCCCCTCCTCGGTGTCACGGCCGTGGTCACCGTGCGGGCGGGGCGGCTCGGAGGCCGTCCCGCCCACCGGGTGGCCAACCAGGAACCGAGAATAGTGGACGGTATGTCCGATTTCCTGATGGCTTGTGACGCGCGTGGGTCGGCGGCCGTCCGCGGGGTGGCCGCCGGCCGGGCGACGCCGCCGGGCCCGACCGCGGCCGGCTCGCGTCGCCCCGCCCGGCTCAGCTCGCCTTGCTCAGCCAGGCGGTCGCGTTGAGGGCCAGGGCGGCGTTGGTGCCGGCCGGGTCGTTCCAGCCGTCGTAGAGGGTGTTCCCGGACTGTCCGGTGCCGTCGTCGGCGGGCGAGCTGTCGCCCCAGATCGCCACCCGGCCGCTGCCGAAGGTGCTGGTGACGAAGAAGGCGCCGGTGTTGCCGCTGTACCCGGTGCGGTAGAGCAGGCCCTTGACCGAGGGGTTGTCGGCGGGCTTGAGGGTGAAGGTGGTGCCGGAGCGCAGGATCGAGCCGGTGACGGTGCCGAAACCGCCGTGCAGGACGGGGTCGGCGGCGTCGGTGACGGCGCGCGGGTTGTCGGTGGAGATGTTCAGCACGTCGACGGAGAAGCCGAAGGGGTCGGTGGGGTCGACGCTGTTGGTGGTCAGCAGGTCGTTGATGATCCTGGGGGAGTCCCAGCCGTCGTTGTTGCGGTCGCTGGCGTTGTGGTCCGAGATCAGGAACAGGCCGCCGCCGTTCTGGACGAAGGTCATGATCGCGGTCTTCTCGGCCGTGCTGAACTTCGTGTTGGGCTCGTCGATCACGAAGGTGTCGAAGTTCGCGAGGTCGAGCGCGGCCCCGGTGCCGTAGCCGATGGTGCTGCCGGCGGGCAGGGTCTTGAGGCTGTAGGCGCCGGTCCGCTGCAGGGCCACGCCCCAGGCGGAGAGGGCGCCCGTCCAGCTCTTCTCGGTGGTGGGGTTGGCGTTCTGGACGAGCGGGTCGGGGATCGCGCTGCTGATGATCCAGTCGGCGTTGCCGGCCGTCTCCGCCTTGCTGTTGTCGAAGAGCACCCGGTGCGGGGTGGCGGCGACGGCGCCGGTGGCGGCCGGAGCCTTGGTGGCGGCCGTGGAGCTGGGGGCGGTCAGGCCGGTGAGGGTGGCGGCGAGCAGGGCTGCGGCGGCCAGGGCCACCTTCGATCGGGTGCGGTGACGGGAAGTCATCTGCCGTGCCTCCGTGGGGAGTCGAGGATTCGGCGCCAGGGGTGTCCGCGCGTAGAACCCGAGTATCCGCGCGTAGAAGCGGCCCCGAAAGCCTCCGGAGGTGAAGGGTGCTTGTACGGTGCATGACGAACTTCGGGTGAACTCGGGCTGTCCGCCCGGGCCTATTAATTGCATATGACTTGCAAGTACTTACCCGGAGGGGGAAAACTGGTCCGGTTCCGCCGTCGATCCGCACCGCTCCGAGAGGACGCCCCATGACCAGCGCGCCCGCCATCGCCCCCGCGATCAGATGGCGTGACCGGCTCACCCGGGACGAGTGGATACGCCTGGCGGGCATGGGCGGTTTCGTCCTCGCCCTGCACGTGATCGGCTGGGTCACCCTGATCGCGGTCATCGCGCCCAAGCACTACGACGTCGGCGGCCAGGTCTTCGGCGTCGGCATGGGCCTGACCGCCTACACCCTCGGCATGCGGCACGCCTTCGACGCCGACCACATCGCCGCCATCGACAACACCACCCGCAAGTTGATGGGGCAGGGCAAGCGGCCGCTCTCGGTCGGCTTCTGGTTCTCGCTCGGGCACTCGTCGATCGTCTTCGGCCTCTGCGCGCTGCTCGCCTTCGGCATCCAGTCCCTCGCCGGGCAGGTGGAGTCGGACGACTCCGCGCTGCACACCGCCACCGGGCTGATCGGCGTCACCGTCTCCGGCGTCTTCCTGGTCCTCATCGGCCTGATCAACCTGGGCGCCTTCAACGGCATCCTCAAGGTCTTCCGCAAGATGCGCCAGGGCGAGTTCGACGAGGAGGAGCTGGAGCGTCAGCTTGACAAGCGGGGCTTCATGAACCGCATCCTCGGCCGGGTCACCCGGGCCGTCACCAAGCCCTGGCACATGTACCCGGTCGGCCTGCTGTTCGGCCTCGGCTTCGACACCGCCACCGAGGTCTCGCTGCTGGTGCTGGCCGGCGGCGCCGCGGCCTTCTCGCTCCCCTGGTACGCCCTGCTGGTGCTGCCGGTGCTGTTCGCGGCGGGCATGAGCCTGCTGGACACCATCGACGGCTCGTTCATGAACTTCGCGTACGAGTGGGCGTTCTCCAAGCCCGTCCGCAAGATCTACTACAACCTCACCGTCACCGGCCTGTCCGTGATCGTCGCCCTGGTCATCGGCGTGATCGAGCTGGTCGGCCTGCTCGGCGAGAAGCTCGACATCACCAGCGGCCCGGTGGCCTGGATCGGCGAGCTGGACCTCAACCTGGTCGGCTACGCGATCGTCGGCCTGTTCGTCCTCACCTGGGCCGGGGCGCTGGCGTTCTGGAAGTTCGGCAAGGTCGAGGAGAAGTGGTCGGCCGGCCTGAACCAGGCGACCGCGGCCCCCGTCGCGGACTGACACCCGCACCCGCCGCACCGGCCCGGCCCCCTTCCACCCCCTCGGGGTGGCGGGGGCCGGGCCGTTTGGCATGCTGGCGCGATGCCCCAGGACGCACCCGCTGCCGCCCTCGACCGGATCTGCGCGTCGATCCGGCTCCGCCAGGACCCGGCGGCCGTCGCCCGGCTGATCCGGGAACTCCTGCCGGCACCGTCACCGGACGAGGCGGACCGGTTGGAGGGGGCCTACCGGCGGGCATGGGCCGTCGCCCCGGCACCGGCCGCGCCGGCGGGCGCCGGCCGGCAGCTCGCGGTGGCGGGCGCGCTCTTCGGCACCGTCGGGGGGACGGCCGCTGCCGGCGGGTCGGAGCAGGTCGCGCGGGCCGTCCGGCTCGGTGGGCGGGAGATCGGGCGCGAGCCCGGCACGGCGGACTTCCGCGACGGGCGGCTGAACCGGGAGGGCCGGGCGGCGGCGGGCCTCGGGGACCTCTCCAAGCGGCAGTACAACAAGCGGTTCCGGCTCCTCCGGCGACTGGAGGCCAAGCAGGAGGTGCTGGAGCTCGCGGCACGCGAACGCCGGGCGGCCACCCTCGCCGAGACCGGGCTGCTCTCCCTGCTGGACGCCGCCCGGCCCACCGAGGACCTTGGCACGGCCTGCCTGATCGCCTTCCAGGCCGCCCGCCGGCGCTGCGACCCCGCGCTGACCGGATGGCTGAGCCGGCGGGCCGGACGTCGGGTCACCGAGCTGCTCCTCGCCCGCCTGGCGGCCTCGCCCACCACCGACTGGTGGGCCCTCGCGCACGCGCACCCCGTCCGGGAGGTGGTGGCCCGCCTGACGGAGCAGCAGCAGGGGCTGCTGGTCGGCCGCTGGTCGGCCGGCCTCCGGGAGACCGCCGCGCTGCTGGAGCGCGCGCACGGGCGCTGCTCGATCGAGCCGACCGCCATGTTCGCGCGCCCGGGTGACGACGCGTACGCGTGGAACCTGGCGGCGAGGGCCTGGAACGCGGCCCGGGTGCAGTACCTGGAGGTGCTGGAGGCCCTGGGTGCGCAGGAGGTCCTCGGCCGGGTCTGCCCCGGGCAGGTGGCCTGGCTGGACGTGATCGAGCCGGAGTCCTGGCGGAGCTGGGTGGGCGACCGGAGGTTCCGTGAGATCGAGGTGTGGGCCGGGCTGCCGCTGCCCTGGCGGGTGCTGGCCGGGGCGGAGGACTGCCCGGCGGAGCTGGTGGAGCGGGTGTGCCGGCGGCACGGGGTGGACCCGGTGAAGACCGGCTGGACGACGGGTCGGGCGCGGTGGGACGCCCCCGCCGGCCGGCTGACGGCCGGGTTCGTGGACGCGGTGGCCGAGGCGGATCCGGTGCTGGCACGCGTCCTGCGCGGGCGGGCTTGACCGGCGCCACCGTCGGGCGGCAGGCTGCCCGGCAGTCCCCGGGTGTAGCTCAGCGGTGGAGCGCCTGTCAGCAAAGCGGGTGGCCGCAGGTTCGAGCCCTGCCTCCCGGGGAGCGAGGGCCCGCCGGTCCGGATCCGTCCGGGCGGCGGGCCCCTCGGCAGGTCGGTCCGGCCCGGTGCGGGTGGACCGGGTGCCTCGGCGGACCGGTACCAAGAGTTAACCGCAGAGGGCTTGTCGCGTCATTTTCTACGCGCGTATCTTGAGCGCTGCGACGTCGCTTCCTGACGTTGCGTCTACGCGGGTAGTGCGCCGAGCGCACCACCTGAACCACCCTCACGTCCCGGCGCCCCCACGGCAGCCGGGGCATCGTGCTGCACCCGGACGCCGCGTCATGGCAATGACCCGGCAGCTTAAGGAGTCCTGCCCAGGTGACCACGCCCACCGCTCCCCGCCCCCGCTCCCGCCGGGCGCTGCTGCGCGCGACCCTCCTCCCGGCCGGCCTGGCCGCCTCGCTCGTGCTCGTCCCGCTGCCCTCCGCCTTCGCCGCGCCGTCCGCCGACGTGGTGATCGCCGAGGTCTACGGCGGCGGCGGCAACTCCGGCGCCACGCTGAAGAACGACTTCATCGAGCTGGCCAACAAGGGCGGCGCGGCCTTCGGCCTCACCGGCTGGAGCGTCCAGTACATCTCGGCCTCGCCGGGTGCGAACTCGCAGTGGTCCGTGACCCCGCTGACCGGCTCGATAGCCGCCGGCCAGCGCTACCTGGTCGCCGAGGCGGCCGGCGCGGGCGGCACCGTCGCCCTGCCGACCCCGGACGCCACCGGCAGCCTGACGCTCTCCGGCACCGCCGGTACCGTCGCCCTCGTCCAGGGCACCGACCCGCTGACCTGCAAGACCGCCGCCGACTGCGCCGCCGACGCGCGGGTGCGCGACCTGGTCGGCTTCGGCACCGCCGTCGTCCGCGAGGGCGCCCCGGTCACCGGCGCGAGCAACACGGCCTCGGTCGCCCGCCGCGCGAACCTCGCCGACACCGACGACAACTCCGCCGACCTGGTGGCCGGCGACCCGACCCCGGTCAACAGCTACGGCGAGTCCGCCGAGGGCACCACGCCGGGCGGGCCGACCGGCCCGACCGAGCCCGGCCCGCTGCGCATCCACGACATCCAGGGCACCACCCGGATCTCGCCGCAGCTCGGCAACACCGTCCCCGGCGTGCCCGGCATCGTCACCGGTGTGCGCGGCTACGGCTCCAAGGGCTTCTGGATCCAGGACCCGAACGCGGACGCCGACCCGGCGACCAGCGAGGGCCTGTTCGTCTACACCGGCAGCAAGGTCCCGACCGTGAAGGTCGGCGACTCGGTGCTGGTGACCGGCAAGGTCGCCGAGTACTACCCCAACTTCGCCGGCGGCTCGCAGTCGCTGACCCAGCTGACCGCCCCGCTGATCACGGTGCTCTCCTCCGACAACGCCGTCCCGGCGCCGGTCGTGGTGAGCACCCGCAACATCCCCGGCACGTACACCCAGGACGCGGCCGGCGGCTCCATCGAGGGCCTGCCGCTGCTGCCGGAGAAGTACACCCTGGACTTCTACGAGTCCCTGGAGGGCATGAACGTCCAGGTCTCGGACACCCGGGTGATCCAGGCGACCGACAAGTACAACGAGCTCTGGGTCGCCGCCGACGCGCAGGACCAGAAGAGCAAGCGCGGCGGCGTGCTCTACGAGTCCTACCGGGAGCCGAACGTCGGCCGCCTGATGATCCAGCAGCTGGCCCCGGTCGCCCAGCAGCCGTTCCCGGTCGCCAACGTGGGCGACGTGCTCACCGGCGCCACCACCGGCCCGCTGGACTACAACTCCTTCGGCGGCTACACGCTGGCCGCCACCTCGATCGGCGCCGTCCAGGACAACCACCTGGAGCGCGAGGTGACCGCCCCGGCGGCCGACCGCGAGGCGACCATCGCCACGTACAACGTGGAGAACCTGGCCCCCGGCAACCCGGACGCCAAGTTCGCCCAGCTGGCCCAGGCGGTCGTCACCAACCTGCGCTCGCCCGACGTCATCGCCCTGGAGGAGATCCAGGACAACAACGGCGCCACCAGCAACGGCACGGTCGACGCGAGCGTGACCGTCGCCAAGTTCATCGACGCCATCAAGGCGGCCGGCGGCCCGGCGTACGACTGGCGCTCCGTCAACCCGGTGGACGGCAAGGACGGCGGCGAGCCCGGCGGCAACATCCGTCAGGTGTTCCTCTTCAACCCGCTGCGGATCTCGTTCACCGACGTCCCGACCGCCGACGCCACCAACACCCCGGTGGACGTGGCGGGCACCGGCGCCGCCGCCTCGCTGACCGCCTCGCCCGGCCGGATCGACCCGGCGAACGAGGCCTGGGCCAACAGCCGCAAGCCGCTGATCGGCCAGTTCAGCTTCCGCGGCAAGAAGCTCTTCGTGATCGCCAACCACTTCAACAGCAAGGGCGGTGACCTGGGCATCGACAGCCGGTTCCAGGCCCCGGCCCGCAGCTCCGAGGTGCAGCGCGGCAAGCAGGCCGTCGTCGAGCAGGCCTTCGTGGCCAAGCTGCTGGCCGCCGACCCCACCGCGAAGATCGTCTCGGTCGGCGACTTCAACGACTACCAGTTCTCCCCGGCGCTGGCCGCGCTCACCAAGGACGGCGTGCTGCGCGACCTGGTGAACGAGCTGCCCGAGAAGGAGCAGTACTCGTACGTCTACCAGGGCAACTCGCAGGTGCTGGACCACATCCTGGTGAGCCCCGAGGTGGGCTACGCCAAGTACGACGTGGTGCACATCAACAGCGAGTTCGCCCAGCAGGCGAGCGACCACGACCCGCAGATCGTGCGCGTCAAGCCCTGACCCGGGCACGGCGGCGGGGCGTGACCGGGAGCTCCCGGTCACGCCCCGCCGGCGTTTCCCGCCGTCCTCCGACGGCCGGCGGGTCCTACTTCAGCGCGGCCAGCACGGCCTGCGCCATCACCTGCTCGCCCTTGGCGTTGGGGTGGAAGGGGACGGCGGGTGAGCCGGGCAGGGCGCCCTCGATCCAGGGCGCGGCCGAGCAGGCGTCGTGGCCGCGGGTCGGGCCGGCGGTGTCCACGTAGCCGGCTCCGTTCGCGGCGGCCGTCGCGGCGAGCATCGAGTTCAGCTTGCCGAGGACGCCGCGCAGGTAGCTGACGTCGCCGGTGGTGACGGGCTGGCGGCCCAGGCAGTCGGAGGAGTCCTCCGGCAGCACCGACGGGTAGCCGACCACCAGCACCTTGGCGCCGGGGGACTTGGCGTGGATCCGCGCCAGCACGTCGGCGAGCTGCGGGGCGGCGCCGGCGATCCGGTCGGCCAGGTCGTCGTTGCCGTACTCCCAGGACCAGCTGCCCCAGCTCCAGTGGCCGTGGTTGTAGACGTCCCGGCAGGGGGTGCCGAAGGGGTTGACCACGGCGCCCGCGATGCAGGTGGCGATGATCTCGCCGACGCCGAGGTCGCCGACGCCCAGGTCGTTGCCGCCGATGCCGATGGTCACCAGGTCGGTGTCGGCGCGCAGCGCGTTCAGCTGCGGGTCGTTGACCCGGATGAAGGCGTCGTACTGGGCCGAGGTCATGGCCTTCACCTTGGCGGCGGCACAGGTGACGTCGGTGTACGAGGTGGAATGCAGGGCGGCCGAGACCAGGTGGCCGTAATTGCGGTCGGAGCGCAGGCACAGGCCCGCGGACTGGCCGGGCACGCCGGCGCCGGCGGCGTAGGAGTCGCCGAGTGCCACGTACCGCGAGCCGGTCGCGGCGTTCGCGTCCGCGGTGGTGAGGGCGACGGTGATCACCAGGGTGAGGCTGGTGACCAGCAGGGACACGAGTTTCCGGGCAGGGCTGAGCACGGTTCCTCCTGGGGGAGAGAAACGAGGGTGGGTGGGGGTGCGCGGAGGTGGGCCGCGGCTGTCGCCGCCACCGCTACTCCTCGGTAAGTTACTGCCAGGTTTCGTACCCGTCCACAGTATGGGCAGGAATTGCTGAAAAAGAGTCAGATGGAATTCCCGGAATTACGCTCCATGGCGTAGCGCTTTTCCTTCGCGCGGGCCGGCGCCGGGAATTCTGCTCCACCGTGGAGCGAAATTCCCACCGGGTTGTTACCCGCCGGTTGACTGGATGATCGACAGGCCGCAGTATCGGAGCCACCCGCCGCCCGCCCGGCCCCGCCGGGGCACCTGCCGGCGGCACCCGGAGCACGGACGGACGGCGTCCGGGCACCGCCAGGCCCAGCCGCTCACGGAGGACCCCGCATGGCATTCGACGCCGACGTCATCGTCATCGGAGCCGGCCTGGCCGGCCTGGTCGCCACCGCGGAGCTCGCGGGCGCCGGGCGCCGGGTCATCCTGCTCGACCAGGAGCCCGCCGCCTCCCTCGGCGGCCAGGCGCACTGGTCCTTCGGCGGCCTGTTCCTGGTGAACTCGCCCGAGCAGCGCCGGCTGCGCATCCGCGACTCGCACGAGCTCGCCTGGCAGGACTGGCAGGGCACCGCCGGCTTCGACCGCGCCGAGGACCACTGGCCCCGGCAGTGGGCCGAGGCGTACGTCGACTTCGCGGCCGGCGAGAAGCGCTCCTGGCTGCACGCCCAGGGCGTCCGCTTCTTCCCCGTCGTCGGCTGGGCCGAGCGCGGCGGACTGCTCGCCACCGGCCCCGGCAACTCCGTCCCGCGGTTCCACATCACCTGGGGCACCGGCCCCGGCATCGTCGAGCCGTTCGCCCGCCGGGTCCGGGCCGCCGCCGCCCGCGGCCTGGTCGACCTGCGCTTCCGCCACCGGGTCACCGGCCTGGCCGCCACCGGCGGCGTCACCGACACCGTGACCGGCGAGATCCTCGTGCCCAGCGACGTCGAGCGGGGCGTCGCCAGCTCCCGCGAGAGCGCCGGCGCCTTCGAACTGCGGGCCCAGGCCGTGATCGTCACCTCCGGCGGCATCGGCGGCAACCACGAGCTCGTCCGCAAGGCCTGGCCCGCTCGGCTCGGCACCCCGCCGGCCCGGATGCTCTCCGGCGTGCCCGCCCACGTCGACGGGCTGATGCTCGGCATCGCGGAGCAGGCCGGCGGCAACCTGATCAACGGCGACCGGATGTGGCACTACACCGAGGGCATCGAGAACTGGGACCCGATCTGGGCCCGGCACGGCATCCGGATCCTGCCCGGCCCGTCCTCGCTCTGGCTGGACGCGCTCGGCAACCGGCTGCCGGTGCCGCTCTTCCCCGGCTTCGACACCCTCGGCACCCTCGAACACATCATGACCACCGGCCACGACCACACCTGGTTCGTCCTCACCCAGAAGATCATCGAGAAGGAGTTCGCGCTCTCCGGCTCCGAGCAGAACCCGGACCTGACCGGCCGCAGCATCCGCGAGGTCCTCGGCCGCGCCCTGCCCGGCGCCACCGCACCCGTCGAGGCCTTCAAGCGGCACGGCGCCGACTTCGTGGTGGCCGGCAACCTCCCCGACCTGGTCCGGGGCATGAACGCCAAGACGCCGCAGGCCCTGATCGACGGCGCCGCGCTGCGCCGTGAGATCGAGGCCCGGGACCGCGAGCTGGCCAACCCGTTCAGCAAGGACCTCCAGGTCACCGCCATCCACGGGGCCCGCCGCTACCTCGGCGACAAGCTGATCCGCACCGCCACGCCGCACCGGATCCTCGACCCCAAGGCCGCCCCGCTGATCGCGGTCAAGCTCAACATCCTCACCCGCAAGTCGCTCGGCGGCCTGCAGACCGACCTCTCCTCCCGGGTGCTCCGGGCCGACGGCAGCGTCCTGGACGGCCTGTACGCGGCGGGCGAGGCGGCCGGGTTCGGCGGCGGCGGCGTGCACGGCTACCGCTCGCTGGAGGGCACCTTCCTCGGCGGCTGCATCTTCTCCGGCCGGGCCGCGGGCCGCGCCGCGGCGGCGGCCACGGCCTGAGGTCCGGCCGGCACCCGGGGGCCGGCCGAGGCGTGCGGGGTGTGCGGAGCGTGCGGGGCGGGCTGGCGGACGGGATTCGATCTTCGCCGGAACCCCGGAACCCGCGACGGCGTCCCACACCGTGGGACGACCGTCCCGCACATGGGGGTATGACAGTGAGCGGATACATCTCGGAGCCCGAACGGTTCCCGGTGGCTGCCAACACGCTGGACGGGGGCGCGGGCAAACTCGCCCGCGCCGACGGCGGGTTCGGCGAGTCGGACGCGGCCGCCCGGCGGCACGGATCCTGGGCGGTCGGCACGCCGCTCGGATCCTGCGCGAGCCGCTGGGAGGGCGAGACCAGGCGGACCATCGACGCGATGCGGCAGCTCGCGGAGGGCCTGCGCGCCACGGCGGCCAACTACGGCCGCCAGGAGGACACGGTGGCCGAGCAACTGCGCCGCGCCGCCACGCTGCTGGAGGGGAACGGCTGATGCCCGCGGACAACGGACCCGACCCCGACGGCCGGTTCCGGCCGAACACCGAGGACCACGAGCGGCGCTTCGACGCGCCCGTGACGGTGCGCCAGCTGCGCGAGGCCGACCCGGCGGGCCTGCGCCGGGCCGCCGAGGAGTGGGCGAAGCTCTCCACGGCCGCCGCCGAGGCGCGCTTCGACGCCACCGACGTGCTCTCCACCCTCCAGGAGGGCTGGAGCGGCGAGGCCGCGGAGCTGGGCCGCCGCGCAATGGCCGACCTGATCGACGAACTGTCCATCGCGGAACAGGAGACGGAGGCCGCGAAGCTCACGCTCGACAGCGCCGCCGACGGCCTGACGCTGGCCCGGCGCTGGATGGCCGAGGCGGACGACCTGGCGAAGGCCGACGGCCTCGCCGTCCAGGACGACGGCGACGTCCGGTTCCCGCCCGTGCCCGGGCAGCACAACGACCCGGACGCGCAGGCCGAGTCGCGCCGGCTGGCGGGCATCGCGGGCGACGTCCGCAACCTGGTGACGGCCGCGCTCACGTACGCCGCCGACGTCAGCGACACCGCCGGCCACGAACTCGACCGGATCACCGCGTCCGTCGGCTACGACCGGCTCGACGCCTGGACGAAGCGGGTGGTCGGCGAGGACCTCTCCGGCGCCCGCGACCTGGGCAAGGTCTTCGGCGGCTCGGGCGGTGTGCTGCTGCCCCCGGACCCCTTCGACCGCGGCGCCGGCGTGTTCGACTCGGAGGAGCCGAACGACCGCGACCGCAAGCTCGCCAACACCCTGGGCGCCGGCACCGTCGGCATGCCGTTCAAGGCCGGCGACGTCAACGCCAGCGCCAACATGGCGCACTTCCTCTCCGGCAGCGGGAAGCCGCTCGACCTCGACGTCGAGGACATGCTGAAGGACATCCCCGACTTCCAGCAGGGCGTCGACACGACCCTGGACGGCAACCTGCCGGGCTGGCAGGCCCAGGCCCTGGCCGAGTACCACCGGACCGGCAAGCCGGTGGCCCTCGTCAAGGACACCGGCTGGCAGCCGATGTCCGCCACCGACGAGAGCAGCTCGGACTGGTACTACGCGGTGGGCTCGTTCCACTACAACACCCAGGCGAAGATCGAGGTCAGGCCCGCCGGGCCGGGGGCGCCGCCGGAGGTCACGGTCACCTACCAGACCCACGTCCGGGACCGGTACAACTGGGACCACGGCAAGCAGACCTACGTGCCCGGGATGGGCATGGTGACCGACCAGGACATCCAGCGCCTGCACCGGACGGGGCTGGCCCAGGAGTTCGACATGGGCGGCAACAGCGACATGCGGACGAGGAAGGTCTGACGCCGTGACACCCCCCGTGACGGGCCGGAGCACCCCGGGCAGCAGCACCCCGGGCGGGGGGAGGGCCGGCTCCGGCGGCGCGCTCGCCGACGCCCGGCCCCCGCTGCGCGGGCGGCCTGCGCTGCGGCGCTCGGTCGGGGCCGTGCTGGCGCTCTGCGCGGTGTTCACCCTGGCGGTGGCCGGCTGGGGCGTGTTCGCGCTGATGCGGGACCACACCCCGCCCGAGACCGACCTGAGCCGCGCCGAGCGGCTGGCCGGCCTGCACCCCTCCCAGCACCCGGGCAAGGGCCGCTACTACGTCCCGGACGAGGCGGTGCTCACCCTGGCCGCGGACGGTACGCCGACCGGCTACCTGCACTACCGGCTGGACGGCGGCCAGGACGTCAACCTCGACGACTTCCTGCGCACCTACGGCCTGCCCGCCCCGGGCGCCCCGGCCGCGCTGCCGCCCGACCTGGTGGCGGCGCTGCCGGGGGAGCAGCCGGCCGCGGCGCCCGCGCTGCCGGCCACGGCGGGCGGTGACGGCCGCCGGCAGGTCTACGCGGCCCCCGCGGACGGCGGCCCGGCCGGTGCGGCGGACGTCTACGTACGGGCCACCGGCTGACCCGGGCGCCGATCCGGGCGCCGGTCCGGCCCCGGCGGCCCGGGCAGTCCGCATCGGGCCGTCCGGGCCGCCGGGGCCGGGGCGCTCAGGCCAGCCGCAGGTCGACGTAGGGCACGGTGTCGCCCGGCAGCAGGTAGGTCTCCACCTCGACGAAGCCGTGGGCCAGCGCGAACCGCAGCCCGTCCCGGTTGGAGGCCAGTACGACCGTCTCGATCACCTCGGCGCCGAGCCCGCGCGCGGTCGCCAGTCCGTGCGCGTAGAGGGCGCCGCCGATCCCCCGCCGGCGGTGGGCGGCCAGCACGCGGGCGATGACGGTCGCCGCCGCCCTCTCGCCTTCGGGCAGCGGCACCGCGGGCGGGCGCACCGTGGAGCAGCCGACCAGGACGTCGCCCAGGTACGCCACCTCCAGGCGGTTGCGCCCGGCGCGCTCGCGGACCTCGTCGAGCGAGAGCGGGTCGGTCGGGATGATCACGTTGTGGACGTGCCGCCAGTCCCGGAGCAGGGCCTCGCCGCTCACCGGCTCGAACCGCAGGCCGGGCGGGGCGTCGGCCCGGCGCCCGGCGCGCGGATCGGTCTCCGGTGCGGCCGTCGGCCGGTGGTGGGGGTCGGTCAGGGGATCGGTCACCCGTGCAGGAAACCGTCCGGGTCGCGGAGCGTCAACCGGGTTTGCGCGCGCCCGCCGCCGCGGCCCGCCCGCCGTCCGAAGGGCGCCGGCCGCGCGCCGCCGGGTGGAATCCGCGGCGCGGCGGCAGGCTTGGACCGGACGGCACACTCGGGAAGGCAGACCCATGACCAAGCTGCACGACATCCTGGCGAGGTACGTCGGCGCCGGAGCGCTCCCGGGGGCGGTGGGCCTGGTGGCCGACGGCGGGCGGATCGAGGTGGCGGCGGTGGGGTCCGCCGAGGTCGACGGCAGCACCGCGATGGCCAGGGACTCGATCTTCCGCGTGGCCTCCCTCACCAAGCCGGTCACCGCGGCGGCCGTGATGATGCTGGTCGACGACGGCCTGATCGCCCTGGACGACCCGGTCGGGCGTTGGCTGCCGGAGCTGGCCTCGCCCTCCGTCGTCCGCTCCCCGTCCGCACCGGTGGACGACGTGGTGCCGGCCGCCCGCCCGATCACCGTGTTCGACCTGCTCACCTCGCTCGCCGGGTACGGGTTCCCGGCCGACTTCTCGCTGCCCGCGGTCGGACTGCTGTTCAGCGAGCTGAAGCAGGGCCCGCCGCTGCCGCAGCAGGTGGCACCGCCCGACGCCTGGATGTCGGCGCTGTCGCGGATCCCGCTGCTGCACCAGCCGGGCGAGACCTGGCTGTACAACACCTGCTCCGACATCCAGGGCGTGCTGATCGCCCGGGTGTCGGGTCGTCCGCTGCCGGAGTTCCTGGCGGAGCGGGTGTTCGGGCCGCTCGGCATGGTCGACACCGGGTTCGAGGTGCCGGGCGGGGAGCTCGGCCGGTTCACCGGGTACTACCGGACGGCGGCGGACGGCGGCCTGGAGCAGGTCGACGCCCCCGACGGGCAGTGGAGCAGCGCGCCGCCCTTCCCGTCCGGCGCCGGCGGACTGGTCTCCACCGCCGACGACTGGCTGGCCTTCGCCCGGATGCTGCTCGCCGGGGGCATGGCCGAGGGCCGCCGGCTGCTGTCCTCCGACTCGGTGACGCAGCTGACCACCAACCACCTGACGCCGGTCCAGCGGTACGGCGGGGAGCTGTTCCTGGAGGGTCAGGGCTGGGGGTTCGGCGGTTCGGTCGACGTCGAGGCCATCGACCCGTGGAACCTGCCGGGGCGCTACGGCTGGATCGGCGGTACCGGTACGGCGGCGCACCTGATCCCGTCCACGGGTGCGGTCACCGTCCTGCTCACCCAGTTGGAGCTGGCCGGGCCGACCCCGCCCTCCCTGATGCGGGACTTCTGGCGGTACGCGGCCGGCGCCTGAGCCGGGTGGCGATGTCCCTCCCCGGTGCCTCGGCCGGGGGCGGACGGATTCCCTCCGCGGCGCCGGGCGCCGCGGCCCGGCGTCCACGTCCCAACCGGCCGGGAACCCGGGCGCGTTGAACACAGCGGAGGGGCCGCCGACGCGCGCCCCGGGCGCGCGCCCGTACGAGGTGAAGGAGACCGCCATGGGGGACCGGTTGGACCGGGCGAGGGGCGTCGGGTGGGCCCGGTGGGCCCGGCGTCCGGCCGGGGCGGAGCGGGGCCGGCGGGCCCGCCGGCCGCTCTGGCAGGAGATCCCCCTGCTGGTGGCCATCGCGCTGGCGCTCGCCTTCGGCGTCAAGACCTTCGGGGTGCAGGCCTTCTCGATCCCGTCCGGCTCGATGCAGAACACCCTGCAGAAGGGTGACCGGGTCCTGGTCGACAAGCTGACGCCCTGGTTCGGCGCGAAGCCCGCGCGCGGCGACGTGGTGGTCTTCCACGACCCCGGCGACTGGCTGCGGGGTGCTCCCGCGGAGCGCGGCGGCCCGTTGGTGAGGGCGCTGAGCCTGGTCGGGCTGATGCCCTCGGCGGACGAGAAGGACCTGATCAAGCGGGTCATCGCGGTCGGCGGGGACACCGTCACCTGCACCCCGGGCGCGCCCGTCCGGGTCAACGGCGTGGCGCTCGACGAGCCGTACATCTACCCCGGGGCCACGCCCTGCGACGACTACCCGGTCGGGACGGTCACCGTGCCCGCGGACCGGATCTGGGTGATGGGCGACCACCGCAACGGCTCCGAGGACTCCCGCGCCCACGAGCTGCAGCACCCGGGTGACGGCTTCGTGCCGGTGAGCGGGGTGATCGGGCGGGCGATCGTGGTCGCCTGGCCGCTCGGTCGCTGGGCCATCCTGCCGGAGCCGGCCACCTTCGGGCAGCCGGGGCTGGCCGCCGGGCGGGCGTCGGGCCCGGGTGCCGGGCCGGGGCCCGGGTACGAGCCGGTGCAGGAGCCCGCGCCGGTGGCCGCGGGACTGCTGGGCCTGGCGGGCGCGCTGCCGCTGCTGATCGTCCGGCGCCGCCGGCGCAGGGCGGCCGCGGGGCTCGGCGGCTGACGGTCAGTCGGGTGGCGGGCCGGGTGTGGGGGTCGGGTTCCGGCCGAATCCGGAGGTTCGGCGGGGCCGGTCGCCGCCGGGTCAGCTCCGGGTGGGCCCGGCCGGCCCGGTCGGCTGCGGCGGGTCGTCGGTGAGACCCAGGCGGAGGTGGTCCACGTGGTAGACGGCGTGGTCGAGCAGGGCCGCGACGTGCGCGTCGTACAGGGAGTAGACCACCGAGCGGCCGCGGCGTTCGCCCACCACCAGACCGAGGTTGCGCAGCAGCCGTAGCTGGTGCGAGCAGGCGGACTGTTCCATCCCGACGGCGTCGGCCAGTTCGGTGGCGGCCCGCGGGCCCTCGCGGAGCTGGGCGAGTATCAGCAGGCGGGAGGGGGTGGCGAGGGCCTGCAGCGTGGTCGCCACCTTGGCCGCGTTGGATGCGTCCAGTCGCATCTGCGGCACCGGACTCTCGGTGGCTGCGTGTCCCATGGGGGCATCCTAAGACCGACCGGCGGACGGTGGGCGGCGTCGTGCCGGGCGGTCCGAGTCCGTGGCTATAAATGAATACCTCTTCATGTGTTCCTGTATGGTGGGCCCGCCCGACTCCGCCCGGCTCCGCCGTGCCCGAAGGAATCCCGTGATGCCCGAAGCCCCGCTCGTACGGAACGACCCGGATCAGGCCGCGGATCGCGGCCGAGCACCCGACGCCGCCCCGCCGCCCCGGGCCGCGCCCCGGCCCCACCGTCGGGCCGAGGGCCCGCCCCGGCGTCGGACCGCGGCCCTCTCCCTGCCCGAGACCCGATGGGCGGCCGTCTCCGCCGCGGCCTTCCTGGCCGCCCTCGCCGTCCAACTGGGGGGCGGCCCGGCCTGGCTGCAGGGCCCCCTGTACGCCCTCGCCTACCTGAGCGGCGGCTGGGAGCCCGCCTGGGACGCGCTGCGCCTGCTGCGCGAGCGCACCCTCGACGTCGACCTGCTGATGGTGGTCGCCGCCCTCGCCGCCGCGGCGATCGGCCAGGTCGCGGACGGCGCACTGCTGATCGTGATCTTCGCGACCTCGGGGGCCCTGGAGGCCCTCGCCACCGCGCGCACCGCCGACTCCGTCCGCGGCCTGCTCGACCTGGCGCCCGCCACCGCCTGCCGGCTGGCCCCCGACGGCCGGGAGGAGCGGGTCCCGACCGCCGCGCTCGCGGTCGGCGACACCGTGCTGGTCCGGCCGGGCGAGCGGATCGGCGCGGACGGCCGGGTGCTGGACGGCCTGAGCGAGGCCGACCAGTCCTCCGTCACCGGCGAGCCGCTGCCCGCCCCGAAGCGCCCCGGCGACGAGGTCTTCGCCGGCACGCTCAACGGCGCCGGCGCCCTGCGGGTCCGGGTGGAGCGGGACGCCGCGGACAGCGTGATCGCCCGGATCGTGGCGATGGTCGAGGAGGCCGCCGGCACCAAGGCGCCCACCCAGCTCTTCATCGAGAAGGTCGAACAGCGCTACGCCGCCGGGCTGATGGTCGCGACCCTGGCGCTGCTCGCCGTCCCGCTCGCCCTCGGCGCCGACTTCACCCCGACCCTGCTGCGGGCCATGACCTTCATGATCGTCGCCTCGCCGTGCGCCGTGGTGCTGGCCACCATGCCCCCGCTGCTCTCCGCCATCGCCAACGCCGGACGGCACGGCGTGCTGGTCAAGTCGGCGATCGTGATGGAACGCCTCGGCCGGGTGGACGCCGTCGTCCTCGACAAGACCGGCACCCTCACCGAGGGCACGCCGCGCCTCACCGACATCCGCCCGCTCGGCCCGACCGGTCCGGCCGGCCCGGCCACGCCCCTCACCGCGGACGGACCGCTCTCCCCGGACCGCCTGCTCGCCCTCGCCGCCGCCGCCGAGCACCCCAGCGAACACCCGCTGGCCCGCGCGCTGGTCGGTGCGGCCCGCGCCCGGGGCCTGGTCCTCGCGGAGGCGAGCGGGTTCGTCTCCACCCCGGGGGTCGGCGTCCGGGCGGTGGTCGACGGCGCGCTGGTCGAGGTCTGCGCACCGCCGGCCGCGGCCGGCGTTCCGGCCACCGGCGACGCCCCGGTGGCCGGGGTCGACGCGGGGACCGGGGCCGGTGAGCTGGTCGCCGAGCTGGAGGCGGCCGGCCGCACCGTCGTCCTGGTCCGGCGCAACGGCGCCCTGGTCGGCCTGCTCGGCCTCGCCGACCGGCCGCGGGAGCAGGCCGCCGCCGCGGTGGCCGCCCTCGGCACGCTCACCGCCCGCCCGCCGCTGCTGCTCAGCGGCGACAACCCGCGGGCGACCGCCCGGCTGGCCGCCGAGGTGGGGGTCACCGAAGCCCGGGGCGGCCTGCTGCCGCAGGAGAAGGCCGCCGCCGTCCGCGAGCTGGCCGCGGCCGGGCACCGGGTGCTGGTGGTGGGGGACGGCGTCAACGACGCGCCCGCGCTGGCCGCCGCCCACGCCGGCGTCGCGATGGGCCGGGCCGGATCCGACCTCGCGTTGGAGACCGCCGACGCGGTGATCGTCCGGGACGAACTGGCGGCGGTACCGGCCGTGGTGGCCCTCTCGCGGCGGGCCCGGCGACTGGTGGTGCAGAATCTTGTGATCGCGGGGGTGTTCGTCACCGTGCTGGTGACCTGGGATCTGATCGGCAGTCTGCCGCTGCCGCTCGGGGTCGCCGGACACGAGGGCTCCACCGTGATCGTCGGTCTCAACGGACTGCGGCTGCTGCGCGAGGGTGCGTGGCGGCGGGCCGCCCGCGGCGGTCGCAGCCTCCCGGCCGGCACCCCTTCGGGGTTCGTCCGCCCGGGGAGCGGCAGCGCGGACGACCGGCGGCCGGCGGCCGTCCGGGCGGTGACCGACCGCCCGGGGGAAGGCCGCCCGGTGACCGACCGTGCGGCGGCAGACCGCTCGGAGACCGACCGTTCGGAGACCGACCGGACCACAGCGAGCCAGGGAGCCACATGAGTCGTCGAAACCGCGCGGAGAAGGCGGCGCCGCCGTCCCCGGTGACCGTCACCGTCTGCCGGGGCTGCTGCTGCGGCACCGAGACCAAGCACCCGGGCGTCGACCACGGCGCCCAGCTGGAGCGGCTGCGCGCCGGCGTCGGCGACGGCGGGCAGGTCCGGGCGGTGAAGTGCCTGGACGCCTGCGCGCACTCCAACGTGGTGGTGGTCAGCCCGTCCGCCGAGGGCCGGCGGGCGGGCGGGCGCCCGGTGTGGCTGGGCTGGGTGCTGGCGGACGACATGCTGGACGAGATAACCGACTGGGTACGGGCCGGTGGCCCCGGCCTCGCCGACCCGCCGGGGACGCTCGACCTCCAGGAGTTCGCCGTCTCGCGCCGGCTCCGCGAGGGCCTGCCCGGCTGACCGGGCGCGGCCCGCGTCCGATGCGCTGACCAGCCCGGTCCGTCGACTTCGGTGCGGGCCCGGCCGTCGCGGGTCTACGCTGGCCGGTGGTGCCGACGACGGAGGGATCACCATGGCCACGATCACGCGGGACGCCGCCCGCCCCGCCACGGCGGCGCGGTGACCACGGTCTGCCGGATCTGCGCCGGCACCGGACGGACCGCCGGCCTGAGCTGCCGCACCTGCCAGGGCACCGGCACCACCGAGGTCGGCGGCGGGGGCGGCAACTGCTTCCTCTGCGACGGGACGGGCATCTACGTCCGCTACCGCGTCGACGCGAGCGGCGCCAAGCACGCCTACCGCGAGGAGGTCTGCCGGACCTGCGACGGCACCGGCAACCGCGCGCCCACCACCTGGGACGAGACCATCGCCACCTAGGCCGTGTCTGACGATTCCCGCCGGGCGCGCGACGCCGGGCATCCCATCTGAACGCACGCCCGAATCGCCCGAGTACGGCCCAGTACGAGGACGATCCGGGCGCACGCCCGGCCGGGCGCCCAACGCCGCGCGCTGATCCGACGCGAATTGTCAGACACGGCCCAGGGCTCCCCGGGGTGCGCCCCCGGGAGCTCCGGCCCGGTCGGACTCCCGGCGCGGGGCGGCTGGCCTTCGGGCCGGCCCTGTTGTTGGCTGGTGGGCATGAAGCCCAAGCTCCAGCTGACCGTCGACTGCGCCGAGCCCGACCGGCTCGCCGCCTTCTGGGCCGCCGCCCTCGGCTACCGGATCGAGCCGGCGCCCGCGCCCTTCCCGACCTGGCGGGCCTACTGGCTCGACCAGGGCATCCCCGAGGAGGAGCTCGGCACCGGGGACTGCAGCGACTCGATCGTCGACCCCGACGGCACCGGTCCGCGGATCTGGTTCCAACAGGTCCCCGAGGGCAAGGCGGTGAAGAACCGCCTGCACCCGGACCTCGGCGTCAGCGGCGGGCGCGGCGTGCCGTTCGAGGTCCGGAGCGAGCGGATCCGGACCGAGGCCGCCCGCCTGCAGGGCCTCGGCGCCTCCCGGCTGCGCAGCGAGGACTCACCCGAGTCGGGATCCTGCTACGTCGTGATGCAGGACCCGGAGGGCAACGAGTTCTGCGTGCACTGAGCCCCTGCTGACCCGGCGTGGGATCCGGCCGCCCGTCCGGCGGTCCACGGCGTCCGGACCGGCGGTTCACCGCGTCCGGACCGGCAGCGGACGCCGAGCGGCGGGATTTTGCCCGGTCATGGTCGAACATTGGAGTTCGAATGGGGGGCACGCCGGTGGGCGTTCACCGGATGTCCGTGTCCGGGCAATCAGGCGCTGCGAAAGTCCGGCCATGGATATCCCACGCATGGGCGTGCCCGAGAAGCTCGCCGACCGCATGAGCATGGCGGAGCAGCACGAGTACCTCCGCAGCCGCTTCTCCCGTCGCCGGATGCTGCGCACCGGTGCCATCGCCGTCGGCGCGCTCGCGGTCGGCGGCACGCTCGGTACCGGCAGTGCCTCCGCCGCCCCGCAGCTGCTGCAGGCCTCCGCCACGGACGGCATCGACGGTTCGCTGGTCGCCCCGATCGGCCGTCACCTCTCCTTCGGGCCCGAGCCGGACACCCAGTTCCGGATCTCCTGGCAGGTCCCGGCGCCGGTGAAGAAGCCGTTCGTGCGCTTCGGCAAGCACCCGTGGGACCTCAGCCACAAGGTCGCCGCCGAGGTGCGCGCGCTGCACACGCCGGCGCTCGTGCAGACCGGCGCGCCGGTCGACCAGTACTACCTGCACGTCGCGCTGGAGGACCTGCAGCCCGACACCACGTACTACTACGGCGTCGGCCACCAGGGCTTCGACCCCGCCTCCCAGCAGGCCGTCTCCACCCTGAGCACCTTCCGCACCGCGCCCGCGCGCGAGCACATGTGGGGCAAGGTCTACGAGCCGTTCACCTTCACCGCCTTCGGCGACCAGGGTGTCAGCGCGCACGCCGCGGGCAACGACCACATCATCCTGGCCCAGAACCCGGCCTTCCACCTGCACGCCGGCGACATCTGCTACGCCGACGCGGCCGGCTCGGGCCAGGACTCGGACAAGGCCGCGTTCAACGCCGCCACCTGGGACGCCTTCCTCGCGCAGACCGAGACGGTCGCCTCGAAGGTCCCGTGGATGGTCTCGTACGGCAACCACGACATGGAGGCCTGGTACTCGGCCAACGGCTACGGCGGCGAGAACCACCGCTTCTTCCTGCCCGACAACGGGCCGGACCCGCGCAGCGTCCCCGGCGTCTACACCTTCCGCTACAAGAACGTCGGCGTCATCTCGCTGGACGCCAACGACGTCTCGTACGAGATCCCGGCCAACCTCGGCGTCTCCGCGGGCAAGCAGGCCAAGTGGCTGGAGCGTCAGCTCAAGGACCTGCGCAACGACGAGACCGTCGACTTCGTCGTCGTCTTCTTCCACCACTGCGCCTTCTCCACCACCCACCAGCACGCCTCCGAGGGCGGGGTCCGCGAGGCCTGGGTGCCGCTGTTCGAGAAGTACCGGGTGGACCTGGTGATCAACGGGCACAACCACGTCTACGAGCGCACCGACGCGATCCTCGGGAACAAGGTCTCCAAGGCGGTGCCCAGCGGCGCCACCGTCGAGCCCGCCAAGGACGGCGTCGTCTACGTCACGGCGGGTGCGGCCGGCCGCAGCCTGTACAGCTTCGACGCCCCGGACACCTACGAGGGCCACGAGAACCACCAGGACTCGGTGAACACCTACCACTTCGCCCAGGGCGGCGTGAAGGTGCCCGAGACGGTCGAGTGGTCCCGGGTCCGCTACACCGGCTACTCCTTCATCAGGGTCGACGTCACGCCGGCCCACCTGGGCCGGAAGTCCGAGATGAAGGTCACCGCGCTGGCCGAGAACGGCACCCAGGTCGACCACTACACCATCCTGCGCGAGGTCGGCGTGGGCTGGGACGGCAAGGGCGACGACGACGGCCAGGGCGGCGGCTGGGGCTGGTAGCCCCGCACCGCCGAGCCGGTCGAGCGGCGGCGGGGGCCGGGGGGGGGGGGGGGCCCCCCGGCCCGGCCCGCCGGCCGGGGGGGGGGGGCCGCGCGGGGGGGGGGGGCGGGGGGGACCCCCGCGGGCGCGCCGCGGGCCGGGGGGGGGGGGGGGGGTGGTCCCCCCGCCCCGCCGCGCGGGCCGCGCGGCGCCGGGCCCGGGGGGAGTTCGCCCGCCCCGGGGCCCGGCGCCGTGACGGGGGCGGCCGGCCGCCGGGTCGAGGGCGGCGGGGGAGCACGCCGTGGGCTCAGGTCGCGGCGGCCCGGCGGCGGACGGCCTCGCGGCGCCTGAGGGCTCGGCGCTCCGGTTCGCTCAGGCCGCCCCAGACGCCGAGTTCCTGGTTGTTGTCCAGGGCCCAGCGCAGGCACTGCTCGGTGACCGGGCAGCGGCGGCAGACGGCCTTCGCCTCCTCGGCCTGCCGCAGGGCGGGGGCGGTGTTCCCGACGGGGAAGAAGAGCTCCGGGTCCTGGTCGTGGCAGATCGCCTGCTGACGCCAGTTCATGGCCGGGTCCTTTCTACGTGGGTGGTGGGGCGGGAGCGCCGCAGCCGGTGTGCCATGGTGTCCCGGCATCCCGGTGCGGCGTCCCTGCTGTGCGCCTTGCCGCCCCGGCCGGAGTCATGCGTGCCGGCGGCCACGGATTTCACGGCGATCGTCCGGCCGCGCGCCCGGCGAGGGCCGAACCGGCCTCCGGCCCCGGCCCCGGACCCGCCGCTCTCAGCCCTGCAGCGCCGCCAACTGCGCCGCGAGGGTGTCGCTGTGCTGGAAGGTCAGGCCGGCCAGGGCCACGTGCTTCCAGCGGACGGTGCCGTCGCCGTCCAGGATGAAGACCGAGCGGCGCAGGCCGAGGCCCGGGACGGCGATGCCGTAGGCGCGGGCGATGGCGCGGTCGGTGTCGGCGAGCAGGGGGAAGGCCAGGCGGTGCTTGCGGGCGAAGCGCTCGTGGCTGTCGAGGTCCTGCGGGCTGATGCCCCAGACGGTGGCGCCGAGGTCCTTGAAGCGGTCCAGGTCCGAGGTGTACGAGCAGAGCTGCTTCGTGCAGACGCTGGTGTCGTCGCCGGGGTAGAAGACCAGCACGAGCGGGTTGCCCTTGGCCTCGGTGAGGCGGTAGTCGCGGCGCTCGGCGATGTCCTCGTCCAGCAGGACGCCGGGCAGGGTGAACTCGGGGGCGGAGCTGCCGGGCTCGGGGGGCTTGGGCATGAGGGGGCCCTTCCGGGGAGTGGGGTGGGTACGGAGCGGTGGGGCGGCGCGGCCGGCGGCATTGCCGGGCACCCTCTCGCACCCTACGCCGCGGGCGTGTCGCGGTCCGTACCCGATCGGGTGCCGGCGGCCGCCCCGGGCCGGTGGCTCGTACGCGGGCGGGCCCGTGCTCCTCGCCGCCGCGGGCCCGGATGCCCTGGGGCGACCGGGCCGCCACGGTGGGCCGGCGCCCGCAGGAAGGTCGGCCCGGCGGCCGGCACCGGGGAACGCACGCGACGCGGCCGGTCGCCCGGCCGGGTGACCGGCCCGGCCGCGCGGGGGCCGGGCCGTCCGCCGGTGCGGGGCGGGCGGTGTCATAGGGTCGGGGGATGACCGTGCTGCGCTCCGCCCTGCTGTTCGTCCTCGCCGCCGTGCTGGAGATCGGCGGTGCCTGGCTGGTGTGGCAGGGCGTGCGGGAGCACCGGGGGTGGGCCTGGGTCGGTGCGGGCGTGGTGGCGCTCGGGGCGTACGGCTTCGTCGCCACCCTCCAGCAGGACGCGGACTTCGGCCGGATCCTCGCGGCGTACGGCGGGGTGTTCGTGGCCGGTTCGCTGGCCTGGGGGATGGCGCTGGACGGCTACCGGCCCGACCGGTACGACGTGGTGGGCGCCCTGATCTGCCTGGCCGGCGTGGTGGTGATCATGTACGCCCCGCGCGGCCACTGAGGCCGGCGGCGCCACCGAGTCGCCGGCCCGCCCTCAGCACCGCCGGTGGCCCGTCACTGCCGGTAGGTCGTCAGGAACCGGCCGATCCGGCTGATGGCCGTCTCCAGGTCGTCGGCGCGCGGGAGCGTGACGAAGCGGAAGTGGTCGGGCCGGGGCCAGTTGAAGCCGGTGCCCTGGACGATGTGGATCTTCTCGCGGAGCAGCAGGTCCAGGACGAACCGCTCGTCGTCGACGATCTTGTGGACCGCCGGGTCGAGCTTGGCGAAGGCGTACAGCGCGCCCTTGGGCTTGACGCAGCTGACGCCCGGGATGTCGTTGAGGGCCCGCCAGGCGACGTCCCGCTGCTCGGCGAGCCGGCCGGTGGGGAGCACCAGGTCGTTGATGGACTGGTGGCCGCCGAGCGCCGCCTGCACGGCGTACTGGGCCGGGACGTTGGGGCACAGGCGCATGCCGGCGAGCATGGTCAGGCCCTCCAGGTAGTCCTTCGCCCGGGCCTTGGGGCCGGAGACGACCACCCAGCCGCTGCGGAAGCCCGCCACCCGGTAGGACTTGGAGAGGCCGTTGAAGGTGAGGGTGACCACGTCGTCGGCGAGGGCGGCGAGGCAGTGGTGCTCGACGCCGTCGTAGAGGATCTTGTCGTAGATCTCGTCGGCGAGGACCATCAGGTTGTGCCGCCGGGCCAGGTCGAGGATGCCCTCCAGCAGCTCCTTCGGGTAGACGGCGCCCGTCGGGTTGTTGGGGTTGATGACGACGATGGCCTTGGTGCGGTGGGAGATCTTCGACGCGATGTCGTCCAGGTCGGGGTACCAGTCGGCCTCCTCGTCGCAGAGGTAGTGCACGGCCTTGCCGCCGGCGAGGCGCACCACGGCCGTCCAGAGCGGGAAGTCGGGGGCGGGTACGAGGACTTCGTCGCCGTCGTCGACCAGGGCCTGGACGGACATCTGGATCAGCTCGGAGGCGCCGTTGCCGAGGTAGACGTCGTCGACCGTGACGCCGGCGACGCCGCGCTGCTGGTAGTACTGCACCACGGCGCGACGGGCCGGCAGGATGCCGCGCGAGTCGCTGTAGCCGTGCGCGTTCGGCAGGTTGCGGACGATGTCCTGGATGATCTCCTCGGGCGCCTCGAAGCCGAAGGTCGCCGGGTTGCCGGTGTTCAGCCGCAGGACGCTGTGTCCGGCCTCCTCCAGGGCGTTCGCCTGGTCGACCACCGGCCCGCGGATCTCGTAGCAGACATCCTTGAGCTTGCTGGACTGGCGGAACTCCATCAGCGGCCTCCCGACCCTCACCCTCACCAACCTGGCCGCTTTGTTCTACCAAGTAACCACTTGGAAAGTCCAACCTTTTGGCTATGCTGATCCCCATGTCACGCCGAAGCTACGACCAGTACTGCGCCGTCGCCCGCGCCCTGGACGCGGTGGGGGAGCGCTGGAGCCTTCTGATCGTCCGTGAACTCCTCGGCGGCCCGCGCCGCTACACCGATCTGCACGCCGACCTGCCGGGCGTCTCCACCGACATCCTCGCCGCCCGCCTCAAGCAGCTGGAGGCCGAGGGCCTCGTGCTGCGCCGCAAGCTGGAGCGGCCCGCCAACGCCGTGGTGTACGAACTGACCGGGCGCGGTACGGCGCTGCGTCAGGTCGTCCTCGCACTGGCCGCCTGGGGCGGTGACCTGCTCGGCGAGCAGCGCCCGACCGACGCCGTCCGGGAGCACTGGTTCGGCTCGCCGCCGGCGCTGCCGGGCGCGGGGTCGGGCAGCGGGTCGGGCACCGGGTCGGACGCGCTGCCGGATGCGGTGCCCGCCGAGCTCACGGGCGCGCTGCCGGGGCCGGGCGGCCCGACGGTCGACTGAGTCGGGGCGGGTCGGCCGGGCTGACTGCGGGCCCGCCGGGCGACCGCTGCGCCGGTGCCGGTGCCGGCCGGCTCAGGCCTCCCGTACCTGCGCGAAGAGCGCGCCGGCCAGCCAGGCGTGGGCCGCGCCCATGTCCGGCTCGCCGTCCGCCCTCAACTCGGCCGCCAGTGACCAGTACCGCTCCATCCGGGCGTCACCGCGGCCCGCCGTCCGCCGGGCCAGGGTCCGGCGGTAGTCGGTACTGTCGACGGCCCGCTCCGCCGCCGCGTGGGCCTGGACGAAGCAGTCCAGCGCGTCGCCTGTCGCGGGGTGGTGCCCGGCCCGCAGTTCGGCCGCGGCCAGCCCGTACGCCTCGCGCATGCCCTCGTACAGCTTGACGGCGTCACAGTAGGGGCCCGGCCCGGTGGTCTCCCGGATGCCCACCGCCACGGCGCGGTCCGAGGCGAGCGCGTGCAGCCGGGCGTACGCCAGGGCCTGGTGGGCGGTCGGGTCGCTCGGCAGCTCGGGGACCGCCGCCTCGATGATCGCCGAGGTCAGCCGCGCGGGCAGCCGGACCGGCAGGACCCGGCGCCAGAACGCGTGCAGCACGTCCGGGCCGGGCGGGCTGTCCAGGGCCTCGCCGAGCAGCTCCAGGCCCTCCGGCCCGGCGAGTTCGAAGGCCGCCAGCGCGGCCTCCCGCCACCGCAGCTCGACCATCTGGCGGCGCGTCTCCCGGCGCTGCCCGGCCAGCGCCTCGGCCAACTCGGTGTCCCCCCGCAGGATCTCGGCCACCGCCGGCAGTGCCAGACCGAGTGCGCGCAGCCGCCGGACCGTCCGCAGCCGGTCCAGTGCCTCGGCGCCGTAGCGGCGGTGGCCGCCGGGGCTGCGTCCGGCCTCGGGGAGGAGGCCGGAGTCGGAGTAGAACCGGACCGTCTTGACGCTCACGCCGGCCGTCTCGGCGAGCTCGCCGATGCTGAGGCCGGCCGGCGGGTGGGGGGAGGCTCCCGGCGACTCCGGGCCCGGGCGGCCCGCGGCCGGCGGATCGGCGGACGGCGGTGGTTCCGCCGGCCACGACGGCGCGTTCATC
This sequence comes from Kitasatospora sp. NPDC057015, assembly GCF_042673745.1. Classification (NCBI taxonomy): domain Bacteria; kingdom Bacillati; phylum Actinomycetota; class Actinomycetes; order Kitasatosporales; family Streptomycetaceae; genus Kitasatospora; species Kitasatospora sp. NPDC057015. The sequence continues at coordinate 52,717 of NZ_JBHUSG010000008.1, forward strand.
CGGACCTCCCCTGTGCGGAGCTTCCAGCATGCCGCAGGTCCGGTGCCCCGGGTCAAGCGGGTTGGGCCGGCGGGGCGCCCGGGTGGGGGCGGAGCCGGCCGCGCCCGGTCAGCGGGCCCACGGCGGGTTGATCACCGAGCCGTCCGGGAGGGTGGCCGTCAGCCCGACGCTGGTGGTCACCCAGGCCCGGGCGGGCTGCCGGCCGGGGTTGTCCACCCGCAGGGTGCCGCCGGCCGGGGCTATCGCGGTGTCGCCGGGCAGCAGGGTGCGCTCCTCGCCGTCCAGGGCGATCAGCAGCGAGCCGTCGAGGAGCAGCAGGATCTCCTCCCGGTCGACGGTGTGGGCCACGCCCTCGCTGCCGGCGGGCACCTCCAGCCGCCAGGCGCACAGTTCGGTGCTGCCGGAGGCGGTGGAGGCGTAGGAGGTGAAGCGGGCGCCGTGGATCTCGTGGACGGTGGCGGCTGCGGCGGGGACGAACGGCATGGCGGATTCCTTCGCTGGGTGGTCGAGGGGAATGTAGTCAAGTTACTTGACTACATGGTCAAGCCACTTGACTACTATGTCAAGCGCTCTGGCAGACTCCTTCGCATGACCGAGAACGCCGACAGCTCCCTCGTCCCGCTGATCCTCGGCCTGGCCACGGACCTCGTGCACGCCGTGGACGAGGGCGTCCGCCGCCGCGGCTTCGACGACATCCGCCCCGCGCACGGCTTCGCCTTCGTCCGGCTCGCCCCGAGCGGCGCGGGCGTCGGCGAGCTCGCCGCGCACCTGGGCGTGACCAAGCAGGCGGCGAGCCAGCTGGTCGACGAACTCGTCCGCAAGGGGTACGTCGAGCGCCGTCCGCACCCCACCGACGCGCGGGCCCGGCTCGTCGTCCTCACCGAACGCGGCTGGGCCTGCACCCGCGCCGCCGACGAGGCCGCCGCCGACGCCGTACGGCCCTGGGCCGAGCTGCTCGGCGAGCGCCGGATCCGGGAACTGCGGGAGGACCTGGCCCGGCTCTGCCCGTCCGGGCGGATCCGGCCCGTCTGGTGACCTCTCCCGGCTCCGCCCGCCCCGGCGCCGGCAGGGCGCGGCGCGGCTCCCGCCAACGGCCCGCCCCCGCACGGGTTACGGACGGGTAGGGGCAGTCGCCGCCGCCCGCACCGGTGCGCGTACGATCGTCGCGCCATGGAGAACTCAGTCACGTCCAGCGCGTCCCGCGGTCCCGCCCGCCCCGACCGCCACGCCAGCCACACCAGCTACACCAGCTACGTCGCCGTCGGGGACTCGTTCACCGAGGGCATGTGCGACGACCTGCTCCCGAACGGCCGGTACCGCGGCTGGGCCGACCGGGTCGCCGCCCGACTGGCCGCCGAGCAGCCCGCGGGCGCCGCGATCCGGTACGCCAACCTCGCCGTCCGGGGCAAGCTCATCGGCCAGATCCACGACGAGCAGATCGGCGAGGCCGCCGCACTCCGCGGCGACCTCGTCACCCTGGCCGGCGGCCTGAACGACGTGCTGCGCCCCGGCTGCGACGTCGACCGGGTGGAGGAGCTGCTCGGCAGGTCCGCCACCGCGCTGCTCGACTCCGGGGCCACCGTCGTCCTGTTCACCAGCACCGACCCCACCCGCCGGCTGGCCGGCAGCGCCCGGCTGCTCCCCGCCATCATGCGGATGAAGGCCTTCGTCGAGGGCGTCGCCGCCCACCCCCGGGTGGCGGTGGTCGACCTGTTCTCCGCTCCCTGCTTCGACGACCGCCGGCTCTGGGCCGAGGACCGCCTCCACCTCTCGCCCGAGGGGCACCGCCGGGTCGCCGAAGCCGTCCTGGAGGCGCTCGGCCGCCCCGCCGCCTTCGACTGGCGCGCCCCGCTGCCGGCCGCCGCGCCGCGCGGCCGCGTCGAGAAGCTCCGCTCCGACGTCCGCTGGCTCGGCGCCCACCTCGGCCCGTGGATCGGCCGCCGCCTCACCGGCCGCTCCTCCGGTGACGGGCGGACGGGCGCGCACTACGACGCCGCACTCGGCCGGATCGTCCCCACGACGATCACCTGGCTGGGGATGCCCGCGCCGGCCGAGGCGCCGTGGCCGCAGGAGCCCCCGCACGGCGCCGCCGCGCCCGTCGACGGCCGGTAGACCCGCGCGGACCGGCCGGTAGACCCGCGCGGACCGGCCGGTAGACCCCGCGCGGACCGGCCGGGGCCGGCGGCTGCGCGGGGGTGGTCGGGGCGCGGACGGCGGCGGTCGGGGTGCTGAGGGCGGCGGTCCGCCGGCGGAGGCCGTTCGGGCACCGGTGAACCTGTAGAGTCGCTCGGCATCGGACACCGCACACCCTGGGGGGACAGTGCCGGACGGCCTGCTCGTGCACCTCGTGGACCAGTTCGTCACCCGCCGGGAACAGGTGGCGACCTGGGGGCTGTACTACCTCGCACGGGAGTACGCGCCGGTGCGGCAGGTGCTCGGCGCGCTGTCGGCGGTCGACCCGGCCGACCGCGACCGGCTGCAGTACCGGCCCGAGGCCGCCGGCCCGGACACCCGGGGGCGGCCCGACCTCGTCGGGGAGCGCGGCGGGCAGCGCTGGGTGGTGGTCGAGGGGAAGTTCTGGGCCAAGCTCACCCCCGCGCAGCCGTGCGACTACCTGCGCGACGTCGTCGAGGGCGGAGTGGTGCTGTTCCTCTGCCCGAGCTCCCGGATCGAGCGGCTCTGCGAGGAGCTGGCCGCCCGGGTGCGCCAGGAGGGCCTGGGCTACGACGAGTTCACGGCGGACGGCACCGGGCTGCGGGTGATGACCACCAGCGGCAGACGGCACCTCGTGGTGACCTCCTGGCCGGTCCTGCTGCGCCGGATCCGGCTGGCGGCGGTCGGCGACTACGGCCAACTGGATTTCGAGGTGGAGCAGTTGGAAGGCCTGGTCGGACGCCTGGAGCGGGAACTCGTGGAGTGGTCACGCGCCGAACTGGAACAGGGCGTCACCCGCGACACCTTCCGCAAGGCCGTCACCACGGCCGAGCTGCTCTTCGACGGCCTGAAGCGGGACGCCAGGGCGGCCCAGGCGGGAAACCCCACGTGGGTGGACCGCAACGGCGTCTACTACCGCGCCCGGTACACGGTGGGGCCGCTGCGCTTCTACGCCGGGTACGAGCCCGAGCAGTGGTGCCCGGACTCCCCGACCCCGCTGACCTTCGGCATCTGGAGCCCGGACGTCCCGGAGGGACTGAAGCAGCCGCTGCACCGCGCCTACCGGGACTTCGCCGCCCGCATCTGGTCGGGATCGGAGTTCCCGCAACTGGAGTTCACGCCGGCCCCGGAGGGCGCCAAGTGGTGGGGCGGCCCCATACCGATCGCCCCCGACCGCTCGGCCGACGAGACCAGATCCCGCCTCACCGGCGCGGTGGCGGGCCTGCTGGACACCCTGGCGGCCTTCGGCTGACGGCTGACAGATATCAGATTCTCGCCGACCGTTGACCATCCGCCGTCGACCGGACCGGTTCGACTCGGACCGGCGCGCCCCCGGTGCCCCTATCGGGCGTCCTCGCCCGTCCCCTCCGCCTCGCTCCTCCAGCGCGCGAGGTCGCGGCGGGCCTGGAGGGTGCCGGGGTGGTCGGGTCCCCTCAGCCTCAGCAGGTGCGGCAGCAGCTGTTCCAGGGCGTCGGCCGCCCCGGCGGCGTCGCCCGCCTCGCCTCGCCACCGGGCGAGGCTGACGTAGGTGGTCAGGGTGTCGGAGTGGCCGGGTCCCAGTACCCGCCTCCGGTCGGCGAGCACCTCTTCCAGGGCGGCGGCGGCGCCCACGGTGTCCCCTGCCTCGCCCCGGCAGTAGGCGAGGTTGTGGCGGATCATCAGCGTGTCCGAATGGTCGGGGCCCGGCACCCGCAGCAGGTCGGCGAGGAACTCCTCCAGGGCGTCGGCTGCTCCGGCGAAGTTCCCGGCCGCTCGACGCCAGACGGCCACGTCGATCCGGGTCCTTCGGGTGTCGGGGTGGTCGGGCCCGAGCACCCGGACGCGGGCGGCGAGTAGTTCGGCGTGGGCCGCGGCTGCTCCGGCGGAGTCCCCGGCCTCCGCGCGCGCCTGGGAAAGGTCCTTGCAGGCCTCCACGGTGTCCGGGTGGTCGGGACCACTGGTCTCCAGCAGCCGGAGACGGAGCTCCTCGAAGGCCGCGGCCGCGCCCGAGGGATCGCCGGCCACCTTCAGGATGGAGGCCAGACGGCCGAGGGTGCTGAGGGTGTCGGGGTGGTTCGGGCCCAGGACGCGGGCCTGGGCGTCCAGCAATTCCTCGAAGGCGGCGGCCGCTCCCCGATCGTCCTCCGCCTCCAGCCGCCAGTAGGCGAGGTTGGTGCGGGAGTGCAGGGTGTTCGGGTGGTCGGGGCCCAGCACCCGCAGCCGGTCGGCCAGCACCCTCTCCAGGGTTGTTGCCGCGCCCGCGGGGTCTCCGGCCTTTCCCTGCCAGTAGGCGAGGTCACTGCGAGCGGTCAGGGTGTCGGGGTGGTCCGGGCCCTGGAGGCGGGTCAGCCTGGCGCGGAGCTCCTCGAAGTGGGTGATGGCGCCGGTCGGGTCCCCGGCCGTCCCACGCCACGAGCCGAGACTGCGAAGGGTGGTGAGCGTGTCCTTGTGGTCGGGGCCGTGGATCCGGGTCCGGTCCGCGAGCAGATCCTCGAAGGCGGCGGCAGCTCCGGCGGCGTCCCCCGCCTTGCCGCGCGACGAAGCGAGGTTGTGGCGGGCGGCGAGGGTGTGCGAGTGGTCCGCACCCCACATGCGCGACTGGTCGGTGATCAGCTCCTCGAACACGGCCGCCGCCTCGGTGGCGTCGCCCGCTCTGCCCCTCCACCAGGCGAGTCTGTTGCGGACGGCCAGGGTGTCGGGGTGGTTCGGTCCGTGCACCCGCGTCTGGTCCGCGAGCAGGTGCTCGAAGGCCGCGGCCGCACCTGCCGCGTCCCCGGCGTCCCCGCGCCAGGACGCGAGGTTGTTGCGGGCGGTGAGGGTTTCCGGATGATTCGGCCCCAGTACGCGCAGCATGTCCGGAAGGAGGTCCTCGTAAGCGGCGACCGCCCCGGCGCCGTCCCCCGCCTCCCCTTGCCAGGCAGCCAGGTTGTTGCGGACCGTGAGGGTGTCGGGATGGTCGGCGCCGAGCACCCTGACGGAGTCCGCGAGCAGTTCCGTGAGAGCGGTGACGGCTCCCGCGGGGTCACCGAGGTCGCCTCGCCGACGGGCGAGGTTGTTGCGTGCGTCGAGAGTGTCCGGGTGGTCGGGCCCCAGCACCCGCAGCAGGTCGGGGAGCAGGGACTCCAGGTCGGTGGCTGCGCCCGCCGCGTCCCCGGCGTCCCCGCGCCAGGCGGCCAGGCTGTAGCGGGCGGTCAAGGTTCTCGGATGGTCGGGGCCGTGGATCCGGGTCCGGTCGGCGAGCAGCTCCTCGAAGGCGGCGACCGCGCCTGCCGCATCACCGAGCTCGCCCCGCCACCGGGCGAGGTTGCCGCGCGTGGTCAGGGTGTGCGGGTGGTCGGGGCCCAGGAGCCGCAGCAGGGCGGGGAGCAGCTCCTCGTGGGCGGCGACCGCCCCGGCCGCGTCACCTGACATGCCGCGCCAGAGGGCGAGGTTGTGCCTCACGGTGAGGGTGTCGGGGTGGTCCGCCCCCAGCACGCGCAGCATGTCGCTGTGGAGTCGTTCGAAGGCGGCGGCGGCCCCTGCCGCGTCGCCCGCCTCGCCTCGGTTGTAGGCGAGGTTGTTGCGCACGGCGAGGGTCCGCCGGTGGTCGGGGCCGTGGATCCGGGTTCGGTCGGCGAGCAGCTCCCGGTAGGCGGCGACCGCCCCGGTCGCGTCACCCGTCTCGCTCCGCCAATGAGCGAGGTTGCCGCGGGCCGTCAGGGTGTGGGAGTGGTCGGAGCCCAGCACGCGCACCAGGTCGACCAGCACGTCGGCGAGACCGGCGACCGCGCCTGCGGCGTTGCCCCTCTCGCCCTCGCAGGTCGCGAGGTTGATGCGGGCCGTCAGGGTGTCGTGATGGTCCGACCCCAGGTGGTGCTCGGCCTCGGCGGCCATCCGGCCGAAGTGGTCCCGGGCGTTCGTGGCCTGCCCGCTCTGCAGGAGGCTGACGCCGTGGCGGTGGAGCAGCAGATGGGGGCCGGGCCGGTACAGGGCCTCCCCGGCGTGGTGGATCAGCACGGAGGCGTTGCTGCGCAGGCTGTCGGCGAGGGCGGCGTCGCGCTCGATGTCGGGCCAGGCGGCGACCAGCGCGTCGCCCGCCGTGCGTGCGAGCCGGTCGCGGTGGTCGGGGGTGAGCGGGTCGCGGGTGGCGCGTTGGATCAGCTGGTGCACGCGGACGGCGTGGTGAGGGGTCCGGTGCGTGAAGTCGAGCAGGCTCAGACGGTGCAGGGTGCGCAGGGCGTCGACCGCCTCTTCGGCTGTCACCGCGACGGGCTCCGCCCCGCCGTTCCCGGGTGTGCCCAGGTGTGCGAGGGCGGGCGGGCTGGTCAGGACGGCGTCCGGGATGCCGCTGGGGGCGAGTACGGCGGCGAGCTGGAGCATGGGACGGGCCAGCCCCTGAGGGCGGAGCTCGTCCGCGCGCTCGATGGACAGTGACCACGCGGCGGCGACGGGGACGGGGTAGTCGTCCGGCAGCGAGCCGGATTCGGGCAGCAGACTGGTCAGGGTTCGGGCACGGTCGGCCAGCCGGATGCGGTAGTCGGCGATGCTGAGGTCGGGGGCGTCGCCCAGGTAGGCGCGGGCCTGGGACAGGGCCAGCGGGAGGTGACCGAGGTCGGCGGCCAGGTCTTCGAGGTCCTCGGCCGTCTCCTCGCGGCCTGCGCCGGCGAGGGCGGATGCGAGGTAGGCGGTGGCCTGTCCGACAGTGAACATGCCGATGGGTACCAGGCGTCCGCGGCTGGTGAGCGAGGTGTCGCGGCGCCGGGTGGTGACCAGGGTCTGGCCTCCGGGGGCGGCGGGCGGCCACAGACCGGTGAGGTCCCCGGGATCGGCGACGTCGTCCAGGACGATCAACCAGCGGCAGGAGCGATCGGGCGCGGGGTCGAGCCAGGCCAGGAACTCCTGCGCGGCCTGCTCGCTGTCGGCCAGGTCGGCGCCGAGCAGGTCGGCCGCCGCTCGGGCGTACGCGTCGACGACGCCGCGGCGGGTGGATGCGGTCACCCAGATCCGGAGGTCCGTGCGGCCGGCGCGCCACTGGCGCTGCGCGTGTTCGGCGGCGACCTGGGTCTTGCCCACCCCGCCGGTCCCGACCAGCACCACGGTTCCTGCGTCCGCGAGGGCCCCGCGCAGTACGGGGTCCTGCTCACCGCGGTCCTGGAGGAAGCCGGCCGGCGGGGGCGGCGCGCCGATCTTGTGCGGCAGCGGCACCAAGGGTCGTGCGGATGTGTGGAAGTGGGCGATCCCGCTGACGGCTATGGAGTTGGGCCCGATGGCGAACGCGTCGCCGCTGTTCGACACCAATGGTCCGGGGATGCCGTCGAAGGCGGGGCCGCGAAAGCCGGTGACGGCGTGTCCGCCGTCCGAGGCCAGAGCGTTGCCGGTGTCGGACACCTCGGTCCTGGCCGGCTGATCGCCGGCCTCCTGCCGAGTCGGAACCGGCGGGGTCGCCGCCCGGCCGCTCCACCATCCCTTGGCCTTCTTCACGCCTTCCCCCGTCTGGCCGTCGTCACGGATCAGCTGTGGTCGACACCGGTGCTCGCAGTACTTCCCTGGCCGTCGGCCGTGGCGTTCCCGGTCCGCTCCGCCCGGGCACCTCCGCCGCCCGAGCTTCCGGGGTGGCGCACGCCGGTCCTGGCCACGCCGCCTCCGGTGGCCGCGGCCGCCCCGGTGTCGGTGGCGCTGTAGAGCGGCCCGGGGCCCGAGGCGGTGGCCCGGTGCTGGAGCACGGCCCAGACGAAGGCGGCGACGCCCACCGCGCCCTGGACCGAGGCGCCGACGAGTTGCCCGGTGTCAGGTCCGTCCATCAGCCAGAACACCGGTGTCGAGGCGATCCCCGCCACGGCCACCACGATCACGGCGACGATCCATCCGCGTGACATGTCAGTCCCCCTCCATCGGGCTGACGTGGCGTCAGCCGATGCGATCACTCCAACGTACTCGGTGATTCCCCGGCGACGACACCTTCACTCGCGTGCCCGCCGCGTGTGGGGGCATTCTCCGCGCTGGGGGACTCATCCGTGATATCGGGGCAGCCGAGGCGGCTCGGTCGCGGGCGGCCGGGTCCCAGGCGCCGGTCGGCGGCGAGCCTGCGGCCCGCTCTCGGGCGGCCGGGCACCATGGGACGGGAGAGGAGGCGCGGCGATGCCCGAGCGCGTGGTCGTGACGGACGGCGTCGAGCTGTGCGTCGAGTCGTTCGGCGACCCGGCGGATCCGCCCGTGCTGCTCGTCATGGGCGCCGGGGCCTCGATGCTCTGGTGGGAGGAGGGCTTCTGCGAGCTGCTCGCCGGGGGCGGGCGCTTCGTGATCCGGTACGACCACCGCGACACCGGCCGTTCGGTCACCTACGAGCCGGGCCGCCCCGGGTACACCGGCGCGGACCTGGTCGGTGACGCGGCCCGGGTGCTCGACGCCCACGGGATCCCGGCCGCGCACGTGGTGGGTGTCTCGGCCGGAGGGGCGTTCGCGCAGTTGCTCGCGCTGGACGCCGCCGATCGTGTCCTCTCCCTCGTCCTGATCAGTACGTCCCGCGCGGTGCCGGGCGGCGGGGAGCTTCCTCCGCCGACCGGGGAGTTCACGCGGTTCGTGTCGACCGCGCACGTCGACTGGTCGGATGCCGACTCGGTGGTCGACCACCTGGTCGCCTACGCGCGCGTGCTGGCGGGGGGTCGGCGCCCGTTCGAGGAGGCGGCCGTCCGCGGTCTCGTCCGTCGCGACGTCGAGCGTGCGCGCGACTTCGCCGCGGCCCGCAACCACGACCTGCTGGAGGGCGGCGGGCTCTCCGGGGCGTCGCCGTCCTCGATCGCCGTGCCCACGCTGGTGATCCACGGGACCGCCGATCCGATGTTCCCGCTCCGCCACGGTGAGGCGCTCGCCGAACAGGTGCCCGGAGCAAGGTTGTTGGTTCTGGAGGGTGCCGGCCACGGGGTCGAGCGCGCGGACTGGGCGACGGTGGTCGCCGCAGTCCTCGACCACACCGCCCCCGGTGGTGGGGCCGGGTGAGGTAGCGCGGCCCGTCGCGTCCGGCGACCGTCACCGGGCCCGGACCGTCACCGGGCCCCGCCTGGTGGCGGTGGCGCGCCAGGGTGGTGCCCGGATCAGGCCGTTGGCATGGCCGCGGCGGACGATGTCGCAGGCCGGGGCCCGACCGGCCACGTCGGCGGGGGTTCGCAGCGCGCAGAGCGGTGCAAAAAACGGCGATGGTGTCGAGTTTTTGTGACACCCGAACGCAAGTCATTGGCAGAAGTCTTGTGGAGTGGAGCATGCGGGCCCTACTGTCGCCTCACCTTCATGGCGTTCGCGGTGCCTCGAAGCGTCTCCAGGTACCCCACCCTCCCGAGAGAAACGAGCAGAGCGATGTCACGGAACGTCACAGGAACCCGGACCGGGCGGCGGACGGCGGCGGGCGCCGGCAGGGCGGCCGGCGGCGCGGTAGCGGCCGTGACCGCGGCGACCGTCGGTCTCGGCGTCCTGATGACCGGCCCGGCCTTCGCCGCCGGGGCGGGCACGGCGGCGGGCGGCGCCCAGGCGCCGGTGGTCACCCGGGCGGGCCTGGACCCGTCGCTCATCGCCGGCCGCGGCGCGCGCGTCGGGTTCGCCGAGCAGGAGGCGGAGAACGCGGCCACCAACGGCGCGGTCATCGGCCCGGACCGTACCGCCTACACGCTGCCCGCCGAGGCCTCCGGCCGCAAGGCGGTCAAGCTGGCGCCCGGTCAGTACGTCGAGTTCACGCTGCCGGCGGCGGCCAACGCGCTCACCGTGCGGTACAGCATCCCGGACGCGCCGGGCGGCGGCGGCATCACCGCGCCGCTGGACGTCACGGTGAACGGGAAGAACCGCACCACGGCCACCCTCACCTCGCAGTACTCCTGGCTCTACAACCAGTACCCGTTCAGCAACGACCCGAACGCCGGCCTGCTGCACCCCGACTGGTGGATCACCGAGTGCGGCTGCGTGCCGGCCGCCACCACCCCGGCGCCCGAGATCGCCAAGCCGTTCCGCGCCAACCACTTCTACGACGAGCAGCGGCTGCTGCTCGGCCGCAGCTACCGGGCGGGCGACAAGGTCCGGCTGACCGTTCCGGCCGGGAGCACCGCCGCCTGGACGGTGATCGACCTGGTCGACTCCGAGGTGGTCGGCCTGCCGCACGTCGAGCTCGCCGCGGCCAACGTGCTCGCCTTCGGCGCCGACCCGACCGGCCGGCGGGACTCCGCCGACGCGATCGACCGGGCCATCGCGTTCGCGCAGCGCACCCACCTCAAGGTCTACATCCCGCCGGGCACCTACCAGGTGAACCGTCACATCGTCGTCGACGACGTGACGATCGTGGGTGCGGGCAGCTGGTACACCGTCATCAAGGGCCACCAGGTGGACCTGGCCACCCCCGCGCCGGACGGGTCGGTGCACACCGGGGTCGGCTTCTACGGCAAGGACGCCGCGGCCGGCGGCAGCCGCAACGTCCACCTCTCCGGCTTCGCGATCGAGGGCGACGTCCGCGAGCGGATCGACACCGACCAGGTGAACGGCATCGGCGGCTCGCTGAGCGACTCCAGCATCGACGGCCTGTACATCCACCACACCAAGGTGGGCCTCTGGTTCGACGGGCCGATGAAGAACCTGCGGATCACCCGCAACGTGATCGCCGACCAGATCGCGGACGGCCTCAACTTCCACACCGGGGTGACCGACTCGCTGGTGCAGGACAACTTCGTCCGCAACTCCGGCGACGACGGCCTGGCCCTGTGGTCCGAGAAGATCGCGGACGCGCGCAACACCCTCGACCACAACACCGTCCAGACCCCGGTGCTCGCCAACGGCATCGCGATCTACGGCGGCACCGACAACACCGTCTCCAACAACCTGGTCGCCGACCCCGTCCGCGAGGGCAGCGCCATCCACGTGGGCTCCCGCTTCGGCGCGGAGGCCTTCACCGGGAAGCTGGCGATCACCGACAACACCACCGTCCGGGCCGGGACGTACGAGCTGAACTGGAACATCGGCCTGGGCGCGATCTGGTTCTCCGCACTGGACAAGAGCATCGACGCGGACATCCGGGTGACCGGGGACAACTTCCTCGACAGCACCTACAACGCGATCATGCTGGTTGCCGACTGGCCGGTGAAGGACCTGTACTCCATCACCAACGTCCACTTCAAGGACATCAAGGTCGACGGCACCGGCACCTCGGTGGTCAGCGCCCGCGCGGCCGGCTCCGCCACGTTCGAGAACGTGGACGCCCGCAACGTCGGCGCGGTCGGCGTGAACAACTGCGGGACGTTCCACTTCACGCCCGCCGGTTCGGAGTTCGCGCTGAACGACCTCGGCGGCAACGACGGCGGCGGCACCACCGGCCCGTGGCTGGCCGGCTGGGAGCTGCCGAACACCATCACCTGTGACGACCGCCCGCCGGTGGTCGCCCCGCCGGCGCCGTCCGCCTGGTGACCCGCGACCGGTGACACGCGACTGGTGAACTGCCACCGGTGACCCGCTACCGGTGACCTGTCCGGCGCCCCTCGGCGGGGCGCCGCGGCAGGCCCGGCCGCACGTGCCGTACCGCACCGCCACGGGGCGGTGCGGTACGGCACGGTCGCGCGCGGGGCCCGCCGATCCGCTGTCGGGGGCGGCCTCTAGGCTGCGCGGATGGTGTTCGATCGAATCAGTTTCCACCGCCCCGGACGCAAGCCGCTCCAGCCCGCCCTGGGGGCGGAGTTCGCCCGGCTGGAGGCGGCCGTCGCCGCCGAGGACGCCGCCGGGTTCGAGGCCGCCTTCCGGTCCCTCCAGCAGGCCGTGGGCCGGGCCGCGCCCGCCGACCTGAGCACGGCCGGCCCCAGGCTGGCGGGCATGCTGGCCGCCGTACCGCCGTGGCCGCGCGCCTACCTGGCCGTGACGACGGGCGCCTGCGTGGAGAACGGCGCCGACCCGGCGGCCTGCGCGGAGCCGATCCTGACCGGCGTACGGGAGGCCCTCGAAGGCGCCGTGCGGTTCGCGGACCTCTGGCAGCAGGCCGGCGGCGGCGAGGAGTTGCCGGAGCCGCAGGACGACGCCGATCCGGGCGAGGCGGCGGAGCTGCTGCTCGCCGGGGCGGACCCGGACGCACCGGAGGCCCGCGAGGTCCACCGGGCCGTCGCCGCCTGGTGGACCCTGCACCTGTGGGAGATGGCCTCGGTCGCGGTGCTCTCGCACGCCGCCGTCCGGCGGGCCTTCGCGGACTCCGGGGCGCTGTCCGAACTGCTGCGCCTGGCGGACCGCTACGCCGAGGTGCACCACGAGCTCAAGTGCCTGACGTACGCGGCGGCGACGCTCGACGAGGAGCCGCTGCTGGTGCTGGACCGGCCGTCCGGCACCGGGTACCTGATGCGGATGAGCGGGGTGGTGGACAACTTCCAGCTGCACACCCTGCTGGCGCACGTCCTGATCGCCGGGCGGCACCTCGGTGGCGAGGCTCCCGACCGGGCCGCGGTGGACGCCTGCCGCTCCGCGGACGTGCCGCCGGAGCAGCGGCCGGTCACCGTCGGCTCCTTCAATCTGGTGGCCGGGGACGGTTCGTGGATCTGGAACGAGGGGACGCCCGGCGACATCCCGGTCCTGGACGGTGTCCGCACGCTCGTCCTCGACCCGCCGTCGTACCGGCGCAGCTGGCCCGCCGGCCGGTTCATCCCCGGCATCAGCGGGGACCTCACGATGGTCCGGGTGCTGACGGGGCAGGAGAGCGCGGCGGCGCTGGCGAAGGTCTCCCCGGCCGCCCGCTGACCGCGCCGCCCACTGACCGCGCCGACGGTGGTCCGGCCACCGTCCCGCGGCTCAGCCCCCGTGGCGGGGGTCGATCCGGAAGCCGAAGGCGGCCGTGCCGGGGTCGAGGGCCGTGACCCCGCCGTCGACGGTGAGGACGGCGCCGTTGACGAGGCTCGACGCGGGGGAGAGCAGCCAGCCGACGGCTTCGGCCACCTCGCTCGGCTCACCGGGGCGGCGGGCGGGGGTGAGGGCGGTCGCCTCCCGGTAGGCGTCCTCGACGCCGCCCGGCAGGCCCTCCTCCTCGGCGAACCGGGCCATCCGGCGGTCGGCCATCTCGGTCCGCACCCAACTGGGGCAGACGACGTTGGCGCGCAGCCCCCGGTGGCCGTAGTCGACGGCCAGGGAGCGGCAGAGCTGGAGCAGGGCGGCCTTGGAGGTCGCGTACGCGGCGTTGCCGACGCCGTTGCGCAGCGCGGACACCGAGGCGACCGCGACCACGGCACCCCGGGACTCCAACAGGTGCGGGAGGGCGGCCTGTTGGAGCAGGAAGGGGCCGGTGACGTTGATCCGCATGACGGCCTCCCAGTCCGCCAGCGAGAGGTCGCCGACGGCGCCGCCGCGGCCGATGCCGGCGTTGAGGACGAGCCCGTCGAGCCGCCCGAACCTGGCCACGGTCGCCGCCACGAGGTCGGCCACGTCGGCGGGGTCGGCGGTGTCGGAGGGGTGCGCCACCGCGCCGGTCTCCTCGGCGACCAGGCGCAGCGGCTCGGGCCGCCGTCCGGAGACGACCACCTGGTGGCCCTCGGCGCGCAGCAGCCGGGCGGTGGCCGCGCCGATGCCCGTACCGCCGCCGGTGACGACGACTACTCGCTGGTCGGCCATGTTCGACTCTCCGGTGCAGGCGGGGCGGGGAAGTCGATCATAGGCGGATGACGGTGCGTCAGGGCCACTGCACTCCAGGGGCGTCAGGGGTGGCATGCCCCACGACGGCGCTCGGCGGGCCGCGGCCGGCCGCTCAGAGGCCCACCGCGCCGTCGATCCGCTCGCGCAGCAGGTCGGCGTGTCCGTTGTGCCGGGCGTACTCCTCGATCATGTGGACGATGACCCAGCGCAGGGACACCTGACCGCGCCAGGAGTCCTCGCCCACCAGGTCGAGGTCCGGCGCGGCGGCCACGAAGGCGTCGGAGAAGGCGACTTCGGAATGCCAGGTCCGCCAGGCCTCCGCGACGACCGCGGGATCGGGCACCGCGCCGTCGAAGTCGTGGTCGGGCTCGGCCGGCGAGGAGAAGCGGGGCGGCGCCTGCTGCGCGGCCATCGTCCGCCGGAACCAGCGTCGCTCCATGTCCGCGAGGTGCCGGACGAGCCCGAGCAGCGAGAGGGTGGACGGCGCGGCCGAGCGCCGGGCCAACTCCGCCTCCACACCGGTGCACTTGAGCTCCAGGGTGGCCCGCTGGGCTTGCAGGAAGGCGAGCAGCAGGGCGCGTTCGTCGCCGGTGGTGGGCGTGCTGAACCGGACGTCCGACTCGTCGCCGGTGAACAGTTCGGCCCGCCTGTGCGGTGGTCGGTCGGTCATGGCGACATTGTCCACCCGCTCCCGCCGCGCGTGCCCGCTCCCGCCGCGCGGCCGACGACCAGGATCGGCGCGCTGCCGGCGGCCTCCAGCAGGTAGTCCGGGCGGCCCTTGAGCATGCCCCAGCCGACGACGTTGCGCAGGTTCTCCCAGGACTTCTCACCGCCGTAGAGCGAGCGCACCGGCCCCGGGGTGAGGTCGGCGGCCGACCGGCGGCGACCCGCGCCGGCTCTGGGCGGAGATCCGCGCCGGCTACCGGCGGCTGCCGGCGGGCCGGGACAGTGCCAGGCGGATCAGTGCCACGATCGCGCCCGGGCCGAGCAGGGCGGCGGTGAGCAGGGGGACCTGCCACCAGGTGTCCGCGTTGCCGTCCCAACGGCTGCGCTGGGAGGCGTCCTGGGCGTAGAAGAAGATGATCACGACCGCGAAGAGCGAGAGGCCCACCAGGGTGCCGAGGAAGGCCCGGCGCACCGGCCCGGATCCCAGCGGCAGCAGCGCGAGGGCCAGCCAGACCACGGGCACCAGCAGGGACACACTCATCTGATCCTCTGATTCCCTTGGAAAGCAACGGCGTTGGAGCTCCGGCCCGGCAGCTCACCCGGAGTCACGGTACCCAGTACGGCCCCGAGCCATGCCCTCTCCGGCCGAGGCCCACGTAGACTGGCGGGGCATCGGCGTCCGGACACGCCGTCAAATGGAGTGGGTACTCCTCCTCGCCCCCGCGCTTCGCCGCGGGCGGACCGCGTCCTCGCCGCTTCCTCCCGGCGATCGCCGATCACACCATCCGACGAAGTCGAGTCGGGTGGCTTCCACACCGAGCCAGGACAGGGGCAACGATGAAGCGCTACATCCTGACGGGCACCCCCGGAGCGGGGAAGACGGCGATCCTGCGCCACCTGGAGTGCGACGGCTACACCGTCGTCGAGGAGGCGGCGACGGATGTCATCGCCTTGCGGCAGGCCCAGGGCGACCCCGAACCGTGGACGGAGCCGTCCTTCGTGGACGCGATCACCGAGCTGCAGCGCCGACGGCAGGAGCAGGCCGCAGCCCTGCCCGGTGACGTGCAGATCTACGACCGCTCGCCCGTCTGCACCTACGCCCTGGCCACCTTTCTCGGCCGTCCGGTCACTCCGGCCCTGGCCCGTGAGCTGGAACGGATCCGGGCCGGACGGGTCTACGAGAGGACGGTCCTCCTCGTCCGGAACCTGGGCTTCGTGAAGGCGACCGACGCGCGGCTGATCACCTTCGAGGACGCACTGCGCTTCGAGCAGGTCCACGAGGCGGCCTACGCCTCGCTCGGCTACACGTGCGTGCCGATCGGCCCGGGGGCGTTGCCGGACCGGATCTCGGCGGTTCGGAAGCTTATTGAGGATCCCTCATCACCACTGGTCACAGCGGAGCCGCGCGGCCCTAGGCTCGGCGCATGGTGAAGACGACGGAGACCGACCTCCGACTGGCCGACGGCCGCACGCTGCACGTGTACGAGGCGGTGGAGGAAGGGGACGAGGGGGCGGAGGCGGGCCTGGTGGTCTTCTGGCACCACGGGACGCCCAACGTCGGGGCGCCGCCGCGGCCGCTGTTCGCGGCGGCCGCCCGGTACGGCGTCCGCTGGGTGTCCTACGACCGCCCCGGGTACGGGGGTTCGACTCCGCGGCCGGGTCGGGACGTCGCCTCGGCGGCGGGTGACGTGGAGGCGGTCGCCGACGCCCTGGGGGTGGAGCGGTTCGCGGTGATGGGGCACTCGGGCGGCGGCCCGCACGCGCTGGCGTGTGCCGCGGTGCTGCCGGAGCGGGTGTGCGGGGTGGTCTCCGGGGCGGGGCTGGCGCCGTTCGACGCGCCGGGGCTGGACTGGTTCGCCGGCATGGCGCCCGTCGGTGCGTCCGAACTGCGGGCCGCCACCAGGGGCCGTGCGGCGCTGGAGGAGCAGCTCGGGGTGACCGAGTACGACCCGGGGATGTTCACCCCGGCCGACCACGCCGCGCTGGCGGGCGGGTGGGCCTGGCTGGCGGAGGTGGCGGCCAGGGGGCTGGAGGCGGGTGTCGACGGCATGCTGGACGACGACCTGGCGTACGTCAGCCCGTGGGGGTTCGACCCCGGGCTGATCACCGCGCCGGTGCTGCTGCTGCACGGCGGGGAGGACCGGATCGTGCCCGAGGCGCACGGCCGCTGGCTGGCCCGGCACTGCCGGACGGCCGAGCTCTGGTCCCGTCCGGGGGCCGGTCACATCTCCGTGCTGGACGCCGCGGGGGACGCGTTGGGCCGGCTGGCCGCCCTCGCGACGGGCGGCACGCCGCCCGTGGAGCTGTCGGCCGCGGAGCCGCCGGCGGACGGCGCCGCCGCGGGGTGAGCCGGCGCGGGGTGAGCCGGCGCGGCGAAGCTCCCCGGTCCTGGACCGGGGAGCGGGGGGTTCGGGCTCAGGACAGCGTCCGGAAGGCGGGCGGCCCGTCGGGCCTGGGCCTGATGATGTCGACCCGGCGTTGCTGCGGCGGGCGGCCGGTCTTCTCGCGGCGGGGGAGTTCGAGGACCTGGGTGCCGGCCGCGGTGAGGAACTCGGTCACCGAGTCGGCGGTGCGCTGGTCGAGGGAGAAGACCCAGCGGCCCGGGACGAGCACGGTGTCGATGCGCTCCACGGCCGCGAGGGCGAGCAGCCGCCGCAGCTCGGGCTGGATGGCCCGGGAGGAGACACCGTTGTCCAGGAAGAGCCGCGGTGCGCCGAGGCCGAGCCGGCGGGCGTGCTCCTCCAGCGCGTGGGCGTGGGCCGCCATCTGCCAGTCGTCGTAGGGGTAGCAGCGCAGGTACGCCGCCGTCGCAACCCGGTGGGTGCGGCTGGTCGTCATCGTCGCTCCTCGTCGAGCGGGCCGGCCGTGGTGGGCCGGTGATGACCTCCTCGGAGTCCGGCGACCGGCCGGCCACCGAGGGTGACCGCTGGTCGGGGGGAGTACGGGGACGAGGAGGCGAGTGGGTGGGGGCGCGGGCTCGTGCGGTCCCGCGGTGGGTCTGACCGGGTGGTCAGGGGTGGGCCGGGACGCGCCGGCGCAGGGTGACCGCGATCGGCGGTGTGACCTGGGGCGCTGCGAAGGGCGTCCGGTCCTGGGACGTCCCGCCGACGGGCTCGGTTACGGAGGGCAGCGGGGTGAGCGGTGTCGGCCATGTCCCGTAATCCTCCGGTTCGCGTCTCATGGTGGACCAGAGTGTCCGTATATGTCTAGACCAACAATCCTGCAACTGCGGCCACTGAGTGTGACCGGGGGCGTGACCGGGGGCGGGAGCGGGGACGGAGCGGCGCCCGCCCGCCCGTCGCCCGCGGACCACGCGCCCCGCCCCGCCCCCGCCCGTCCGGGCCCGTCAGCGCAGGGTGAGGGTCGTCTCCGACTCGACGTGGGACAGCTTCTCGGGGTTGCGGACGTAGTAGAGGCCGGTGATGAGGTCGCCCTCCACCCGGAGCGCCATCACGCCGTCGATCTCCCCGTCCAGGTGGATCAGGAGCGCCGGGTTGCCGTTGACCACGGTGGGGCGGACGGCGATCGGGAGTTCGTTCTTGCCGAGGCCGCCGATCAGCAGGCGGGCCACCTTCGAGGCGCCGATGACCGGCCGCGGCGCGGCGTGCTTGATGCCGCCGCCGTCGCCCATCAGGACGACCTCCGGGGCGAGCACGTCCAGCAGGCCCTGGAGGTCCCCGTTGTCGAGCGCGCGCCGGAACGAGTCGAGAGCGGCCCGGGTCTGGCTCGCGGAGACGGTCTCGCGGGGGCGGCGGGCGTCGACGTGCCGGCGGGCGCGGTGCGCGATCTGGCGGACGGCCGCGGGGGTCTTGTCGACGGCGGCCGCGATCTCCTCGTAGTCGACGGCGAAGACCTCGCGCAGGACGAAGACGGCGCGCTCGGTCGGCGACAGCGTTTCGAGCACGAGCATGACGGCCATCGACACGCTGTCGGCGAGTTCGACGTCCTCGGCCACGTCCGGTGCGGTGAGCAGCGGCTCCGGCAGCCAGGATCCGACGTAGGCCTCCTTGCGGCGGCTCAGCGTGCGCAGCCGGTTGAGCGACTGGCGGGTGGTGATCCGGACGAGGTAGGCGCGCCGGTCGTCGACCTTCTCCAGGTCGACCTCGACCCATCGCAGCCAGGTCTCCTGGAGGACGTCCTCGGCGTCGGCCGCCGATCCGAGCATCTCGTAGGCGACGGTGAACAGCAGGTTGCGGTGGGCGACGAAGGTCTCCGTCGCCGGGTCGGTCGCTCGGTCGTTCACGTCTCGTCCTTCTCCCTGGCGGCCGGCCCCGGGGTCGGGGCGCGGCCGCACGATACGCGGTCCGGATCCGGTCGTGATCCACGGATCCGGCCGCCTCGGTCCGCCGGTGGCTCTCAGGCCGTGCGTTCGGCGACGGCCGGTGCCCCGGCGCGCCCGGCCCGCAGCAGCTCCCGGCGCTTGGCGCCCCCCGACACGCGGTGCAGGCCGTACGCCCCGGGCTTGCGCGCCTCGCCCGCCAGGTGCTTGACGATGCTCCTGCACACGAGCTCCTTGAGCTTCGCGCCGGGGCGGCCGTCGACGTGGAACCAGAGCGCGACGTCGGACCTGTGGGCGAACTGGAAGATGCCGTCGCGTCGGCCCAGGCTGATGCACTGGCCGGCGAACACCTGGTTGAGGGTCGAGGGCTGCTCACCCGCGATCCGGCTCAGTACGGTGTCGGCGGCCCGCGCGCCCAGCGGCATCGCGGCCTGGCAGCTCATCCGCAGCGGCAGGCCGGACGGCGCCGCCGAGTCCCCGGCCGCGACGATGCGCCGGTCGTCCACGCTGGTCAGCGTCTCGTCAGTGAGCAGGCGGCCCAGGGCGTCGGTGCTCAGTCCGCTGCGCGCGGCCAGGTCCGGCACGCCGAAGCCGGCGGTCCAGACGGTCACCCGGCTGGGCAGCTCGCGGCCGTCGGCGAGCCGTACGGTGTCGCCGGTCACCGCCGTGACCTTGGTGCCGGGGCCGTCGAGCACGGTCACGCCGAGCGCGGCGAGCCGCCGGGCCACCGCGCGTCGTCCGCGCCGGTGCAGGTAGGGGCCGAGCACCCCGCCGCAGGCCAGGGTCACGGTGCGGCCCGCCTCGGCCAGCTCGGCGGCGGTCTCGATGCCGGTGGGGCCGGCTCCGACCACCGTCACCGGGGCGGTCGCCGGAGTGGCGTCGAAGACCGGCCGCAGCCGCTGCGCGTCCTCCAGGGTGGCGATGGGGTAGGCGTGCTCGGCCGCCCCCGGGACGCCCGGGTCGGCGCTGCCGCTGCCCACCGCGTAGACCAGGTAGTCGTAGTCGAGCGTGCCGCCCGAGGCCCGGGTCACGGCGCGGCCGGCCGCGTCGATCGTGGTCACGGTGTCGACCACCAGTCGGACGCCCTCGGCCAGGACCTCCCGGTAGTCGACGACCGCGCTGTCGGTCCCGCCCACCAGCTGGTGCAGGCGGATGCGGTGGACGAAGTCCGGGCGGGGGTTGATCAGCGTCACGGTCACGTCGTCGCGCTGCGTCAGTCGGTTGGCCGCCATGACGCCGGCGTATCCGCCGCCGATGACGACCACTTCGGTGTTCGCGCCCATGATGTCTCCTTCGTTTCCAGCGGTTCGAGCACAAGACACCGCAGGAAGGATCGCTGTGACACCATGTGACGCAGATCACGTCGCGGGGGCCCCGGGTGGGTGCCGGACCCGCCCGCGGGCCGGGGGGGCGGGTGGGGGCGGGGGGGGGGGCGCGCGCCGGGGGGGCCCCCCCCCCCCCCCCCCCGGGGGGGGGGCGCCCCCCCCCGGGGGGGGGGGGGGGGGGGGGGGGGGGGGGGGGGCCCGCGGGCGGGGGCCCCCCCCCCCGACCGCACGTGGCCGGCCCCGTCAGAACAGCGGGAGCCGGCGGAGGAAGACGTCGGGGTGGCCGTCGGTGTCCTGGGGGACGAGCGTGCCGTCGTCCGAGCTGAACAGGGCGGACGTCCCGAGCGCGTCGATCGCCGCGAGGTAGGAGGAGCCGGTGGACTGGCTGCCGTCCGCGGCGAGGCTGACCCGCTCCACCGCGCCCGTCCACAGGTCGCGCCGGAAGACGTCCTCGGCCTGGTTGGTGTCCCCGGCGACCAGGTTGTCGGCGTAGGAGGAGAAGTACACCCGCCGGCCGTCGGCCGAGATCGCACCGTCGTAGGAGGGCCCATTCGACGGGGTGCCGTCGGCCGCCGCACTGACCAGCCTGACCCGGCCGGTGGTCAGGTCGCGGACGAAGACGTCGATCTGCGCGTTGGTGTCGCCGGGCACCACGTCGGGGGAGTTGGTGGTGAAGACGGCGTACCGGCCGTCCGCGCTGAGCGCCCCCGAGTTGGCCCAGGTCAGCTCGCCGTTCCCGCCGACACTGCCGCCCACGGTGCGGCCGGCCCGCAGGTCGCGGACGTAGAAGGGGTAGACCCGGGGCTTGGTGATCTGCGGGTCGCCCGCTCCGGCGCGGGCCGCGAACCGCTGCCCGGCCGGTGCGGCCGACGCTGCCGAGACGCTCTCGGCGGGGGTCGGCTCCCCGGGGAGCAGGTTGCCCGCGCGGGAGATGAACCCGACCTTGCCGCCGTCCGCCGAGATGACCGGCTGGGTGGAGGCGCGGTCGGCCTCGCTCCCGTCGGCGCCGACGGTGGCCCTGGTGGTGGTGCCGGTCCACCGGTCGGTGACGAAGATGTCCGCCACCCCGTTGGTGTCCCCGGGCACCAGGTCGCTGCGGCCGGAGGCGAAGGCCACGTAGCGGCCGTTCGCACTGATCGCGGGCGAGTCGGAGCCGCCGGGCTGCTGCTGGGCCGGGTCGCCGGTGGTGAGCCGCTCGGTGCGCCCGGTCAGGCGGTCCCGGACGAAGACGTCCGAGGTGCCGTTCGCGTCGCCGGCCACGAGGTTGTCGGCGTACGAGGTGAAGGCGACGTACCGGCCGTCCGCACTGGCGGAACCGCCGACGGAGGCCAGGTTGCCCTGGACGCCGCCCGTGCCCGTGCTGACCCGCTCGGTGCGCCCGGTGCGGACGTCCCGGACGAACACGTCGTAGTAGCCGTTGGTGTCCCCCGGCACCAGGTTGTCGGCCTCCGAGCTGAACACCGCGAAGCGCCCGTCCGCGCTCAGCGACTCGCCGAACGCCTGGGCGTTCGCCCGGATCCCGCCCGCGCCGACGCTGATCTGCTCGGTCCGCGGGCCCCCACCCGCCGCCTGCGCCGGTACCGCCGTCGCCGCCATGGCGACCGCCGCCACCGCGACCGCGCAGCGGGCGGCCAACTGCCTGGTCCGTCCTGATCCGTTCATCGTGCCCCTCCCCTGGTGGAGCTCCCCCCGACGGGCGCGGACCGGTGAATCGGTCGGCGCCCACCGATGACGAGCCGTCCCCTCGGCCGCCTGATCGGCCTCGGCTCCCGTCCAGCTTCGCCGTAACTCCGTTTCTCCGTAGGGGGTTTCGCGAGAGTGGCCGAAAGGGTGGGCGGGGTGGGAAGGGGAGTCGATCAGCTCAGCGGTAGCGTTCGACGAGCGCGTTGCCGATCGAGGCCAGGTGGGCTCGCACGTTCGGAGGGCCGGTTACCTCCAGCCATTCGACGAGCCCGGCGAGCTCGCCGGCGAGGGTGTACTCGTCGCGGCCGCGGATGACGACCTCGATGCGGCCGTCGACCGTGGCGCCTCCCACTTCGAGTCGATCGCCGAGTCCGATCCGGAGGATGCCTATGCCGTGGGGTGTGCAGAGCGCCTGGATCTCCAGGGGCGTTCGCCTGCGTTCGACCTCGTCGGCGATCTCGCGCCAGCTCCCGGCGAGGTCGAAGTCCTCGGGCCGGTTCACCGGATCGTCGGTCGGGTCGGCGGACGACACGCGGTCGATCCGGAAGGTCCGCCGGCCGGCCTCGGTACGGGTGACGAGGTACCACGACGGGCCCTTCGCGACGATGCCCAGCGGGTGGACGGTTCTCGTCGTCTCGGTGCCTCTGCCGTCGATGTAGCCGAGCCGCACCTGGACGCCGCGGATCACCGCGTCCTGGAGTTCGTCGAGGAAGCGGGGCGGTCGGTGCTCCACCTCGTTCGCCCCCCACTGTCGCGGGTCCCTCACCAGTGACGACGCCGCCGCCTCGGCCTGCACGCGGAACGGCTCCGGCAGGGCGTGGACGAGCTTGCGCAGAGCCGCTTTCACGGCTGGTGTCGCGGCCGAGGCCGGGCCGGCGACCAGGAACAGGGCGCGGGCCTCACCCGCGGTCAACCCCGACAGGTCGGTGCGGGCGCCGCCCACCAGGCGCCAGCCGCCGCCTCGGCCTTGCGTGGAGTACACGGGCACCCCGGCCATGGCCAGGGCGTCGAGGTCGCGGCGGGCGGTGCGCTCGGAGACCTCCAGCTCCCGCGCGACCTCCGCCGCCGTCACCTGCTCGCGCCGTTGCAGCAACAGGAGGACGGCCACCAGCCGGTCGGTTCGCACGCCGAAGAAACTCTCACAGAAACCGGTCATGAGGTGACCGGTTTCGGGCGGCAGGATGGCGACATGACCTCAACCGATTTCCCCGAGCCCACGCTCATTCCGGTCAACGGCGTGGAGCTCGAAGTCTTCGAAGCGGGCCGGGAGAACGCGGGAAAGCCCATCGTGCTCTGCCATGGCTGGCCGGAGCACGCCTTCTCCTGGCGTCACCAGATGCCCGCCCTCGCCGCGGCCGGCTACCACGTCATCGCCCCGAACCAGCGGGGTTACGGCCGCTCGTCCCGCCCGGCCGAAGTGACGGACTACGACATCGCACACCTGTCGGGCG
The DNA here is from genome assembly GCF_042673745.1 of Kitasatospora sp. NPDC057015. NCBI lineage: Bacteria > Bacillati > Actinomycetota > Actinomycetes > Kitasatosporales > Streptomycetaceae > Kitasatospora > Kitasatospora sp. NPDC057015. The sequence goes on from NZ_JBHUSG010000008.1 coordinate 75,861, forward strand.
ACCTCGTCGCGCTCCTCGACCACTACGGCTACGAAGACGCCACCTTCGTCGGCCATGACTGGGGCGCGTTCGTCGTCTGGGGCCTGACCCTGCTGCACCCCGACCGCGTGAACAAGGTGATCAACCTGAGCCTGCCCTACCAGGAGCGCGGAGAGAAGCCCTGGATCGAGTTCATGGAAGCCGTGCTCGGCGGCGACTTCTACTTCGTCCACTTCAATCGGCAGCCGGGCGTCGCGGACGCCGTCTTCGACGACAACGCCTTCCGGTTCCTCCGCAACCTGTACCGGAAGAACGAGCCCCCCGCGGAGCCCCAGCCGGGCATGGCGCTGATCAATCTCGCCAGGGCGGAAACACCACGCGGAGAGCCCGTCCTGAGCGACGGCGAACTGGCCGTCCTCGTCTCCGCCTTCGAAACGTCCGGGTTCACCGGCACCATCAACTGGTACCGGAACCTCGACCGCAACTGGCACCTGCTGGCGGACGCGGACCCGATCATCCACCAGCCCACCCTCATGATCCACGGCGACCGGGACCTGGTCGCGAGGTCCGAGAACCTGGCCGCGTTCGTACCGAACGTGGAAGTGGTCAGCCTGGACTGCGGCCACTGGATCCAGCAGGAAAAGCCCGAGGAGACGAACCGGGTGATCACGAAATGGCTGGAACAACAGGACCGGCCGAGCAGGCGGACCGGCTGAGATCAGTGGTCGGCGGGGGAGAACCCGCCGTTGCGGACGCCGGCCACGAAGGACTGCCAGGCGACGGCGGGGAAGACCAGGGCGGGGCCCGAAGGGTCCTTGGAGTCACGGACGGGGACGACGCCGGGGACGTTGTCGGCCACCTCGATGCACTGGCCGCTCTCGGCGTCGCTGTAACTTGCCTTGCGCCAGGAGGCCTTGGAGTAGTCGGGAGTGGTGGAGTTCATGTTGAGCAGTCCTTCCATCACACTACGGATCAGGTGTGCGCTGTCCTGGGCCGAGAGCGCCTTGGCCCGGAGCAGATCATACCTTTGCTGCCAGTGTTGGACCTGTTTCGGATCTTCGACAAAGCGGCCGTGCGCCAGGCTTTCGGAGTAGGCGCGCTTCTTTCCGTCGGGTGAGGTGAGGAGGATCAGAGAAGTACCGAACTGGACATGCTCGCCCAGTACGAAGGGGGCGACCTGGATCGTCACGTTCGGCTGTCGTCCCACCCGCAGCAGATGTCGTAGTTGATTGCACATCACCTGAGGACTGCCCACGGTCTGGCGAAGCGCGGTCTCCGCAAGGATCACCGTGAGCACCGGCCCATCGGGGTCGTTGAGCCGATGCTGACGGACGAGTCGTGCAGTCACCCGCTCCTCGATCAACTGCGGATCGTCTGCGGCCTGTCCGATTGAGATCAGAGCCCGCGCGTACGCCTCCGTCTGCAGGAGTCCTGAGATCCAAGGTGTCTGGTACTCCTGGATGCTCACCGCTTTCGCCTCGATGCCCACGAATCGCTGGAACCAGTCGGGATGGTCGACCTGCGCGTACCAGTCGACCTCCTCCCAGATCTCCAGCAACTCCCCGCCGGTCTCCAGGATCCGGTCGCACGCCGTCACCAGGTCGTACTGCGGCACCCGGCCGCCGCTCTCGATCCGGGTGAGGTGCGGGCGGCTGCACGGGATGCGGCTCGCCAGGTCGTGCTGCGACATCCCCCGCGCCTCGCGGGTCCGTCGCAGCAGGGTCCCGAACAGGGCGGCGGCACTCGATCGCAGGTGGGGTCCGCTGGGCGGTACGCGGGTCAAGGTGGGTCCCCCGGGTGTCAGAGAGGCCGGTGACACCGGCTGATCACTCGTCACGGTAGCCGCAGTGGTCGATGCTTGGTGGCAGAACGAGACAGTCTGCTCGCTCTGCGTGACCTCGCACGCCGGGTACTGCCGGTGCGCGCCGGATCACGCCCCCTCACGTCTTCCCGTTCCTGCGGAGGTGGCTGCGCCATGCCCGAGACCCTCGACAGACCACCACCACCCGCGGTGACGGGTGAGTTCACGGCCTGGCTGCCCCGCCACCGCCGTTCGGCCGGCGCCGCCAGACGGCTGCTCCGGGACTTCCTGGCCGGACTGGAGACGGGCAAGCGGTACCTGGACGTGGGCGAGCTGCTGGTCAGCGAGCTGGTGGCGAACGCGGTCGAGCACGCGCGGGTACCGTCCTGCCGGCTGGTCGGGGTGCGCTACGAGCTGGCCGCCGACCGTTTGCGGATCGAGGTGCACGACGGCGGCAACGGCCGGCCCGCGGCCGGCGAGGTGCCGGTCGAGCAGGAGTCCGGGCGGGGGCTCTGGCTCGTCCGGGAGCTCTCGACGGCCTGGGGCTGCCACCCGCGGGAGGGCGGGACGGGCACCTGCGTCTGGGCGCTGCTGGCTCCGGACGGCGCCCCCGGGGAGGCGGCGTGAACAGGAGGGGACCGGCGGCCCTGTGGGCGGCGGTGATGCGCACTCAGGACGCGGGCGGGCCGCGGACGCTCAAGGAGGTCATCGGCCCGGTGCGGGCCTACCTGCTGTGGGCGCTGGACGCGGACGCGCCGTTCGAGGGGGCGGCGGTCTTCGCCGGCGAGATCGCCCAGCGGGGGCGGGCCGCGGTCCGGTTCCGGGTGGAGCTGGTCGCGGTCGAACCGGGCGGGCGGGTACGCGCCGCCACCGACGTGTGACGGCCCGGCTGCCCCGGGCCGGTGCGCCGGCCCCCGTGCCGGCCCCTCGCCGGACCCGGGGGATCCGGTGCCGTCCGGGTGAGTTGCCCACCTGTGCACCCCGATGACACCCGCAGAGCATCGACCGGCCATCCGGACCGGGTGGGATCGGCCCGCTCCGTCCGATTCCGAACGACACTCTGGACCCCCCATGCGACGCACCCTCTCCCGTGCGGCGGCGCTCGCCGCCACCGCCCTGCTGTCCACAGTGATCGCGGCCCCCGCCCAGGCGCACTCCGGCCCGTCGGCGGGCGCGGCGTTCGGCACCCCGGCCGGGGCCACCACCAAGGCGCCCTACCGCCCGTTGCAGAGCGTCAGGAGCCTCCAGCAGGCGCCGGCCGGCTACACGGCGGTCTTCACCGAGAACGTCTCCCGGCACGGCGCCCGCGCCCTCAGCGACAGCGAGGACGGCGACCTGCTGCTGAAGCTCTGGCAGCAGGCCGCGGACGAGCACGCGCTGACCCGCCTGGGCCGCGGCTTCGGCCCCGACGTGCAGGAACTCCTCGACGCCAACGCGAAGGTCGGCTACGGCGCCCTGACCGGCCAGGGCCGGCAGGCGCTCCAGGACACGGCCGAGCGGATGGAACAGCGCCTGCCCGGCCTCTTCCACCGGATCTCCGCCGGCGCCGCCGACCCCGCGGGCCGGGACCGGATCGACGTGGTGAGCTCCGGCCAGCCCCGGGCGGTCGACTCGGGGACGGAGTTCACCAAGGGCCTGGTGGAGGGCGACCCGGCGCTTGCGGCGGCCGTCGACCCCGCCAGGACGGACACCGCCCTGCTCTACTTCCACAAGTCCGCCGCCAACAAGGACTACACCGACTACGTCAAGAAGGACCCGGCCCTCGCCGCCACCCTCACCGCGATCCGGGACCAGCCGCGCAGCCACCAGGAGGCCCGCCGCGTCCTGGAGCGGATCTTCACCGGCCCGTTCGTCGACCGCCTCGCGGCCGGCGGCTACCCCTTCGCGGGCACCGAGGTGGACGTCGCCCAGGCCGTCTTCAACCTGTACAGCGTCACCGCCGACCTGACGGAGGAGGGCGACTGGCACTTCGGCCGGTACATCGGCTCCGACCAGGCCGCCTGGTTCGGATACCTCGACAACGCCGAGGAGTTCTACGCGAAGGGGCCGGGCTTCGCGGGCCGGGACATCACTTACCGGATGGCCGGAGTGCTGCTCGACGACCTCTTCCGCAAGGTCGAGGAGAAGCGGGCGGGCACCGGCACCCTGGCCGCCGAACTGCGCTTCACCCACGCCGAGGAGATCATCCCGCTCGCCGCGCTGATGCAGCTGCCCGGCAGCACCGCGCAGGCCACCGAGGCGGCGCCCTACACCTACGCCGACAACGCCTGGCGCGGCGCCACGGTGGCCCCGATGGGCGCCAACATCCAGTGGGACCTGTACCGCAAGGGCAACAAGTACCTGGTCCGGATGCTCTACAACGAGAAGCAGACCGCGTTCAAGCCGGGCTGCGAGCCCGTGTCCAAGGGCAGCTACTTCTACGAACTCGACGAGCTGGAGCGCTGCTTCGGCCGGCCGGCCCAGGCGCACTGACCGGCGGCCGGTGGCCGGGCGACGCGCAGCCGCGCCGCCCGGCCCGGGGAATAGCCGGCCACCCGGTTCCGTTGGGCGGTGCACCGAACAGTTGATCATGCGTCGCCACCGCAGCAGCAGGCGGCGGCACGGAACGGGGGAGCAACAGAATGCGGATTCTCGTCGTCGGGGCAGGGGCCACCGGTGGGTTCTTCGGCGGGCGGCTGGCCCGGGCCGGCCGGGACGTCACCTTCCTGGTGCGGCCCCGCCGGGCCGAGGTGCTGCGGGAGCGGGGGCTGCGGATCGCCGGACCGGGCACGGAGGAGGAGGTGCTGCGGCCTGCGCTGGTGCTGCCCGGCGAGCTCGACGGGGTCTACCACCTGGTGCTGCTCTCGGTGAAGGCGCACGCCCTGCCCCACGCGCTGGCCGACGTGGCCCCCGCCGTCGGCCCCGACACGGCGGTACTGCCGTTCCTCAACGGCCTGGCCCACCTGGACACCGTCGCCGAGCGCTTCGGCGGCACGGCGGCACTCGGCGGGGTGGTCAAGGTGATCGCCACCCTCGACGCCGACGGCGACGTCCGGATCCTCGACACCTTCGACGGCGGCAAGGTCGGCGAGATGGCGATCGGCGAGCCCGCCGGCGGCTCCACCGCCCGGATCGAGCGGCTGGGCCGGGAGCTCTCCGGCGCGGGCTTCGGCCTCACCGTCTCCACCGACATCCGCACCGCGATGTGGCACAAGTGGGCCTTCATCAGCACCCTGGGCGCACTGACCACACTGATGCGCGGCACGGTCGGTGACGTCGTCGCCGCCGGCGGCGCCTGGCTCGGCCCCGCACTGCTCGCCGAGACGGCCGCCGTGGCGAAGGCGGCCGGCCACCCGCTCACCGAGGCGCAGCTGTCCGCAATCACCGCCGGCCTGACCCTGGTGGGCTCCACCGACACCGCGTCGCTCTACCGCGACACGGCCGCCGGCCTGCCCACCGAGGGGGAACACATCCTCGGCGACCTGACCGCCCGGGCCCGCACCCTCGGCGTCGGGACCCCGCTGCTGGACCTGGCCGCCCTCCAGCTCCGGGTCCACGCCCACCGGCTGACGGCCGCCGCCGGACACTGACCGCCGGCCGTCCCGCGCGGACCCCGGTACCCGCCGGGGCCGCCCGGGCCGGACGTACCGGGCCGGACGTTCCGGGCCGCTGCGAACCCGCCGCCAGTGGAGCCACCCGCTCCCACGGATGATCAGGCACAAGATCATCCGACACGGGCGGCACTCTGCCGTCCGCAACCCTCAACTGCCGAGCCCCTGAACCGAACTCACTCTGAAACGACCAGTCAGGGTGTCAGCCCGTCGGGCCCGACGGGGTAGCGGGCGAGGATCTTCTTCCTGGCGTCGGCGGACGGTCGGTGGAAGTACACCAGCTCACGCGTCGTCCCGGCGCACTGCGCCGGCCCGGCCAGCACCGCCCGCTCCGTGTCGTCCAGGACCAGCAGATCGCGTTCGGCGGCCAGCCCGGGCAGCCGGGCGAGGACGTCCAGGGCATTGTCGTCGTCCACCTCCAGCAACGCGTACGAGGTCGGTTCGGGCAGGCGGCCGGCCAGCGCCCGCGCGGCGTACTCCATCCGGACCGTGCAGTCCAGCCAGCCGAGGGCGCGTTCCGCCTCCGCCGGGTCGAACGCCCGGCAGATGACCTGCTGGATCGCCACATCGGCCGCCCCCGCGTGCCTGGCGACGAAGTGGTCGAGGTTGGTGCGCCACTGGCCGAGCATCTCCGCCGTGACCTCGCGCTGCGTCTGGTAGGACAGCGCCTCCGGCTGGAACGCGAACGCCAGCCCCCGGCGCCGCAGCCGGTAGCCGAGCTCGGAGTCCTCCAGGCCCCAGCCCAGGAAGCCCTCGTCGAAGCCCCCGACCGCGAGCAGGTGCTCGCGGCGCACCGACAGGTTGCAGGTGAACGCGTAGTGCCAGCAGGTCTCCAGGTTGTCGAAGTTCTCCGAGAACTCGGCCAGCAGGAACTCCCGGCCGTCCCATCCGACGATCTCCGGCAGCGCGTCGAGCGAGAACTCCCGTGCCAGGCGCTCGTCGTCGATCTCCCCCTCGGCCATGTCGCCCCGGGGGCCGGCCACGACCAGGTCGGTGCGGAGCCGGTGGTACCGGGCGTGCGCAGCGAGGAAGCCGGGTTCGACGACCTGGTCGGCGTCGACCAGGACGACCACGTCGCCGGAGGCCGCGCGGATCCCGGCGTTGCGCGCCGCCGCCCGGCCGGAGGCCGAGGTCCGCGGCAGGAACAGGTACTCCAGGGGGTAGGGCGGGGCCAGTGCGGCGAGGAGTTCCCCGGTGCCGTCGTCGGAGCCGTCGTCCACCACGACGACTTCGAACGAGTCGCCGGCGTCGAGCTCGCTGAGGGCGAGGCACGACAGCAGTCGCCGCACCTGCGGGCCCGCGTTGTAGGACGGGACGACCACGCTGATGTTCATCGTGACCCGACCAGGCGTGCGCTCACTTCGACTCCCCGTCCCGGTGTTCCACCGCGGCCGAATCCCGCTCGCGCCAGGGTCCCACAGGGCCGGCGGGCCGGGCTAGGAGCCGGTTCGAGGTTCCGATCTTGGTGGGGTTCGGTCGTCGGCCCGCGTCTCTGGTAGAACTCGGAGTCGTGGCGCGTTTTGACGTGACGGATGCCGAGTGGGCCTTGATCGAACCGCATGTTCCGGTGGCTGCCACCGGGCCTTTGCCGCGGCGGGTTCGGGAGCAGTTCAACGGGGTGTTGTGGCGGTTCCGCACCGGTAGCGGCTGGCGGGACGTGCCCGAGCGCTACGGGCCCTGGACGACGGTGTACTCCCGGTTCCGCGGTTGGGTGGCCTCGGGGTTCTTCGAGAGCCTGACGGAAGCGTTGATCGCGGAGGCCGCCTCGCGCGGGAAGGTCGGGCTGACGCTGGTCAGTGTCGACTCCACGATCGTACGGGCCCACCACGAGTCGTCCGGGCTGGCGGTCGCCGGCGAGACCCTCGATGCACTCGAACAGGCCCTGACTGAGGAGATGGGGGTCCCGCTGCCGCAACAGCAGGCTGTGCTGCGGGTGACGCGGAGCCGACGCCGGACACCGTCGGTGACTCCGCACGGTTTCGTGCCCAGGCACGCCGTAGGCGCAGGGCCCGGGCCGCGAAGGCCGAACCCGGCCGGTCCCGGGGTGGCCTGAGCAGCAAGAACCATGCGGCGGCCCCCGCTACCCGGCCGGCCCCGCTACCCGGCGAGCTCCCGTCCGCGCCACGCGGCCAGCTCCGCCGCGGCCGGCGGGTTCGCACCGGCCCGGGAGACCGTGACGGCGGCGGCGAGAGCGGCGTGCCGCAGCACCTCGGCCAGCGTCGCCGCGTCCAGGTCGGCGAGGGCGGCGCGGCCCGCCGCACCGAGCAGGGAGCGGGCGGCCAGCGCGTCCAGGGCGGCGGACATGAAGGCGTCGCCGGCGCCGACCGTGTCCACCACCGTGGTGCGGACGGCGTCGACGGCCACCTTCGCCGAAGCCGTGAAGGCCACCGCGCCGTCACCGCCCCCGGTCACCACCACCACGCCCGGGCCCAGCGCCAGCCAGCGCGCCGCGACCCGCCCGACGGGCTCGCCCGGGTACAGCCACGCCACGTCCTCGTCACTGGCCTTCACCAGGTCGCTCAGCCCCACACAGTGCTCCACCCGGGCCAGGGCCTGCGTCCGCCCGCCCGACAACTCCGGCCGGATGTTCGGGTCGTAGCTCACCGAGGCGCCCGGCCGGAGCCGCTCCGCCAGGGCCAGCACCGTCGCCGCGCCCGGCTCGCGCACGGCGGCGACCGAGCCCAGGTGCACGTGCGCCGGCTGGTCCGGCAACCCGACCGGCCGCAGCGTCCACTCGAAGTCGAAGGCGTACGAGGCGCGGCCCTCCCCGTCGAGGGTCACCACCGCGGTCGGCGTCCGCACCCCGGGCTGCCGGTCCGTCAGCACCCGCACCCCGGCGTCGCGCAGGCGCGCGCCGATCAGCCCGCCCGCCGCGTCCTCGCCCAGCTGGGTCAGCAGCGTCGCCGGCCGGCCCAACCGGGCCAGCCCGTAGGCGACGTTGGCGGGGCTGCCGCCCGGGTGCGGGACGTCGGCCCGGCCGGGCGTGCGGACGATGTCGGCCACACACTCGCCGATCACCAGGAAGTCGGTCATGGCCTCGCGCTCCAGAGCCGGTGGACGTCGGCGGCCTGGCCGCCGGAGGGCTGCCCGGCCGAGCGGTCCGGGCCGGTGTCCGGACCAGGGTAGGCCCCGCGGGGGCGGTGCGGGCCCCGCCCGGGCGGCGGCCGGGCACCCGGTTCCGCCGGCCCGGCCTGGGCGGGGCGGTGATGGCGCTACGGTGGTGGCGACGCAGGGCTGTGGAGCACAGGGAAGGTCTGGCCGCTGATGGTGATACCGAAGGGTGCGAACGTGCCGTTGACCGCGGTCGGCGTCCGCGTCGAACTCGGCTGGCAGCCCGGGCCGGGCGTGCCGGACGCGGACGCGTCGGCGCTGCTGCTCTCCGGCGGCAAGGTCCGCTCGGACGACGACTTCGTGTTCTACAACCAGCCGCAGGACGCCTCCGGCGCGGTCCGCCACCTCGGCAAGCGGCAACTCCCGGGCGCGGTCGTCGACTCGCTGACGGTGTCGCTCGACGCCCTCGACCCGGCCGTGCAGACGGTGGTGCTCGCGGCCTCCAGCGACGGCGGGGTCTTCGGCAGCCTGCCCGGGCTGCACCTGCGGGTGCTGGACGCGACCTCCGGCGAGGAACTCGTCCGCTTCGAGGACACCGGCGCCAGCACCGAGACCGCCTTCGTGCTCGGCGAGCTCTACCGGCGCGGCGGCGGCTGGAAGTTCCGCGCGGTCGGCCAGGGTTACGACTCCGGGCTGGCGGGGCTGGCCACCGACTACGGCATCCAGGTCGACGAGGAGCCGGCGCCCGCCGCCAGGGCCCAGGCCCAGGCCCCGGCACCCGTGCCGGCCCCGACCCAGGACCTGCCCGAGACCCAGCCGCAGCTGTCGATGCCGGGGCCCGCCCCGGCCCCCGTCGCGCCGCCCGTGCCCACCCCGCCGCCGCTGCCCGCCCCGGAGCAGCGGCAGTGGGACTCGCCGCAGACCGTCGTCTTCACACCGGCCGCCCCGGCACCGGCCGCCCCCGCGCCGGTGGCCCAGGAGCCCGACCACTTCCGCCTCCCGGACCCGCAGCAGCACGCGGCCCCGCCGCAGCCGTACGCGCCGCCGCCGTCGCTGTCCCCGTACCCGCCGCAGCCGCTGCCCTCGGCGCCGGATCCCCGGCAGTTCGCCGCGCCGCCGCAGCAGTACGCGCAGCCGGCCCCGCCCCCGGCGGTCCCGCAGGGCGCCCAGCCGACCGCACCCCCGACCGGCCACGGGCAGACCCCGACCGGCTACGGGCAGGCCCCGGCCGGCTACGGGCAGGCCGCCGCCACTCCGGCCGCGCCGCTCAACCTCAGCAAGGTCTCGCTCACCGCGAAGGACCCGGTGCTCTCGCTGACCAAGCACGGCGCGACCGGCGGCCTGATGCGGGTCAACCTCAACTGGACGCCGGCCGGGGCCGCCGCGCCGAAGGCGCCGGAGCGCGGCGGCTGGCTGGCCAAGCGGATGCGGGCCGCCCAGGGGCCCGGCGCCGCCCCGCAGGACACCGCCCGGGACCTCGACCTCGCCTGCCTCTGGGAGCTCCGGGACGGCAGCAAGGACATCGTCCAGGCGGTCGGCCAGAAGTTCGGCAACCTGTACGCCCCGCCGTTCATCCAACTGGCCAACGACGACCGCACCGGCTCGGTGGCGACCGGCGAGGACCTCTGGATCAACCTCGACCGGGTCTCCGAGATCAAGCGCCTGCTGATCTTCGCCTTCGCCTTCGACCTCCGCCCGCTGACCGGCCTCAACGGGCTGGCCACGCTCTTCCCCGCCGCCGGCCCGCCGGTGGAACTCGCCCTCGACGGCTGCGAGTTCCCCGCCAGCAGCTGCGTGGTCGCCCTGCTGGAGAACGACGGCACCGGCCTCACCGTCCATCGGCAGGGCCAGTACTACCAGCGGACCCCGGAGTTCTCCGACCACCAGTTCATCGACCAGGCCTACGGTTGGGGCCTGACCTGGGTGGACGGCAAGAAGTAGCCGCCCGGCCGGGCGGGGTGACGACCGACCCGCCCGGCCCGGCGGCCCCGCCGTCAGCCGCGGACGAACGCGGCCAGGTAGGCCTTCAGCGCGTCCCGGTCGCCGAAGACCTCCAAGCGCTCGGCCGGGCGGCGGCCCCAGAGCAGGAGCAGCAGGTCCGAGGCGGTGCCACGGACGGCGGCCGCGCCCTTGCCGTGCTCGCGGCCCACCCGCCAGGCGCCGTCGACGGCCCGCAGCGTCCACTCGCCGCCGCCCTCGCCCCCTTCGCCGTCCGTCGCGTGCAGGTGCAGGCCCGCCTCGGCCAGCCCGGCGGGCGGCGTCGACGGCAGGAAGTGCGCGAGCAGTTCGTCCACGCCGTCCACCGCGAGGGTCCGCTCGACCGGTTCGTCCCGGCCGGCGGCGTTCTCCGCGTCCCAGGTGTGCACGGCGGTCTCCTGGGCCATCCGCCGCTGGATGAACCCGCCGTCCCTGCGGTCCGCCCAACTCCAGCGGGGAGCCGTGGGATCGAGCTGCTCCAGGGTGGCGGCGCAGCGCTCGGCCCCCGCGGAGAACCAGCCGATCAACTCGTCGTCCGAGGGCCGCGGCGGCGCGGAGTGCTCCTCCGGGCCGGCGATGCCGCCGGAGGCGACCAGCCACCAGAACCGGTGCACCACGCCGGTGTGCCACACCAGGTCGGCCACCGTCCACTCCGGGCAACTCGGCACCGCTGCGGTGAGACCGCCCTCGGCGGCCGCGGCGGCGAGACGCGCGCTGTCGCGTCGGAGGGCGGAGATGTAGTCCGTCTTGTCCATGCCGCTGACGTTAGTGCGGACCGGTCTCCCGCAGCACCGAATATCGCCGCCGACGCGGGGCCCCGGGAGGGCACCGGCCGCAGCGCGGACGGGCCCGGGCCCGCCGACGGCCGGGGAGCTGACCGGGCGTCTGGCAGGATGCCGTCCATGCGACTCGACCCGATCGCGGCCGTCGCCTGGGCGACCTTCCCCCGTCCGCGGCACCCCCGACCGCAGGACGACGTCGCGGCGGACCTGCGGGCGCTCGCCACCGCGACCACGCTCAACCAGGCCGCCGACGCGACGACCCTGCTGCTCGACGGCGCCCTCATCGACGACCTGGCGGGCGAACTCCTCCCCGCCGCCGTCGCCGCCGGGCCGATCCTGCTGGACATCGTCGAGCACGCCCACCCGAGGGCCCGCTCCGGCGCACTGGACCTGCTCCACCGGATGCTGGTCATCCCGCCCACCCCAGAGTTCCCCCGCGTCGACACACCCCGGGGCCCCAACCCGCGCCTCTGCTGCGCCGTCGCCGACCAGATCCGCGACCGACGGGCGATGCTGCGGGAGCACGGTGCCCCGGCCCGGAGGGTCCTCGCCGCCGCCGACACCCACTGGCGCTTCGAGATCCGGGAGACGGCCGTCGACGCCCGCGGGGTCACCGTCCTCGGCCTCCTCGCCGGACGGCTGCCGGTCCACCCGAGCGGCGCCGAGTCGCACCGGGGGAGCACCGTCCTCCCCGTCCCCGCGGTCGAGGCCGAGTACGCGGGTGAGAGGGGCGAAGCCCTCCTCCTGCTGAGGGCAACGGACGCGGGCGCCGTCCCACCGGGCACGGTGCTCCGCCCTGCCGACTGCGGCCGAGACCAGGACTGAGAATCCGCCACCACCGGCCCCGGCGGCCGGTCGCCGCCGTGGTCGCCGCCGGAGGAGTGCCTGGCCTCCGGACGGGCCGCCTGTACATGCCACCTTTTTTGACGAACGTTGACCAAAACGGGGGCGAGTACTGGTCGGGCCCGTCCGTAGGGTCGCGGGTATGCCCTCATACCCCCGGAGGCCCTCGGGGCTCCCAGTCCTGCCCTACCGCAAACCCACGCCGGGGCGGGACTACTGGATCCTCGACAACGTGCTGCCCGACGTCGACGCCGTCCGCGCCCGGGTCCTCGCCCGCGACGACTGGGCCGAGGGCTACCCGCACAAGCCCGAGAGCTGGCCCGGACTGCGGACCATGCCCGGCCTCGAACCCGCCGAACTCGCCCACGTCGAGAAGCTGGTGATGCGGGCGACCGGCGCGAAGAGGCTCTGGCCGGAGACCGCGCCCGGCGGCGCCACCCTCAACCACAACTGCGTCCAGGTGGTCGGCAAGGACGAGTGCGAGCCCCGCCCGCACACCGACTCCCGGGCGCTCTGCCGCTACGCCGCCGTGCTGTACCTCAACCCCGAGGTGCCGCCGGACACCGGCACCAGCTTCTACCGGCAGAGCCTGCCCGGCGGACGCCTGGGCGGCAACCAGGTGACGGCCCCGCACAACAACCTGGTGGACGCGCTGGGCACCCGGTTCGTCCCGGCGGACGCCTTCACCGAGGACGTCCGGGTGCCGAACCGCTACAACCGCCTGCTGCTGTACACCTCCAACCTGATCCACACCGCCACCGGCTACTGGGGCGCCACGCTGGAGGAGAAGCGGATGACGGCGGTGTTCTTCTGGATGGCGTGACCTGCGCCGCGCGCCCGCACCCGCACGAGGGGTGACCGGAAGGCCGGACCAGCAGGCCGGACCGGCGGGCGCGGACCACCGGGCGCGGACCGGCCTGGCCGGAACCCGACGGACCGTCCGCCCCGCAGCTCCGGTGCGACCGGCCCCGGGCCGGCGGCCCCGAGCCGGTTTCGGCCACCCCTCCTCAATCGGACGGACCCGGCGCCCTCCCGCAGGGGGACACCGGACGGGTCCGCAGGACGATGCCCGCCCCACCGGGCCGGTGCGAGCCTGGCCCGGAGGCCGGAGGGGACCGGCCCGAGGGAGGGAGCACCATGTCCGACGTACAGGCACCCGGCGTACCGGCAACCGGCCTACCGGTACTCGACGTTCGGGGATCCGACGACGCGCAGGCGGCCGGCACCCGGCCGGCGGCCCCGCGCGCCCGCCGCCGCGGGACCCGGATCGCCGCCGGCGTACTGGCCGGGGCCGCGCTGCTGGCCTTCGCACCCACCGCGACGGCCGCCGGCGCACCGGCCGGGCCGGACGGCGGTGTCGCGGCGGCCGAGGCCGGGCGGGGCGACGCCGCGGCCCTGCGCGCCGCGCTCGACGGGCTCGTCACCGAGGCCGGCGTCTCGGCCGCACTGGGCGAGGTCCGCGACCGGGGCCGGGTGGCCTGGCGCGGTGCCACCGGCCTCGCCGACCTGGACACCGCGGCCCCGGCCCGCGCCGACGGCCGGTTCCGGATCGGCAGCGTCACCAAGACCTTCGTCTCCACCGTCGTCCTCCAACTCGTCGCCGAGGGAAGGGTGACGCTGGACGCGCCGATCGAGCGGTACCTGCCCGGCGCGGTGCGCGGCGGCGAGGGCATCACCGTCCGCCAGCTGCTCAACCACACCAGCGGCCTCTACGACTACCTGGGCGACCCGAGCGTCTACTTCCACGACCAGGACGACCTGGACACCTGGCTCACCACCGGACGCCGGACCACCTACCGGCCGCAGCAGCTGCTGGACATCGCCAACCGGTACGCCCCCGGCTTCCCGCCCGGCCAGCAGTGGAGCTACTCCAACACCAACTACATCGCGATCGGCATGATGATCGAGAAGATCACCGGCCGCACCTGGAACCAGGAGGTCGAACGGCGGATCATCCGCCCGCTCGGCCTGGAGCACACCTCGATGCCGACCACCGGGACCGTTATCCCCGGCCGCCACGCCCACGGCTACCTCAAGCGGGCCTCGGGAGAGCGGGTGGACGTCACCGAGCTCAACCCCTCGGTGGCCTACGCCGCCGGGGCCGGCATCTCCACCACCGACGACCTGGCCCGGTTCAACGCCGCCCTGCTCGGCGGCCGACTGCTGCGCCCGGCGCAGCTGAAGGAGATGATGACCACCGTCCCGACGGACGACGGCGGCCGGTACGCGTACGGGCTGGGGCTGGCGCGGCAGACGCTGCCCTGCGGCGACTTCTGGGGCCACGACGGCGGGATCGCCGGCTACACCACCTTCCTGATCGGGGACGCCGCCGGCCGGCACCAGGTGGTGCTGTCGGTGAACCCCTACGAGGGTGCGGATCCCGCGCGCGCCCTCGCCGCGCTGGACACCTACCTGGTCACGGCGGCCTGCGGCGCCGACACGCCCGTGCCGCCGGCGCCGAAGTCCCCGGCCGCGTCCGGTGCCCGTGCGCAGGCCCTGGAGCCGGTGCCGGGCCTGCGCTGAGGCGGGCCCCCGGGGCACGGGGCTCGGGGCCGGTCTCGGCCGCGCGAGGTACGGGGGAACGGGCCGGGCCCGCCGCGCTGGGTGCGCGGCGGGCCCGGTGGTGCGGGTGGTGCGGGTGGTGCGGGGGTGAGAACCGTGCGGGTCAGGCGATCCGCAGGCTCGACAGCCAGCCGCCGGGCAGCGTCTCGTGCGGGCCGAGCTGGACGGGCGACTGCCAGACCTGGTCGGTGTACGGCATGCACTGCCAGAGGATCAGCCGGGTGCTGTCCGCCGTGCTGCCCGCCGGCGAGGCCAGGCACCAGTTGACGCCGCCGAAACCGTCGTAGCCCCGGTTCTGCAGGTGGCCGTCCGGCAGGCCCAGCCACTGCTGGTTCGGCGAGCCGTTGCAGGGCGCGAGCACACCGAGCGCGTTGGAGTTCGGCGGCACCGTGATGTCGAGGCACTTGCCCAGCGTCATCAGACTGTTGTTGTTCCAGGTCCAGTGCTGGTTGTCACCGCCGAGGCAGGTGAACAGGATGACGTCGGTCTGGGCCCAGGCGATGTCCACGCACTTGTTGCCGATGCCGGTGATGCTGCCGGAGAGCGAGCTGCTGAAGCCGTTGGCGCCGTCGCCGTGCCAGAAGCGCATGGCGCCGTCGACGGTGACGCCGACCAGGTCGACCTTGCCGTCGAGGTCGAGGTCGCCCGGCGCGGAGAGGCTCTTCAGGGCGGCGGTGCCCCAGCCGGTGGTGCCCAGCGGCACCCGGGTCGAGCCGGAGCCCAGGCTGGTCGCGCCGGTGGCCGGGACGTACGGGTACATCCGCAGGCCGTCCGTGGTGGAGGTGCGGGAGCGGGCGATCAGGTCGGGGTTGCCGTCACCGGTGAGGTCCACCGCGCGGATGATCTCCATGCCGTTCCACCCGGAGCTGCCGACCTCCTGCGGCGCGCTGAAGGCGCACTCGCCGTCGGTGGTGAGGCAGGCCCGGCCGTAGATGGCGTACAGCTTGTCGTTGGCCACCACCAGGAGATCCTGGAGGTTGTCCTTGGCCGTGGAGGCGGCGGAGGTGCCGATGTCGCCGGCGGCGGCGAGCTGGGTCACGTCGGCCCAGCCGAAGGGGGCGCCGGCGGTGAGCTTCGGGTCGACGACGCTGGTGCCCATGGTGCTCTGGAACTGCACCGTGCCCGCGCTGGGCCCGCCGCCGTCGTTGGCGTAGATGTAGAGCGCCCGCCGCGTCGGGTCGGCGATGGCCGGCTGGATCGCCAGCACGTCCTGGGCGCCGTCGTCCCAACTGGCCTGGGGCTGACCGGCCGCGGGCTTGTCGGGGACGCCGTCGTTGACGTAGTCGCCGCCGCGGGCCACCAGGGCGCTCTGCCAGGCCGGCGGCTCGGCGGAGAGCGGATCGGTGCCCCGGGCGAAGCTGGAGGTCACCAGGCCGGTGGCGTTGTCGACGGAGGCGGTGCCCTTGTAGAAGTAGAGCCGCTCCTCGTCGCTCGTGGTGCCGACCAGGTCCACGTAGCCGTCGTTGTCGAAGTCGCCCGCGACCTTGGGCGCGGCGGCCGGCCGGGTCGGGTAGAAGCGGTACGCGGCGGTGGAGGAGCGGTTGCCGGCCGCGTCCACGCTCGCCGCGTACAGGGTGTGCAGCCCGGCGCTGGCCGGTGTGTAGGACGGCAGGGTGACGAGGGCGCCGGAGGTGGTGGCGACCGTGTTGTTGAGCGTGTCCGTGTCGTACGAGTAGACGTACTTCACCACGTCGGCGTCGCCGCCCCCGTTGAGGGTGAAGTTCGTCGCCGTGCCGGCCGGGGCGCCGAACCGCTGCGCCGGGTACTGCGCGGAGGCGACGGCGGGCGGGTTCTCCGGGCCCAGCGGGTCCACCTTGAAGTGGCACGGGACGGCCGGCACGCCGGGGGAGGCGTCGGTGCCGTCCTCGGCCCGGACCTGCCAGCGCAGGCTGATCGGCCGGTTGGTCGGGATGTACTGGGCCGGGATCGGGAAGCTCACCGGGGTGCCGCTGTTGACGAAGCCCGAAGTCCAGTCGGTCAGCAGGGTGTTGGTGTCGTCGTCGGCCAGCCAGAAGTGCGCCCGGACCTGGTCGCCCTGCGGGTCGCTGACGGTGGCCTGGAGCTGGATGAGGTTCGTCCCGGTGGTGGCGCCGAGGACGGTCGCACCGGTCGCGGCGGTCGCGCAGACCGTCGACGGGTTGGTGCCGTAGGCCGTCGGCGCGTCCGGCGGGTAGTTGTAGGTGACGACCAGCTTGGGGTTGTTGTCGAACTTCTTCCAGCCGTACGTGTCGCTCTCGTTGCTCGCCCGCAGACCGAGGGTCAGGCTGGGCGACTGGTACTGCACGCCCGCCATCACGGCGTTGTAGGCGTTGAAGTAGACCCAGTCGTCACCGCAGCCGTGCGCCTCGTTCCCCTTGGCGACGTTCTGGGTGTCGGACCAGCCGCCCCAGCCCGGCTGGTTGTTCCAGTTGGTGCCGGAGTTGATCGCGCCGGTCCACCAGAGCTCCACCGGCCGCGCCGAGCAGCTCCAGGCGTGCGTCTCCACGATCTCGAAGCGGGCGCTGATGATCCGCACGCCCGGCCGGGTGAAGTTCCAGCTGTCCATCTGGAAGAACGACCGGCTGGTGCCGCCGTCCTGGTCCTCGTGGCCGACCCGGGCGATGTCGTTGGCGTTCCAGTAGGCCTGGTTCGGGTAGCTCTTGTCGACCCTGGTCCACGCCTGGCGGCCGAAGGCATTCACCGACGGGTCGATCACCAGCGGGAACTCGGTGTCGGCGGCGGTGAGCAGCCGGGCGTCGGGCTTGACCTCCAGGGTGTCGCCCACCACGGAGATCGGCAGGTGGGCCGTCCGGTCGGTCGGGTCGGGGGCCTCCTCGGCGGGGATGTCCTGCGGCCCGGGCGCGGCCGGTTCGGCGCCGTCGCCCGCGGTCGCCGCCGCCCCCTTGGCCGCGGTTCCCTTGGCGGCGGGGCTCTTGGCCGCGGTGTCGGCGGCCGCCGCTGCGTCGCCGCGCGAGTCCCACATCAGCGCGCTGGGCCCGGCCCAGACGGTGGCGCCGGTGGTGTCCTTGATCTCCAGCCCGCCGCCCTCGCCGGTGGAGACGGCGACGTTCTGACCGTCGAGACGGAACTTCAGGTCGGCCAGCCGGGGGTCGAGCGCGGCCTGACGGGTCTTCACCACCAGCACCTGGGTGTACCCGTCGCCGGTGGCGGTGACCTTGAGGTCGACGTCCGGCAGCACCGCGGGGTAGGTCGCCGTGGCGCCGTCCAGCGTCGGCGCGGGCAGGGCGTCGGGCCAGCTGATGCTGAGCCTGCGCGGCCCCTTGGCCAGGGTGATCAGCGGCTTGCCGCCGCCCCCGGAGAACGCCACGTCCACGGCGGAGGCCGCGGGCCGCACCGTTCCGTCGGCGGCGGCCTTCAGCGTGGGGTCGACCGGGGTCCAGCCGCCGCCGGTGCGGATCCGGACCGGCCGCAGGTGCTGGGTGACGGTGTGGCTGCCGTCCGGATTGACGACCTGCTCGCTGGTCTCGCTCCGGGCCGCGAGGAGTTCCACCGGCTGCCCGGTGCGCGCGGCCTGCTGCCGGGCGCTCTCCGCCTCGGCGGCCGGGGCGCTCTGCCCGGAGTCCGATCGCGGGGTGATCGCGCCGGCCGGTGCGGCGGGGATCCCGGCGACCGACAGGGCCAGGCCGCCGACCAGGAGGGGTACGAGCCCCCGACCGCCGATTCTTCTGAATCTCACGTAATTCCTCCGGGTGAATATCGAATAGCAGGAACACCCTACTCACTGCGGTGGAAATCTGCTCACCACATATGATTCGGACAATCCTTGCCAGGTGCGACAAAAAAACGGATTGATGTCACCATTTAGGTGGCATGTCCGATGTGGCCTGTGCTTCCCCGGTGCCTGATGGTGCATCACTTGTCCTGGTAGAAAGCCTCTCATGACGTTCAGTTTGCTATGTCTGAATTGTTCCGAGGGCGCCCGTGGGTGAAATGTCGGGCCGCGGAAATGCGCCGGGAAAAAGGGGTGGGCAGGGTACTTGCCGCCCTGATACGTTCCACGGGCCGCTGATCACTGTGGGGGGTTGCGACGTGCCTGTAACCGGCATGAGGACGTATTGGAAGTCGGGGATATCGGGGATCTCCCTGCATCGCCGTCCGGTCGCGGCGCTCGCCGTGACGGTGGTGTCGGCACTGGGCTTCTCGCTGCTGTCGCCGATGCCCGCACTGGCCGCCGGGAAGAAGCCCCCCGCGCCGCGCGCCCTGCAGAAGGACGCACCGGTCAAGGGCGGCCCGGTGGCCTCCAAGCCGTTCGACGAGGCCCGGCTGGCCGAGAACAGATGGCCCGGCCCGGGAGCGGTCAGCTGGCCGACCGCGCAGTCCGTCGAGGTCGAGCCGGCCGCGGCGTCGACGTCCACGGCCAAGTCCGCCGGGGCCGCGCCCCCGGCCGGGCAGCAGGCCGGCTCCTCGCCGATCCGGATCTCACCGGCCCGCAGCGAGGGCGCCCCCGGCGCCCAGGCCGCCGCGGGTGCTCAGGCCGTCGCGGGCGCGCCGCCCAAGGCCGCCACCCCCGCCCGGATCCGGGTGCAGACCCTCGACCGCCCCGCCACCGAACGGGCCGGCGTCCAGGGCCTGCTGCTCGGCCTCGCCCGCGCCGACGGCGCCGCCGCGCCCGGCACCGTCACCGCCGAGATCGACTACTCCGGCTTCAAGAACGCGTACGGCGGCGACTGGGCCTCCCGGCTCACCCTGGTCGAGCTGCCCGCCTGTGCGCTCACCACGCCCGAACTGGCCGAGTGCCGCACCAGGAAGCCCGTCCCCACCGCCAACGACCTGGCCGGCGCCAAGCTCACCGCCGAGGTGGGCCTGGAGGCCGCACCGGTCGCCGCGACCGGACCCGAGGCGCGCGCCGCCGCCCCCGCGAGCTCCGGCGTCACCCTGCTCGCCGCCGAGGCCGGCGCCTCCGGCAGCGGTGGCACCTACGCCGCCACCTCGCTCTCGCCGTCCGGCTCCTGGCAGGTCGGCGGCTCCGCCGGGGACTTCACCTACTCCTACCCGATCGAGGTGCCGCCCTCGCTCGGCGGACCCTCCCCGCAGGTCGGCCTGACCTACTCCTCCGGCTCGGTGGACGGCCGCACCGTCGCCACCAACAGCCAGGCCTCCGCGATCGGCGACGGCTGGGAGGTGGGCGCCGGCGGCTACGTCGAGCGCCGCTACCGCCAGTGCGCCGACGACAAGGGCAAGAACCTCGCGAACCAGCTGCCCAACAACACCGCCGACACCGGGGACCTCTGCTACGCGGGCCCGGTCGTCGCGATGTCGCTCAACGGCCGCTCCACCGAACTGATCCTGGACGACGCCAGCGGGCAGTGGAAGCCCGCCAGCGACGACGGCAGCACCGTGGAGCTGAAGACCGGCGCCGCCAACGGCGCCTACGGCGGAGAGCACTGGGTGGTCACCACCCCCGAGGGCACCCGCTACACCTTCGGCAAGGGGCAGCTGCCCGGCTGGTCCAGCGGGAAGACCGAGACCAAGTCCGCCTTCACCGAGCCGGTCTACGGCAACCACCCCGGCGAGCCCTGCCACGCGGCCACCTACGCGGCCTCGCAGTGCGCCAACCTCGGCTGGCGCTGGAACCTCGACCTGGTCGAGGACGTGCACGGCAACGCGATGTCGTACTACTACGAGCCCGAGACCAACAACTACGCCCCCAACATGGGCAGCGCCGCCGTGAGTTACGTGCGCGGCGGCCAGCTGAAGCGGATCGACTACGGCCTGCGGGCGGACAACCTCTACGCCACCGCGCCCGCCCAGGTGAACTTCGCCACCGACGAGCGCTGCACGGCCAACTGCGGCACCTTCGACGCGGCGCACGCCACCAGCTGGCCGGACGTCCCGTTCGACCAGGTCTGCTCGGCCGCCACCTGCACCCAGCACACCCCCTCCTTCTTCAACCGCAAGCGGCTGACCGCCATCACCACCCAGGTCTGGAACGGCAGTTCCTACCAGGAGATCGACACCTGGAACCTGGACCAGGAGTTCAAGGGCGCCGGCGACGCCTTCTCACCGGCGCTGTGGCTCAACGCCGTCACCCGCACCGGCAAGGCTGCCGGGGCCGGCATCGGCGGCGCCGCCGTCAAGCTCCCGCGCACCGTCTTCACCGGAAAGCCGATGGCCAACCGGGTCTGGGGCGGCACCGACCCGCTGCCCTACCTCGCCAGGCTGCGGATCACCGCGGTCGGCCTCGACTCCGGCGGCCAGATCGACGTCACCTACTCCGACCCGGAGTGCCGCCGCGAGGCGCCGGCCGTGCTGCCGGGCGCCCTCGACCAGAACACCCTGCGCTGCTTCCCGGTGCACTGGACGCCGCCGCAGAGCCAGGTCGCCCACGACGACCTCTTCCACAAGTACGTGGTCACCCGGGTCGACGAGAGCGACCGCCTGGCCGAGGCCCGCTCCAAGACCACCCGGTACGAGTACCTCGGCGGCGCCGCCTGGCACTACGACACCAGTGAGGGCACCGACGACGCCGACCGCACCTGGAGCGACTACCGCGGCTACGGCCGGGTCCGCACCCTGCACGGCGACGCCGGCCAGGGCGACCAGGTCACCCGGACGGAGTCCGTCTACTTCCGCGGGATGAACGGCGACAAGCTCAAGAGCGGCACCCGCAGCGTCACCGTCGCCGACTCCCAGGGCGCGGCCATCGCCGACGAGGACGGCCTCACCGGCACCCTGCGCGAGAGCATCACCTACTCCGGCGAGAACGGCACCCCCACCGGCACCGTCTCCTACGAGCCGTGGCGCTCGGACGCCACCGCCACCCGCAACCGGGCCGGCACCCCGGGCCCGCTGAAGGGCTACCGGCGCGACACCTCCAAGGTCGTCTCCCGCACCCTCGTCACCACCAGCTCGGCCGGCGCCACCGCCTGGCAGAGCACCGAGCTCGGCAAGACCTTCGACGCGCTCGGCCGGATCTCCACCGTCAACGACGAGGGCGACCCGACCCGCGCCGACGACGACTCCTGCACCCGCTTCTGGTACACCGACAGCGGCGGCCGGATCAAGGACAAGGTCTACCGGACGGAGAAGGTCGCGGTCGACTGCGCCACCACTCCCGTCTACCCGGCCGACAGCGTCCAGGACGCCCGGATCTACTACGACGACTCCGCCAGCCTGACCGCCGCACCCACCCGCGGCCTGGTCACCAGGACGGAGGAGGTCGCCTCGTACAGCGGGCAGACCGCGCAGTACCAGACCCTCACCCAGGCCGGGTTCGACGCCAACGGCCGCCCGCTGACCTCGACCGACGCCTACGGGGACACCACCCTCACCAGCTACACCACCAACACCAACGGCCTCACCACGTCCATCACCACCAAGGTGCCGATGGACCGCCCGGCCACCAAGTGGCTCACCAGCGTCACCTACCTGGACGGCCTGCGCGGCGACCAGACCGGCTCCGAGGACGCCAACGCCAACCGGACGGACCTGGAGTACGACGCGGCCGGCCGGCTCGCCAAGGTCTGGCTGCCCGCCTGGACCAAGGCCGCCCACCCCACCCAGCCCAGCAGCAGCTTCGGCTACGCCCTGCCGGTCGACGCCACCAACAACGTCAACGCGCCCGTCTCCTCCAGCAGTTCGACCCGGATGGAGGCCGGCGGCTACCGCACCTCGTACCAGGTCTTCGACGGCCTCGGCCGGATCCGGCAGACCCAGGAGCCCGGCGCCAAGTCGACCAGCACCACGGTGACCAACCGGATGGTGGCCGACACCTACTACAACTCGCTCGGCGCGGTCACCCAGACCAACCCGCCGTACCTGGTCGAGGGCGCCCCGGGCGGGGCCGTGACCAAGACCCCCGACAACAAGATCCCCACCCAGAACGGCTTCCTCTTCGACGGCCAGGGCCGCCCCACCGACGAGATCACCTACTCGCTCGCCGTCGAGAAGTGGCGCACCACCACCACCTACGGCGGCAACTGGGCCGCGACCGTACCGCCGGACGGCGGCACCCGCACCCTGGTGGTCAACGACGCCACCGGCCGCCCGACCGAACTGCGGCAGTACCACTCGCAGAGCGCCGTCCCGGCCATCGACGCCACCGCCACCGCGTACGACACCACCCGCTACACCTACACCAAGCGCGGCGAGCAGGCCTCCGTGGTCGACGCCACTGGTGCCAACACCTGGAGCTGGACGTACGACCTGCGCGGCCGCCCGGTCGAGACCAACGACCCCGACAAGGGCCGGTCCACCGCGAGCTACGACTTCGCGGGCCGCATGCTGACCAGCACCGACGCGCGCGGGAAGACCCTCCAGCCGCAGTACGACGTCCTCGGCCGCAAGACCGCGATCAAGGACGCCGGCACCGGCACCACCCTCGCCACCTGGACCTTCGACACCGCGACCAAGGGCCTCGGCCTGCCCGCCTCGTCGACCCGGGTGGCCGGCGGAGCCTCCTACAGCACCGCCGTCACCGGCTACAACGCCGCCGGTCAGCCGCTCGGCACCACCGTCACCATCCCGTCCGTCCCGGGCGAGGAACTGCTGGCCGGCAGCTACAGCACCAGCATGTCCTACACCTCGGTCGGCGCCCTCGGCTCGACCCTGCTCCCCAAGGCCGGCGGCCTGCCGGTGGAGAACCTGGTCTTCGGCTACTCCTCGATGGGCCAGCCCACCTCGCTGACCGGCGCCACCTCGTACGTCCGCGGCACCACCTACAGCGACAGCGGCGAGATCCTCGCGCACGTCGTCGGCAGCGCCGCCAACCCCATCACCCAGGCCTACTACTACGAGACCGGCACCCACCGCCTCACCGACTCCGTCGTCTCCCGCACCACCGGGACCGTCGCCGAGATCTCCGCCACCAACTACAGCTACGACAAGGCCGGGAACATCACCGGCATCAAGGAGACGGCCGACACCGGAGCCGTCGACCAGCAGTGCTTCCGCTACGACTACCTGCGGCGGATGAACGCCGCCTGGACGGCGAAGACGGACTGCGCCACCACCCCGACCGCCGCCAACGCGGCCACCACCGTCGGCGGCCCGGACGCCTACTGGAACACCTACGGCTTCGACGTCACCGGCAACCGGATCTCCGAGACGGTCAACGACCCGACCGGCGACACCACCAAGAACATCAACCGCACCCTGGCCTACCCCGCGCCCGGCGCGGCCCGGCCGCACGCCTCCACCTCCACCACCTCCACCGGCCCCGGCGGAACGCGCCTGGACGAGTACGTCTACGACGCGGTCGGCAACCAGATCACCCGGCGGATCTCCGGCTCCGAGCAGACC
Source organism: Kitasatospora sp. NPDC057015 (assembly GCF_042673745.1). Taxonomy (NCBI): domain Bacteria; kingdom Bacillati; phylum Actinomycetota; class Actinomycetes; order Kitasatosporales; family Streptomycetaceae; genus Kitasatospora; species Kitasatospora sp. NPDC057015. The sequence continues at coordinate 99,686 of NZ_JBHUSG010000008.1, forward strand.
CTCGAATGGGACGTCGAGGGCCACCTCGCCAAGGTGACCGAGGGGCCCAAGACCACCTCCTACCTCTACAGCGCCGACGGCTCCAGGCTGATCAAGCGCGCCCCCGACGGCGTGACGCTCTACCTCGGCACCACCGAGCTGAAGCTCACCGGCGCGGGCACCCCGTCCGCCGCCGTCTGCGGCACCCGCTACTACAGCCACGGCTCCTCGCCCACCCTGGTCCGCGGCTGCGACGGCAAGATCGCCATCCAGACCGCCGACCACCAGGGCACCGCCCAGCTCTCCATCGACAGCGCCACCGGCACGGTCACCCGCCGCAAGTCGATGCCCTTCGGCGGCGAGCGCGGCACCGCCCCCACCCTGTGGCCCGGCACCAAGGGCTTCGTCGGCGGCACCAAGGACGACTCCACCGGCCTGGTCCACCTCGGCGCCCGCGAGTACGACCCCGCCACCGGCCGCTTCGTCTCGGTGGACCCGGTGCTCGACACCGGCAACTCCCAGTTGATGAACGCCTACGCGTACTCCAACAACTCGCCGGTGACCAGCAGCGACCCCAGCGGCCTCTACTGCGACAGCTGCAACGACGGCCAGGGCTGGCCGACCCCCAACGGCTACGAGGACGACGGCGGCGGAGGCACCGACGACGCCGACCCGCCGATTCCCGCGCCGCCGGCCGACAAGGTCGAGGAGGCCAAGAAGACCAAGAAGAAGACCCTGGTCGACGTCGTGATCGAGGCCGGCGGCGAGATCCTGATGGAGGTCCTCGGGATCAACGACATCCGGGACTGCTTCACCAAGGGCTCGATCGGCGCCTGCGCCTCGATGATCATCGGCGTCATCCCCTGGGGAAAGATCTTCAAGGCCAAGAAGATCGTCAAGGCCCTCGACAAGGCCTACGACGCCTACCGCTCCTTCGAGAAGCGCCTCACCGAGGCCAACGCCATCCTCAAGTGGGCCGACGACGCGGCGGCGTACGCGTCACGGAAGGCGGACGACCTCAAGGCGGCGCTGGCCAAGAAGGGGACACCGGAACCGCCGGGGGCGGGGAAGGTGGATGACGCGCCGGCAACGGAATACGCTGGCGGTCACGAGGGCAACGTCTGGGCTGATGATGCCGCGGTCGAAGCTGCCAACGGGTCGTCGTCCAATTCCCGGAAGCGGGCCCTGGCGGCAACACTTGCAGAGGACTTTCAGGATCTGAAGCTCACGCACGTGCCCCAGTACAGCCCGACGGTCAACACGGGTATGGCGACGGAAGGGGTAGGTACGCAGATTGGCCGGAAGCGGTTCTCAAGTCGGAATGACCTCCGGAACACCATCGTTCATGAGGAGCTTCACCACCGCTGGTTCGCGAGGAACATGGAGAGGCCGCATCACCCCAGGGACGGCTCGGGTACGTCCAAGCAGTTCTACGCCACGGTGGATCGGTACATGGCCATGAGGGGCTGGAGTGACTGAGCAAGGCGTCGCGTTCGAAATTGTCTGCAACAACTGCGGTGCAGTCGCATCAGGCTGGAAGGGCGAGGTGGTTCGGGGCGGCCGTCTGACCTGGGTGTACGAATGGGACTGCCGCAGCTGTGGACTGGTCAGCGATGACGGCGGGGACGGTATGGCTCCGCCGGAGATCAGGGCCGCGATCATCCAGAAGTTCGGTGTGCAGAGAATCTCCGTCGCCGAAGGCGGGACAGGAAGCGTCGCACTGCTGAAGGCCATCCGGGCCGCTTACGGATTTACGATGCCGCAGGCCGCAGCCGTACTGAAGGACCTGCGAGGCGAAGGCTTCGAAGCAACCAGTGCGGAGATCAACTACTTGTCATCCGTCCTGGAGGGTTCTGGAACGAAACTCGTGATTGGCAGTACCCCTGCGGTGCCGGGTGCCCCACACGTCTGATGCACCGTGCTACGACGCCCGTGTCGTACTGGGGGAACTGGTGGAGCGCGTCAGAGCGAGCAGCGGACGCCTGACAGCGGTTGAACCTGAGGCCGGCTGCCAGGCGGGAGGCGCCCCCTGCTCCTCGAAGGATCACTCGTCCCGAGAAGCAGGGCGCGCTTCACCCCGCGAGCGTGATCCGGATCCCGACCGTCCCCTTGTCGCCGCGCCGCAGCTTGCTGCCGGCCAGGGTCAGCACGCCGAGCAGGCCGTACTTGCGCCGCAGCAGGGTGCGGTAGGCGGCGGTCTCGGCGGGGGAGAGGATCTCGGCGGCGGCGGGGACGGACTCGCCGGTGGGGTTGCCGCGGACGTCGCAGGGGCCGACCAGGACGTCGGCGCGGTTGCGGATCCGCTTGACCTTCCAGGAGTCGGTGACCGTCCAGACGCCGAGGGCGTTGCCGTCGCGGACGACCCAGACGGGCGTGGCGACGGGGGTGCCGTCCTTCTTGTAGGTCGTCACCAGCAGGTAGCTCCCGGCGGCGAGGCGGATGATGCGTTCGAGCTGCTCGGGTGTGGCGTCCATGGGCGGAAGTGTACGGGGGAGGGGTCGCCGTCCCCGTACCGGGACGTCGGCGCGGGGGAAGGTCGACGGCCCGGAGACGGATGTCGGAGCCCTCGCCCGGGCCGGGGGCTGCCAGAATGCTGGGCGTACATGTTGGGCGTACACGCTGGACGTACGGCGACAGCAGACGCGGCGACACTGGAGAAGGTGACCGGCTTAGTGAGCACGGCAGTCGAACAGGCGGCCCAGCGGGCAGTAGAGCGCAAGATCGCCGAGGAACTCGGCGTCCGCGAGGGGCAGGTGAAGGCCGCGGTCGACCTGCTCGACGGCGGCTCGACCGTCCCCTTCATCGCCCGGTACCGCAAGGAGGCGACCGGCGAACTCGACGACGCCCAGCTGCGCGCGCTGGAGGAGCGGCTGCGCTACCTGCGCGAGCTGGAGGAGCGGCGCAGCGCGATCCTGGAGTCCGTCGAGGCGCAGGGCAAGCTGGACGACACCCTGCGCGCGCAGATCCTCGCCGCCGACTCCAAGGCCCGGCTGGAGGACATCTACCTCCCGTTCAAGCCCAAGCGGCGCACCAAGGCGCAGATCGCCCGCGAGGCCGGCCTGGAACCGCTCGCCGACGCGCTGCTCGCCGACCCGGGCCTCGACCCGCAGGCCACGGCGGCCGGCTACCTCAACGAGTCGGTGGCCGACCGCGCCGCCGCGCTGGAGGGCGCCCGGTCGATCCTGGTCGAGCGCTTCGCCGAGGACGCCGACCTGATCGGCACCCTGCGCGAGCGGATGTGGACCCGCGGCCGACTGGTCGCCACCGTGCGCGGCGGCAAGGAGCAGGACGGGGCCAAGTTCTCCGACTACTTCGACTTCGCCGAGCCGTACACCAAGCTCCCCTCGCACCGGATCCTGGCGATGCTGCGCGGCGAGAAGGAGGAGGTCCTCGACCTCGAACTCTCGCCCGAGGACGGCCAGGACTCCGGCGACCTGCCCGGCCAGAGCGACTACGAGCAGCGGATCGCCGCCCGCTTCGGCGTCGCCGACCACGGCCGCCCCGGCGACAAGTGGCTGGGCGACACCGTCCGCTGGGCCTGGCGCACCCGCATCCTGGTGCGGCTCGGCATCGACCTGCGGACCCGGCTGCGCCAGGAGGCCGAGGACGAGGCCGTCCGGGTCTTCGCCGCGAACCTGCGCGACCTGCTGCTCGCCGCCCCGGCCGGCACCCGCGCCACGATGGGCCTGGACCCGGGCTTCCGCACCGGCGTGAAGGTCGCCGTGGTGGACGCCACCGGCAAGGTCGTCGCGCACGACACCATCTACCCGCACCAGCCCGCCAACAAGTGGGACGCCTCGATCGCCACCCTCGCGGCGCTGGCGAAGAAGCACGACGTCGACCTGGTCGCGATCGGCAACGGCACCGCCTCCCGCGAGACCGACAAGCTCGCCGAGGACCTGATCAAGCGGCACCCGGAGCTGAAGCTCACCAAGGCGATGGTCTCCGAGGCCGGCGCCTCGGTGTACTCGGCCTCCGCGTACGCCTCGCAGGAGCTGCCCGACCTGAACGTCTCGATCCGCGGCGCGGTCTCCATCGCCCGCCGCCTGCAGGACCCGCTGGCCGAGCTGGTCAAGATCGACCCCAAGTCGATCGGCGTCGGCCAGTACCAGCACGACCTCAGCGAGCTCAAGCTCTCCCGCTCGCTGGACGCGGTGGTCGAGGACTGCGTGAACGCGGTCGGCGTGGACGTCAACACCGCCTCCTCCCCGCTGCTCACCCGGGTCTCCGGCATCACCGGCACGCTGGCCGACAACATCGTGGCCCACCGCGACGCCAACGGCCCCTTCCGGACGAGGCGTTCGCTCAAGGACGTGGCCCGGCTGGGCCCGAAGGCCTTCGAGCAGTGCGCCGGCTTCCTGCGCATCCCCGGCGGGGAGGACCCGCTGGACGCCTCCAGCGTGCACCCCGAGGCCTACCCGGTGGTGCGCCGGATCCTCGCCGCGACCGGCGGCGACCTGCCCTCGCTGATCGGCAACAGCACCGCCCTGCGGGCGCTGCGCCCCGGCGACTTCGCCGACGACACCTTCGGCGTCCCGACCGTCACCGACATCCTCGGCGAGCTGGACAAGCCCGGCCGCGACCCGCGCCCCGCCTTCCGGACCGCCACCTTCAAGGAGGGCGTCGACAAGATCGGCGACCTGGAGGTCGGCATGGTGCTGGAGGGCGTGGTCACCAACGTCGCGGCCTTCGGCGCCTTCGTGGACGTGGGCGTGCACCAGGACGGCCTGGTGCACGTCTCCGCGCTGTCGAAGAACTTCGTCAAGGACCCGCGCGAGGTGGTCAAGCCCGGCGACATCGTCAAGGTCCGGGTCACCACCGTGGACGTGCCGCGCAAGCGGATCGGGCTGACGCTGCGGCTCGACGACGAGGTCGGCCGGCCGCAGGGCGGCTCGGGTGGTGCCGGCGGTTCCGGCGGGGGCCGCGACCGGGGCGGCGAGCGCGGGCCGCGCCCGCCGCGGCAGGACCGCCGCGGCTCCGGCGGTGGCGGCAACGGCGGTGGCGGCGCCCCGGCTCCGGCGGGCAACAGTGCGATGGCGGACGCGCTGCGCCGGGCCGGCCTGACCGGCGGCCCGGGCCAGGGCTCCGGCTCCGGCGGCCGCTCCGGGCGGCGCTGAGCACCGGCACATGGTGACGGGACGGGTCGGCGGACGAGGTGTCCGGCGGCCCGTCCCGCTGTGTTCCGCCCGTGCCGTCCGGGGTCCCGGTGCGGGCGGGGGCGGTGCCGGTCGGGCGGGTCAGATGCCCATCCGGGCGGCGATGCCGTCGAGCACGCAGTCCAGCCCGCTCTCGAACTGCCACTGCGGGTCGTCCTTGCGGGTGGCTTCCAGGGTGTAGGCGCGGAACACCGGATACCGGCCGGTGTCCATCAGCCAGGTCATCTGCGGAGCCAGGCCCGTCCTCGCCGCGTCCCCGCTGGACCAGCCCCGCTCCTGCATCAGCCGCAGGAGGGTGATCTCGGCCTCCACGGCGCCGTTGACGTAGGCGGTGACCGTCCGGAACACGGTCATCATGGCGTCGGCGTCCAGCCCCAGGCCGGCCAGGGTGGCCAGGGCCCGCTCCGGTACGGCGAGCTGGTTCGGGGTCAGCGCCGGTACGGCCGTCCGGGTGATCCAGGGGTGGGCCAGCAGCAGGGCCCGGCTGTCCAGGGCCAGGCCCCGCATCGCCTCCCGCCAGCCGGCGCCGGGATCGGGGGGCGCCAGCTCGCCGTAGACGGAGTCGACCATCAGGTCGATCAGCTCGTCCTTGCTGGCGACGTACCGGTAGGCGGCCATCGGGGCGACGCCCAACTCGGTGGCCAGGCGCCGCATGGTGACGGCGTCGAGCCCCTCGGCGTCGGCGATGCCGACCGCGACGGTGGCGATCCGCTGCGGGGTGAGGGCGGAGCGCGGGGCGGGGGCCGGCAGTTCGAGCCGCTCCCAGAGGGAGATCGGGGGCCCGCCCCCGCTCTTCGCCCGGCTGTCCGGTCTTTCGTCGGCGGGCATGGGCGGGCTCCTCTGTCCGAATGCGATGTATACACCGTATCAGTAGTGGACAACGTACACAGCGGTGTGTACGTTGTATTTCGACGGATACGGCGTACACATCGAGGGGGATTCCCATGACCACGGCGAACGGGATCGACAAGGGCGACGGTCGGGTCGATCAGGCCGACGGCGGCGGTGACGGCCGCCGCCTGCGGGTCGCGGTCATCGTCGGCAGCACCAGGGAGGGGCGGTTCGGCCCGGTCGTCGCCGAGTGGCTGCTCCGCCGGGCCGCCGAGCGCGAGGACCTGGAGGCCGACCTGGTCGACCTGGCCGAGACCCCGTTGCCCAGCGTCTTCCCGGCCTTCGGCGGCCCGGTGCCGGACGAGGTCGCGGCGCAGTTCGCCGCCGTCTCGCCGCGACTGGAGGCCGCCGACGCCTTCGTCATCGTCACGCCGGAGTACAACCACAGCTTCCCGGCCCCGCTGAAGAACGCCATCGACCTCCACAAGCAGGAGTGGCAGGCCAAGCCGGTCGGTTTCGTCTCGTACGGCGGCCGCTCCGGGGGGCTGCGCGCCGTCGAGCAGCTGCGGCTCGTGCTGGCCGAGCTGCACGCCGTCACCGTGCGCGAGACCGTCAGCTTCCACGACTACGGGGACAAGTTCGACGCGGAGGGGAACGCGGTCGAGTCGGCCGCCGAGGGCGCCGCCAAGGCGATGCTCGACCAGCTGACCTGGTGGGCGCACGCGCTGCGCGACGCCAAGCGCCTCCGCCCCTACGGCGCCTGATGCCGCCGACCGCCGGGCCTCGGGGAGCGGCTCCGGCCGCCGTGCCGGCCGGGCGGGACAGCGGCTGGACGTAGGCCCAGCCGGCCCCGGTCCCCGTCCTGCTCCCGGCCCCGGTCTCGGCCGCGGCCTGCCGACCGACCCCGGCCCCGCTGCGTGATCCCCCGTTCTGCGGTGTTCTGGGGGGTGGTGGGGGTGCGGGGTGTGGTGGTGGGGTTGCGGTGGGTGGTGGTTGTGGTGGGGGTCACGGGGGTGGGGGTGTGGGGGGTGGTGGGGGGTGGGGTTTCGGGTGCGGGGTGTGGGTGGGTGGTTGCGGTGGGTGGATGTGTGGTGGGGGTCACGGGGGGTGTGGTGTGAGCGGGGGCACGTGTGGGGGCTGTTCGATCATGGAAATGGGGTCATTTGGGCCCATTTCGGGTGTTTTTGCTTGATCGGTACGGGGGGTAACCGTGCGTTGAGCTGCGGGGACGGGGGATTGCTTGATGGTGGGCGGTCGGGTCCGTAGCTTCGTTGTTGTCGGTGCAACGAGCACCGCCCGGGTTCATCCCGCAGCACGGCCCCGCCGGTCCTGTTCGGCACGGTGCGTTGTTCACGCGCCGGGGTTGCTGCTCGCAGTCATGTCAAGGCGTTCGGACGTCGTGGCCCGTCAGGGTCTGGTTCCGTGTGCCTGCCCCGGGGTTCTGGAGAGGACTTGTGCATGATCTTCCGTAACGAGACCGCCGCTGCCGCCAAGACCGCCGTCAAGCGCAACCGGGTGCGGACGGCTCTGATGGCGGGCGCCGTGCTGGCCCTGCCGGTGGCCGGCCTCGTCACGGCGAACTCGGCGTCCGCGGCGCCGCTGTCGACCTGGGACAAGGTCGCGCAGTGCGAGGCGACGGGCAACTGGGCGATCAACTCGGGCAACGGCTTCTACGGCGGCCTGCAGTTCACCTCCTCGACCTGGGCGGCGTTCGGCGGCACCGCGTACGCGCCGCAGGCGCACCAGGCCACCAAGGCGCAGCAGATCGCCATCGGTGAGAAGGTCCTCGCCTCGCAGGGCCCCGGCGCCTGGCCGGTCTGCTCGGTGAAGGCCGGCCTCACCAAGTAACACCCCCGCCCGCCACCCCGGCCGGGCACCACAGCACCACCACAGCACCATCCCGTGACGCGCCCCACCCCCACCACCCCGGGGGCCAGGGGCGCCTCACGCGTTCCCCCACCTCAAGAACACCCGAACACCCGAACACCCGAACCCCCGAGCGCCAGAAGACCCGAACACCCGAGGACCCGAGAAGCCCACCGCCCGCCCGTAGGGTCGGCAGGGCCTCGGGCCGGCCTCAGTACCGGGAGTGCGACTCCACCGCGAGCTGCACGAGTTCACGCCACCAGCCCTCGCGGGCGCGAACCAGCAGGCGGCCCGCCTCCTCCGGATCGACCGCGCGCACCTCGACGACCTCCTCGCCGTCGTCGGGGTTGGTCGGCGCCGAGTCGACGTCGACCTCGGCCCAGCCCCACAGCCAGGCCTTCTCCGGATGCGGCTGCCACGGCCGGTACGGCACGGGGTTGTCCGTGACGCATCTGTGCGCGCCGATCCAGACCGGCGGGCCCGTCAGCCGGGCACCGGCCTCCTCGCGCAACTCGCGTGCCAGGCAGCTCTCGACGCTCTCACCCGCCTCCCGGGTGCCGCCCGGCAGGAACCAGTGGCCGCGGGCGTCGCGGCAGAGCACCACCCGGTCGCCGGAGAACCCGACCACGTGGATGTTGGTGATCAGGTCGTCCGGGGGCAGATCCGATGAGAACTGGGCGTCGTAGCCACCCCAGGTCCAGCGCTGCGGGGCATGCAGCAGCGGGAACCGGGAGGCCAGGTCGGTGAGTTCCGTCGCGGTTTCCGTGGTATCCGTCATTGACTGATCGTAGTGCTCAGGGACCTGCCACGTGAGTGCGTATCAGATCATTGGCATCTCGCGCGCGTCGCGTCCCATTCCCGGCCGGGGTGTGGTGCCGGTGGTGCCGGCAGTGGGAGTGCGGTCAGTCCGAGGGCTCGCGGACGATGGCGAGCGCCTCCACCTCCATGAGCAGGTCGGGGCGGAACAGTGCGGCCACCTGGACGGCCGAACTGGCGGGCAGGCGACCGGCGGCGAAGAACTCGTCCCGGACCGGCCGGATCGCGGGCAGGTGGTCGATGTCGGTGACGAAGTACGTCAGTTTGGCGACGTCCTCGAAGGTGGCGCCCGCCGCGGCGAGGCAACGGCGCAGGTTCTCGAAGACCTGCCGCGCCTGGGCGGCCGGATCACCCGGGCCGACGACCTCACCCCGTTCGTCCGTCGCCACCTGGCCGGAGACGGCGACCAAGCGGCCGGTGCCCGTGACCACATGGGTGTAGCCGGTGCCGGGGACGACGCCCTCGGGGGCCGCGATGTAGGTGAGCTGCGATTCGGTCATGCCGACATCCTCGCGCGCGGACCGCTCGCCGCTCCACCGGATTGAACGCGGATTGAACGCGCCCCCCGGGGAGCCCCCGCGCCGTGCGGCACCGGCGGCGGGGCCCGGACCGACCCCACCGCCGGTGTCCCGTCGGACGGTTACGGGATGGCCCAGAGGGTCAGCTCGGTGGTGTAGTCGAACGCGGTGCCGTTCTCGGCCACTTCGAGGATCTTCATCATCGCCAGGTTGCCCTTGCTGGTCACCGTGCACAGCACGGTGCCGGGCGTCAGGAGGGACTTCATCTCCTTCGCCCTGATGTTCGGGCTGAGCGCGTCGGCGCCGACGCCGGACCTGCACTCCGATGCCGTCTCGCCGGAGCTGATCCCGAAGGCCGTCCGGAAGGACATGTTGGTCTGGTCGCTGTGCGCGTCCTGGTAGACGATCTCCATCTCGTTGTCGCTGATGTCGGCGGAGATGGAGACGACCTGCGGGGTGTCCAGGTCGGTCCGGCTGAAGCCCGCGGTGGCCGGACTGCGGAGCGTGAACGGCTTCTTGAAGATCATCTGATACTCGCCGGTCGCCTTGGCCGTGGCCTTGCCGCCGGCCTTCCCGGACGGCACCGAACCCGCCGGGGACGGGGAGCCCGCCGAGGGTCCTGAGCCCGCGGAGGTGGCGCTGGCGGCGGGCGGCGGCGCCCCCTGCGCATTCTTGGCGCCGGCGTCCTTGCCCCACTGGGCGCCGAGCACCCAGGCGGTTCCGGCGACCAGGACGACGGCCGCCAGCCCGGCCGCCGCCAGGGCGGGGGTCCGCCGCCGGCGGGCGGCCGGTGCGGGAGCCTGGGGTGCTCCCTGGAGGCCGGGGACCGGGTAGGAGGGGGACGTGCCCTGGGACGCCGGGCCCGGGTAGGGCCGCGAGGGGGCACCCGTCGGTTGGGCGGGGTACTGCGACGGGGCCTGCTGATGCCCGGTCGGCAGGGAGGTGGGGTCGCCCGAGGGGTCGCCCAGCTCCTCCGAGGCCCGCTCGCGGCGGGCGATCGCGGCGGCGATCGGCTCCGGCAGCCAGCCGGTGAAGTCGCGCAGCGGCCGTCCGCTCGCCTGCTCGCACAGCTCGGCCAGTTCGGCGGGCGACGGCCGGTCGTCGGGGTGCGGGGCCAGGCAGCGTTCCAGGAGCTGCCGCAGCGGCTCCTGGTAGCCGCTCAGGTCCGGTGGCCGGGCCTCGGTGTTCGCGATCTTGGTGGCCAGGGTGATGGCGCCGCCCTCGCCGTACGGGTGCCGTCCGGTGGCCGTGACCGCCATGACCAGGCCGAGCGAGAACACGTCGGTCGCGGGGGTCAGCGGCTGCCCGTCGGCGTGCTCGGGCGACATGTACTGGGGGGTGCCGATCAGGCCGCCGCTGCGGGTCAGCTGGGTGGCGTCGGCGGCCCGGGCGATACCGAAGTCGATCACGGACGGGCCCTCGGGGCCGATCAGGATGTTGCTGGGCTTGAGGTCCCGGTGGATGACCCCCGCCGCGTGCACCGCCCGCAGGGCCTCGGCCGCGCAGCCCGCCAACTGCAGGGCGGCGGCGACCGGCAGCGGCCCGAACGCGCGCAGCACCTCGTCCAGCGGCAGCCCGGGGACGAAGGCGGTGGCGATCCACGGCTGCTCGCCGGTGGTGTCGTGGTCGACCACCGGGACGACGTGGTAGCCCCGGACCTGGCGGGCCGCGCGGGCCTCCTGCTGGAAGCGCCGGCGGAACTCCGCGTCCTGGGCGTACTCGCGGCGGATCACCTTCAGGGCGACGGGCTGCCTGCCGCGCGTGCGCGTCAGGTAGACGGATCCCATGCCGCCCTCGCCGATGCGGGCGAGCAACTGGTAGCCCGCGACCTCGCGAGGGTCGTCGGAGCGCAGGGGCTGGAGATAGCCGCTGCTGCCGTCGGTGTTGATGAGATCAGCCTCCCGGATTCGCCTTCCAGGATGCTAACGGCACCGTCGGGCGTGCGGCGCCGAACTTCTGAGGTTCCGTCACCACGTCCTCCGCACCGGATCGTTCCGATGCCGCAGCGCGCCCCGAGCCGCCCGTCGCACCTGGTCGGCCGCGCCCGGCGCGGGACGACGGACGGGACTTCCTTCCGGGCCGGTCGCAACTGCGCGCCTCCCGGTAGGAGAACGCGGCCACCTGCTGCGCGGTCGGGACGTCTGCGGCTCGCGATGTGCCGGCCGTCGACACGTCGTCCACCGATCTGTGTGCCGTCGAAGTTCTCGCTGCCGTACGCCCGTTGACCGGCGCCGCCGCCCCCGTGTCGTTCGTGCTGGTGGTCCCGACCGGATTCGAACCGGCGTATCCGCCCTGCGGAGGCGGTGCGGCTGCCTCTGCGCCACGCCCGGACAGCGCCGGGAGCGTGCTACGACTAGCGTGGGGGTGATCCACCGGCCCGTTCGAGCGGCCGGCGGACGCCAGGGGGAGGCGGGGATGACGGTGGTCGGTTTCGGGGCGGTGGCGGGGATCGCGGTGGTGGCGTTCGGGATGGTGCTCACCCCGGGGCCGAACATGATCTACCTGGTCTCACGGTCGGTCGCGCAGGGTCGACGGGCCGGGCTCATCTCACTGGCCGGGGTCGGGGCGGGCTTCCTGACCTACCTGTTCGCCGCCACCGCCGGCATCGCCGCGGTGTTCGCGCTGGTTCCCGAGATCTACCTCGCCCTCAAGCTGGCCGGCGCCTGCTACCTGCTCTGGTTGGCCTGGAAGGCCGTCCGGCCGGGTGGCGACTCGGCGTTCGCGCCGCGCGAACTGACAGCGGACCCGCCTGCCCGGCTGTTCGCGATGGGGCTGCTCACCTGCCTGCTCAACCCGAAGATCGCGATCCTGTACGTGTCGCTGCTGCCGCAGTTCGTCGACCCGTCACGCGGCCGTGTCGCGGCCCAGAGCCTGCTGCTGGGCCTGACCCAGATCGTGGTGGGGGTGACCATGAACGGCGTCTTCGTGCTGACGGCCGGTTGGGTGTCGGGCTTCTTCGGCCGCCGTCCGCTCTGGAGCCGGGTGCACCGCTACCTGATGGGCACGGCGCTGGCGGCCTTCGCGGTCCGGATCGCGGCCGACCGTTCGCAGGCGTTGGCCGCCGCGCCGTGACACCGTCGGTCCGGGTGCCCGTCGGGCCCGCACGGATCGGGCCGGGGCACGGGAGCGGGCGCTCCGGTGCCCCGGCCCGGGGTCGGTCCGGTCGTCAGCCGGTGTACTGCGCGAAGATCTTCGAGAACTCGTACGGCTGCTGGGCGATGTTGGTGCACTTGTAGAGCGCGCCGGTGCAGGCGTTGGCGTCCCGGGTGGCGTCCCAGAAGGCCAGCATCCCCAGGTGGTGCAGCTTGGCGAAGGCGACCAACTGCTGGGCGTCCGCCTGGTTGTAGATCTGGTGGTCGTCGTTCTCGCCGATCATCGGCGTGACACCGACGGCCGACCAGAGCTGGGCGTCGCTCTTGGCCGGGTAGAGCGCCTTGAGCTGGTTGTAGGTGCCCTGGGCGGCCTGGATCGCGGCGTCCCCGTAGTCGGAGCCGGCGCGGTAGTAGTCCATCGCCATCACGTTCACCAGGTTGACGTCCACCCCGGCGTCGCGGGCCGAGCGGACGATGGCGACGCCCTCGGCGGTCAGGCCCTCCGGCAGGACGGGCAGGGTGAAGGAGACCTTCAGGCCGGGGTTGGCCTTCTGCAGCTTGGCCAGTGCGGCCGAACGCCGGTCGTTGGAGGTGGTGTCGGCGATCGCCGCGCCCTCGATGTCGAAGTCGACGTACTTGAGGCCGTAGGCCTTGACGACGGCGTCGTACTCCGCGAACAGCGTGTCCACCGAGCTGCAGGCGGCGGCGAGTTCGGTGCCGCTGGCGCCGCCGAAGGACACCTTGACGTCGCCGCCGTTGGCCCGCAGGGCGTCGATCTGGTCCTTCGCCCAGCCCGTGCGCGGGTCGTACGCGTTGAACCAGCTGGCCTTGCAGCCGACGCTGGTGACGAAGCCCATGGTGAACGACTTGAGGTTGCCGGCGGTGGCCATCGCGGGCAGCGAGGGGGTCGGCCAGGCGCCCATGTCGACGTACGGCGCGGCCGGCACCGGGACGCTCGGCCCGGTCGGCGATGAGGTGGCCGTCGGGGAGGAGGTCGCCGTCGCGGTCGGGGAGGCGGTGGTCGGGGCGGGGCTGGTCGGCGGGGTGGTGGCGCCGCCGGGGCCGCTCAGCACCACGTCGTCGGCGGTGTAGGCCCCCTGGCCGTACCAGCCGTGCAGGTAGACGGTGACGCTGGTGGTCGCCGCGCCGGTGGTGAAACTGGTCGACAGCTGCTGCCAGTTGGCGCCGCCGGCGGTCCAGGTGGCCGGGTCCGTGACGCCGCTGCCGGTCGCCCCGAGGTAGACGTAGTTGCCCTGGACCCACGCACTCAGCGTGTACTTGGTGTTGGGCTTGACCGTGACGCTCTGGCCGCACTGGGCGGTGTCGCTGTTGCTCGCGGCCCCCTTGAGGGCGTACGAGCCGCTGTGCGCGGGGGTGTTGACGACGGAACCGGTGCCCGCCGAGCAGCTCCAGGCGCCGAGCGAGCCGCTCTCGAAGCCGGGGTTGGCGAGCAGGTTGGTGTCGGCCGCACTGGCGCTCACGGCCAGGGTGGCGAGGGTGCCGGCGGCGACTGCCGAGGCGGCGGTGAGGGCAAGGAGCTTGGCGCGCCGGGGAGTCGTCCGGCGGTGATGCGCGCGTGCCATGGGGGAGCCTTCCGGGACGGGGCTCGCCGTTGCCGGGCGCTCGTGGGGTGCGCCCGGCGGCGGGTCGTGGGGGTGGTTCCGAGCTGGGGGAGCGCGGTGCTAGCCATCAAAGTGGACTAGACCAACTGTGCACGTCAAGAACCCGGGCGCCGCTTAGGTCCGGTTTAAGGTTCCGTTCGGCTTCGCCTCCGCCCGTCGGGGCGGCCGGTGCCGCCGCGGCGCGCGGAGTGTCGCAGCGCCGGGTGCGGACGGTCCTCGTGCTAGCTTCAATTCGATTCGAATTGACCGACTTTGAACATTCGTCAGCGAATTGCCGCCCATTGTTCGATCGGTCCGGTCGACCCGGTCATTTGGTGTGGTTTTCCCAGAACTGCAGGGCGAAGGACGTTCGGAACATGAGCCATGAGCTTTCACGACGAGGACTCCTGGGCACCGCCGGAGCGGTCGCGGCCGGCGCCTCGCTCGGGGTGTTCGCCGCCCCCGCCCGGGCGGACACGGGCGTCCCCGCCCCCGGCGGCCCGGCCGACGGCGCCGAGCAGCTGCGGGTGCTCCCCGGCGACGGGCGCTACCAGGCGCTCAGCCAGGGCTTCAACCAGCGGTGGACCAGCGAGCCGCGCTACATCCAGCTGATCACCGACGACGCCCAGGCGCTGGCCGCGGTGAACGGCGCCCTGCGGCAGGGCCTGCGGCCCACCGTCCGCAGCGGCGGCCACTGCTACGAGGACTTCGTCGAGAACACCGGCGGCGCCATCCTCGACCTGAGCCTGCGCAAGGGTGTCCGCCGGGCCCCGGACAAGTACGGTCGGCCCGCCTACTGCGTGGAGGCCGGCGCCAGCATCTGGGACGTCTACACCGAACTCTTCCGCCGCTACGACGTGACGATCCCGGCCGGGTCCTGCTACTCGGTCGGGATCGGCGGCCACGTCTGCGGAGGCGGCTACGGAGTCCTCAACCGGCGCGACGGGCTCACCGTCGACCACCTGGTCCAGGTGGACGTCGTCACGGTGAGGGACGGCCGCGCCGAGCTCACCAGCGCCCACCGCGCCGACCCGGACGGCTCGGACACCGCCCACCTCTTCTGGGCGCACACCGGCGGTGGCGGAGGCAACTTCGGCGTCGTACTGCGCTACTACTTCGCCGAGCAGCTGCCCGTCCCGCCGCCGCGGGTCTGGCTCAGCAGCATCGCCTGGCCCTGGGCCGACCTGCTGCGGAACCCCGACGACTTCCCCCGGCTGCTCGCCAACTACGGGGAGTTCTTCGCCGCCCACAGCAGCCCGGACGAGCAGGTCTACCAGGACCTCTTCAGCATCCTGAAGCTCACCCACAAGACGAACGGCAACATCGCGCTGTTCACCGAGTGGGTCCGCGACGACGTGGGCCCGCTGGACGACTTCCTCCAGGCGATGCAGGCGGGCCTGACCACCCAGGCGACCGTCCAGACCGACGGTGCCGGCGGCCTGTTCCTGCCGCTGCCGGAGAAGCGCCGGCAGATGCCCTGGATGGAGGCGACCATGACGCTCAACGGCTCGGGCGCCAACCAGCGGGGCAAGTACAAGTCCGCGTACCACCGCAAGCCGTTCTCGGCCGCCAACGTCACCGGCATGTGGAACTGGCTGACCCGCGACGACCCGGGCGTGGACCTGACCCAGACGCTGGTCCAGATCGACTCCTACGGCTGCCGGACCAACGCCGTCGACCCGTGCGCCACCGCCGTCCCGCAGCGGGACTCCTTCATGAAGCTGCAGTACCAGACCTACTGGACCAGCCCCGCCCAGGACCAGGCCCACCTGGACTTCATCAGGGGCTTCTACCAGGAGGTGTACGCCGAGACCGGCGGCGTCCCCGAGACCGGCGACGCCACCCGGGACCTCGGTACGGACGGCGCGTACGTCAACTACCCCGACGTCGACCTGGGCACCACCGCCGACCCGGCGCCGCTCTACCCGCGGCTGTACTACAAGCAGAACTACCCCCGGTTGCAGCTCGCCAAGGGCATCTGGGACCCGCGCAACGTCTTCCACCACCAGCAGTCGGTCACCGCGGGCGGCTGACCCGGCCCGGGGCCGGTCCGGTCGTCGCCCCGGGCCGGCCGGGGCACGCGCACACCGGCGCGGCCCCGACCCGCGCACCCCGGCCCCGGTACGGCCTTCCGGCCCGCCGGGGCCGCGGCGCGAACGGGCGCGACTGGGACGCGGGTCACATTCGCGGCGGTGGATGTCACACTCGGCGCGCCCCGAGGCTCTCAGGATGCGACCGCGAAGGAGGCCCCACCCATGACCGACACCCCGCCGCCCGCCGGTGCCCGGGAGGACGCGACGAAGGCCTTCGTCGAGCACCGGGAGCTGCTGTTCTCGATCGTCTACAACATGCTCGGCAGCGTCGCCGACACCGAGGACGTGCTCCAGGAGGCCTGGCTCGCCTGGGCCGCGCGCGTCGAGGACACCGCGGGCGAGCGGATCGAACACCCCCGCGCCTACCTCGTCCGGATCGCCGTCAACAAGGCCCTGGCCCGGCAGGCCCTGATCAGCCGCCGACGGGAGACCTACGTCGGCCCGTGGCTGCCGGAGCCGCTCGCCACCACCCTCGCCGACCCCCGGGCGCCCGGTGACGCGGCCGACGAGGTCGGCCGCGCCGAGTCCGTCTCGATGGCCCTGCTCGTCGTCCTGGAGACCCTCACCCCGCTGGAGCGCGCCGTCTTCGTCCTGCACGAGGTCTTCGGCTACGCCCACACCGAGACCGCCGAGATCCTCGGCCGCAGCCCCTCGGCCGTACGCCAGCTCGCCCACCGCGCCCGCGAGCACGTCCAGGCCCGCCGCCCCCGCTACCAGGCGGACCGGCGGCTGCGGCAGCAGGTGACGGAACGCTTCGCGGCGGCGGTCTACGACGGGGACCTCCAGGCGCTGCTGCGCCTGCTGGCGCCGGACGTGACGCTCTGGGCGGACGGCGGGGGCAAGGCCACCGCGGCCGGCCGGTCGCCGGTGCACGGCCGCGACCAGGTGGCCCACCTGCTGATGAGCCGGGCTCCGAGCCTGGCGCCGCACCTGGACATCCGCTTCCGGCAGGTCAACGGCGGCCCCTCCGCGGTGCTCCTGATCGCCGGCTCGCCCTTCGCCGTACTGGTCCTGGACCTGGAGCCGGACGGCGAGACCGTCCAGGGCATCTACTTCGTGACCAACCCCGACAAGCTCTCGCGGCTCGGCTGAGGCCCCCGAGGCCTTCCCGGCGGAGTTCCGCCGCCCGCGTCCGGCCCCCGGGCGCACCCGCCCGACGACCCGCCCCGCCGCTGTGCGCCGGCCCGGTCGCCGCACCACACGAAAGAGGTTGATCCCTGTGCACATCGTCGTCCTCGCAGCCACCGGCGGCATCGGCCGCCACCTGCTCGACCAGGCGCTCGCCGCCGGTCACGAGGTCACCGCGGTGGTCCGCAACCCCGCCCGGCTGGACCGGCCGGTGCGGACGGTGACCGCCGACCTGGCGAGCGCGGACCCCGCCGTGCTGGAGCGCGCGGTCGCCGGGGCGGATGCCGTCCTCTCCGGCCTCGGCGCGCGGTCGAGCGCGGAGGCCGGCGTGGCCTGGCGGGGCACCCGGTCGGTCGCCTCGGCGATGGCGGCGACCGGTGTCCGCCGGATCGTCGTGGTCAGTGCGGCACCGATCGGCACCGTCGCCTCGCCGGGCCGCCCGACCCCGCCCCGCCGGGACCCGGGAGACGGCTTCCTGATGACCCAACTGGGTTCGCGAATAGTCAAGGTGGCGCTGCGCAAGCACTACGCCGACCTGGCGCGGATGGAGGACGTGCTGCGCGACAGCGCCCTCGACTGGACGGTGGTGCGCCCGCCCCGGCTCACCGACAGGCCCGTCACCGGCGACTACCGGACGGCGTACGACCGCAACATCCGCGGCGGGGTCTTCGCCTCCCGCGCGGACGTCGCGCACCTGATGCTGCGGGCCCTCGACGAGCCGGAGAGCATCCGGCACACCGTGGGCATCGCCAACTGAGAGCGGTCGGTCCGGGCCCGGAGCGCCCCCGCGTGCGGGGTCGGGTCCGGGCCCCGAGCCCGGGTGGCACCCGGTGCCGGCCGTACGGGGTGCGGCGGCGGCCGGCCAAACCGTGCCATTCCCGATCATCTGCTGACCATCGGTCAGGCCGGGCCGGGCGGTGCGCCGGACCATCATCCGGGACCCCCTTGACGGCAGGATTGGTCCAGTCCAATCTTTGGTGCTGTACCGACGAACTCCGCGCCGCCGGGGCATCCGCACCCACCACCGCCGCGGAGTTCAGCAGCACAGCAGCACAGCCGTACGGCGCCAGAGCAGCACCGCAGAGCCGCAGCACCAGTTCGCACGTCTCCGCTCAGCACGGGCCCCGCCTCACCGGGCGCCCGTCGCACCACCATGCCCGGGCTCCCCGCCGATCCACCCCGGGTCGCTGCACCGCCGGAAACCCCACTGTCCGGAGGACCGTCCATGCCCAACCGAGCCATGCCCGAACGCGCCACCGCGCACCGGGCTAACCCGAGTCGCAGAGCCGGAGCGCTGGCCCTCGCGGCCGTGCTCACCACCGGAGGCGCGGCGCTCGCCACGACCTTCGGCACGGCCTCGGCCGCCACCGTGAACCTGCTGACCAACCCGGGGCTGGAGACCGGCACGCTGAGCGGCTGGACCTGCGCCAACGGGTCCGTGGTCACCACCCCCGTGCACAGCGGCTCGTACGCGCTGAACGGCGGCGCCTCGGCGTCCGACACCGGCCAGTGCCAGCAGACGGTGACCGTCCAGCCCAACACCGCGTACACCCTGTCGGCCTGGGTCCAGGGCAACTACGTCTACCTCGGCGCGACCGGGACGGGCGTCAACTCGACGGTCTGGGCGCCCTCGTCCGCCGCCTGGAGCCAGCTTTCCACCACCTTCACCACCGGGGCGAACACCACCTCGGTGACCGTCTTCACGCACGGCTGGTACGGCCAGGGCGCCTACAAGGCGGACGACCTGAGCCTGGCCGGCCCGGGCGGTTCGACGGCCAGCCCGACGGCCAGTCCGACCGCCTCGACGAGCGCCAGCCCCTCCGCCAGCGCCAGCCCGTCGAGCAGCGCCAGCCCGTCGACCACCGCGACCAGCAGTGCGAGCCCCACCGCCAGCAACACGGCGACGGCCACCGCGACGGCCACCGCGACCGGCACCAGCGGGCCGACGGGCGACGGCAAGGTCACCACGCCGACCGGGGTGACCGTCGGCAAGGTCACCCACAACGCCATCGTGCTCAGCTGGAACGCGTCCACCGACAACTCGCAGAACGGCGACACGCCGGCGTACAAGGTCTGGGCCAACGGCCAGGTCGTGGCGACCTCGATGGGCACCCAGGTGGCCGTCACCTCGCTGCTGCCCAACACCTCCTACACGTACACCGTGCAGGGCTACGACGCGAGCGGCCACGCCTCCGGCCAGTCCGCGCCCGTCTCCACCACCACGGCGAGCGCCCCGGCGGCCAAGCCGGTGAAGTCGGCCTACTTCGACCAGTGGGGCGTCTACGAGAACGCCTACTTCCCGAAGAACGTCGGCACCAGCGGCGCGGCGGCCAAACTCGACGTCATCACCTACGCGTTCGCGAACGTCCACCCCACCTCGCACACCTGCTTCGAGGCGGTCAAGGCCTCCGACGCGGCGCACGAGGACAACCCCAACGCCGGCGACGGCGCGGGCGACGCGTACGCCGACTACCAGGCCACCTTCGCCGCGGCCGACAGCGTGGACGGCACCGTCGACAGCTGGGAGCAGCCCATCAAGGGCAACTTCAACCAGCTCCGCCAGCTCAAGGCCAAGTACCCCAACCTGCGGCTGACCATGTCGCTGGGCGGCTGGACCTACTCGAAGTACTTCTCCGACGCGGCCGCCACCGACGCCTCCCGCAAGGCCTTCGTCTCCTCCTGCGTCGACATGTTCCTGAAGGGCAACCTGCCGAAGAACATCGCGAGTGACGCCTCCGGCGGCGTCGCCTCGGCGGCCGGCCTGTTCGACGGCATCGACATCGACTGGGAGTACCCCGGCTCGCCCGGCGGCCACACCGGCAACCACTACTCGGCCGCCGACAAGGCCAACTTCACCCTGCTGCTGAAGGAGTTCCGCACCCAGCTGGACGCCTACGGCGCGACGGTCGGCAAGAAGTTCCTGCTCACCGCGGCCCTGCCGAGCGGCCAGGACAAGATCGGCTACATCGAGACCGACAAGATCGGCGCCTACCTCGACTACGCCGACATCATGACGTACGACATGCACGGCGCCTGGGACGCCACCGGGCCGACCAACCACCAGGACCCGCTGCACGACAGCCCCGCCGACCCCACCACCCCGATCACCCCCGGCACCCGCAAGTACAACGTGGACACCACGCTCACCGCGTACACCACCGGCCTGCCGGAGTACGGCATCACGGGCGGGTTCCCGGCCGCGAAGATCGTGCTCGGCATCCCGTTCTACTGGCGCGGCTGGACGGGCGTGCCGGCCGGCAGCAACTTCGGCCTCTACCAGAGCGCGACCGGGCCGACGGCGGCCAAGCCGCTGAGCGCGGAGTCGGGCCTCGCCGCCTGGAAGGAGCTCACCCCGACGGCGGCGAACACCCACTGGGACGCCACCACGGAGAGCTCGTGGATCTACGACGGCACCAACTTCTGGACGGGTGACACCCCGCAGGCCATCCAGGCCCGCGCGGCCTACGCCAAGAACAAGGGGCTCGGCGGCATGTTCGCCTTCGCCCTGGAGAACGACGACGCCGCCGGCACCCTGCTGAACGCGATCGCGAGCGGCCTCGGCCAGTAGCGGCCCGGGGCGAGCGCCCGCCGGTCCCGTCGCGTGAGCGGCCGGGGCCGGCGGTGCGGCGTCGCGTGCCGTGGCGGTGCGTGTCGTGGCGTCGCGTGCCGTGGCGGTGCGTGTCGCGTCGGTGGGTGTCGCGTCGGCGCCGGCCGTACGCGTGCCTCGGCCTGCCGACCGGACGGGCGGGGCGGCTCACGCGGTCACGCGGCCTGGACGAACCCGCCCACCAGCTGCACGAATTCGTCCTCCTTCTCGAAGAACGCGACATGCCCGGCGTCGATCTCGGCGTAGCCGCTGCCCGTGATCGCCGCGTGCAGGGCGCGGCTGTTCTCGACCGGGACGGTGGCGTCCCGGGTGCACCCGATCACCAGGGTCTCGGCCGTGATCCGGGGCAGCAGCGCACGGATGTCGACCCCGAGGTCGAGGGCCACGTGCCGCAGGGTGCCCGGGGTGGGCGGCATGTTGGGGATCAGGGCCTCCACGCCCTCCCGGCCGACGGTGTTGAGGAACTCCCGGCTGAAGCCCGTCATCGCCACGCTCCGGCCGAACGAGGCAGGGTCGCTGACCCCGAGGTCCTGCCACAGGGTGAGCAGGTTGCGCAGGTACTCGTCCCCGTCGGTGTGCGCCCAGCCCGCCACCAGCACCAGGCGCCGGACCAGGTCGGGCCGCAGGGCGGCCACGGCGGCGGAGACCGGGGCCCCCATCGAGAAGCCGAGCAGGTCGACGGGGCCGTCCGCCGCGTCCTCGATGACGGCGACCACCTGCGCGGCGAGCCCCTCGACGGTCAGCGGGCCGCCGTCGTCGGTGGTGCGGTCCGCGCCGGACAGATCCGGGGTGACGACGGTGTGATCGGCGGTGAACCGCGGCGCGGTCCGCCCCCAGTTGATCTCGGCGCCGCCCGAGCCCGTGCCGTGCACCAGGACGAGTACGGGACCGGAGCCGGTGCGCTCGTAGTGCACGTCGGCGCCGGCGACGGAAACGGTGGCCATGGTTGTTCTCCCTCGGTACCCGGCGCCCGCGGCGCCGGAGGACTTCCGCCGGTCGTTCGCTCCGGCACGGACCACACTGCCGCCACCGGAACAGGGGCGGGAGAGCCCCGCGGACCCTGGGATCGCCGGTCCCAGGGTCCGCGCGGAGAGCGCGCCGAGTGCAGTGGGCGCGGTAGGGGCGGTAGGGGCGGTAGGTGCGGTAGGCGCGGTAGGTGCGGTACGCGTGGCTCGTGGCGGAAGCCGGCGTGGTCCGGAGGCCGCCCATCCGCCCGGCGGTGCATCAGGAGTCGCCTCCCGCACCCGTCGCGGCCCCCGTGGCCGGGCCCGGGCGGCGTCCGGCAGGATGGACGGCATGACGATCGACCGCCGCGAACTCGCCGACTTCCTGCGCCGCTCCCGGGACCGGGTCAGCCCGCAGGACGCCGGACTGCCCGCGGGCCCCCGGCGCCGCACCCCGGGCCTGCGGCGCGAGGAGGTCGCCCAGCTCGCCGGCATGTCGGCCGACTACTACATCCGCCTGGAACAGGCCCGCGGCCCGCAGCCCTCCCCGCAGATGCTCGCCGCGCTGGCCCGCGCACTGCGCCTGGACCCGGACGAGGGCGACCACCTGCACCTGCTGGCCGGGCACCGCCCGCCCGCCGGGCGGGTGGCCGGTGACCAGGTCGCCCCCGGACTGCTGCACCTGCTGGACCAACTCCCCGCCACGCCCGCCCAGGTACTCGGCGGGCTGGGCGACGTGCTCGCACAGAACGCGATGGCCCGGGCCCTGCTCGGCGGGGTGTGCACGGTCTCCGAGCACGGCCGCAACGTGGTCTGGCGCTGGTTCGCGGACCCCGCGGCGCGTGCCGCGTACCCGGTCGAGGAGCACGGCCACTACAGCCGGGTCCACGTCGCCGACCTGCGCGCCGCCGTCGGCCGCCGGGCGGGGGATCCGGCGGCCGCCCGCCTGGTGGAGCGGCTCCGCGGGGCCAGCGCGGAGTTCGCCGCGCTGTGGGAGCTGCACGAGGTCGCCGTCCGCCGGCACAGCCGGATGCGGGTGCTGCACCCGGACATCGGCCCGGTCGACCTGGACTGCCAGGTCCTGCTCGCCCCGGACGGGGACCAGCGGCTGGTCCTGCTCACCCCGCCGCCGGGCTCGGACACGGCCGACCGCCTCGCACTGCTCCGGGTGGTGGGCGCGGAGCGGCTCGCCGCCGTGGACTGACCGGTACGTCGCCGCACGGCTTCGGCCGGGCCGGCCGGGGCCGCGGGAGGGCGTCCGGCGACGCGCCGGGCCGGAACGTGCTTGCCTTGGAGTGCACTCCAAGGTGCAGGCTGGTCCCCGTACACGGGTTCGGGAACTGAAGGAGCACCAGCCATGCGCACCAGCACACTCGGAATCGACGGCCCCGAGGTCGGCGTGGTCGGCCTCGGCTGCATGGGGATGACCTGGGCCTACGACCCGAGCGGCCGGGACGACGCCACCTCCACCGAGGTGATCCGCGCCGCGCTCGACCTCGGGGTCACCCTGATCGACACCGCCGACGTCTACGGCCCCTACAGCAACGAGGAGTTGGTCGGAGCCGCGTTGGCCGGGCCGTACCGCGAACGGGCGGTGCTGGCCACCAAGGTGGGCCTGGTCGGCACGCCGGGCCAGCGGCCGGTGACCAACAACGGGCGGCCCGAGCACATCCGCCGCTCGATCGACGAGAGCCTGCGTCGACTGGGCACCGACCACGTCGACCTGTACCAGCTGCACCGGGTGGACCCCGAGGTGCCGATCGAGGAGAGCTGGGGCGCGCTCGCCGAGGCCGTGACGGCGGGCAAGGCCCGGCGGATCGGCCTGTCCGAGGTTGACGTCGAGCAGATCAAGCGGGCGCAGGCCGTCCACCCGGTCGCCTCGGTGCAGTCCGAACTGTCGCTCTGGACCAGGGACGTGCTGGCCGAGGTGCTGCCGTACACCGAGGCGCAGGGCATCGCCTTCCTGCCCTTCTCGCCGCTCGGCCGGGGGTTCCTGGCCGGCCGCTTCGGCTCGGCGGACGACCTGCCGGCCGGCGACTTCCGGCACGGGCTGCCGCGCTTCCAGCAGGAGGCGCTGGTCGCCAACCAGGCGATCGTGGCGGGCGTCGCGCGGATCGCCGACCGGCACGGCGCCACCGCGGCGCAGGTCGCACTCGCCTGGGTGCTGGCGCAGGGCCGCCTGGTGCTGCCGATCCCGGGCACCAAGACGCCCAAGTACCTGGTGGACAACGCGGCTTCGGCCGACCTGCGGCTCACCGCGGCGGACCTGGCGGAGCTGGACGCACTGCCCGCGCCGACCGGTACGCGGTACTGACCGCCCGCCCGGTACCGACCGCCGTCCGGTACTGACCGCCGGCCGGTACCGACTGCCGCCCGGCGCCGAGGTCCGGTCGCGGCCGTCCGGTACCGAGGGTCCGGTCGCCCGGGCCGGGCGGCGAAGTCGCCGGGCCGGAGCGGGAGTCGCTCAGGCCAGGACGAGCAGGTCCATCCAACTGGTGGCCGGGAGGCCCGGTTCGGCCGCCGCGGCGGCGCGCAGCCGGGCCATCCCGCGCTCGAACTCCTCGTCGGCGAGCCCGCGCAGCTTGGAGTCCGCCTCCCGGCGGATCCGGGCGGCGAACTCGGCCAGGTCCGTGGCGCTCTGCTGGGGCACCGCGTGCAGGGCGACCCGGGCGAACCCGGCGGTGGCGAAGGCGGCGCAGACCTGCTCGACGCTCGGATACCCGTCGATCAGCCGCTCGGTCTCGGGGAACCAGCGCACCCGCAGGTCCCGCGCGGCGCGGCCGGGGAAGATGTTGCGGATCAGCACCGGCGCCCCGGGCCGCAGGGCCCGCCGCAACTCGGCCGCGGCGGCGGGGAGATCGGTCAGATGGTGGAGGACCGAGCCCAGCCAGGCCGCGTCCGCGCACCCGTCCGGCACCGGGAGCGCCTCGGCCCGCCCGTCGAGGACCTCCACCCCCTCGGAGCGGGGGATCATCGCCCGCATCGCCTCCGCCGGATCGACGGCCAGCACCCGGACCCCGAACCAGTCGTGGAACGCGGACGCGAAGGCGCCCGTCCCGGCGCCGACGTCGAGCACCGTCATGCCGGGTGCGAGGCTCGTCTCGGCGGCGATCGCCGCGCGCCAGGCGTCGAGGCCGCTGCGCGGGATCTCCCGGGCGATCCGGTAGTCCTCGGCGGTCCGTCGGTCGTAGGAGATTCCTGCCACTGGTCCTCGGTCCCTCTCACGGGTGGGGTTCGGCGCCGTTGAGCCCCCGGTGCCCGGCGGCGTGACGGGGTGGCGCGGTGGTGGGGGCCGGCGCCGTGGGGTGGTCGCGGCCCGAGGGGGTGCCGCTCCGGCGGCCGGACGGCCGTCAGGCCGCCTGGTCGTCCCTGACCCAGATCATCTTGCGGCCGGTCTCGCCGGGCACGGTGATCGGCGTATCGGCGATCCGGTCCAGGCGGTAGCCGAGCCGGCGCGGCACGGCGGCGCTGCGGAGGTTGGCCTCGTCGCAGTGGATCTCCGTCCGGGCGATGCCGGGCAGGGCGAGCGCGGCGGCCGTCAGCGCCCCGGCGGCGGAGGTGGCGAGGCCCCGGCCGGTGTGGCCGTGGTCCATCCAGTAGCCGATCTCCAGCACGCCGGGGCCGATCCGGTCGTGCAGGCCGAAGGCGCCCACCACGGCGGCGGGCTCGGCGTCCGGGGCGAGCAGGTACAGGTAGTCGCTGCCGGCGGACCAGGCGCGGTCGCCGCCGTGGATCATCTCCAGGGTCTCCTCCGGGCGCGGCGCGCGGTCCGCCCAGGGCATCCACGGCCGCAGGTGGTCGAGGTTGGCACGCACCAGCGCGTTCAGCGCCGGTGCGTGCGCGGCCGAGCGACGGTGCAGGGAGTACCCGTCGGCCAGCGGGAGCAGCTCGGGCGGCCGGGCGGAGGAGGTCTGGACCGCGGTCTGGACCACATCGGGGGACGTTCCACTCATGGAGGCGAGTATGCCGCCCCGTCCGGGCCGTCGGCCAGCGGAATTCCGGCCCTCAGAGGCGGACCAGGATCTCGTCCAGCTCCTTGCGGCGCAGGTCGGGGACGCGCGCTCCCTCGGCCGGGTAGCCGACCGGGATCACGTACGCGGCGCGCTCCTCCGCCGGGCGCTCGCAGACCTCGTTCAGGAACTTCATCGGGCTCGGCGTGTGCGTGAGGGTGGCGAGTCCGGCCTGGTGCAGGCAGGCGAGCAGCAGTCCGACCGAGATGCCCACCGACTCCTTCGTGTAGTAGGGGCGGGGGCTCTGCGGCCCCTTGTGCACCTCGAAGACCACGATGACGGCGGGGGCGTCCTCCAGGAACGGCTTCTGCCAGTCCGTGCCGATCGGGGCCAGCGCCGCCAGCCACTCCTCCGAGGCGCGGTGGGCGTAGAACTCGCGCTCCTCGGCCTCGGCCGCCTCCCGCAGCCGCCGCTTGCGCTCCGGATCGGTGATCGCCACGAACCGCCACGGCTGGACGTGCGCGCCGCTGGGCGCGGTGGAGGCCGTCCGGACCGCCCACTCCAGCACGCCGTCCGGGATCGGGCGGGTCGAGTAGTCGCGGACGGTCCGGCGCCGGGCCATCACGTCGTGGAAGGACCTGCTGCGTGCCTCGGCCTCGTGGGCGGGCACGGTCATGGGGCGATGCGGGACGCTCGGGTAGGAGCTCCCGGTCGCTGTGCTGTCAACCATGGTCGCCAGCACAGCACATGACACCGGGTGAGGGAAGGGCGCCGGTCAGCTCTCGTGGACCAGACCACCGCGTACCTCGATCCGCCGGTTCACCGTGACCGCGTCCAGCATCCGCCGGTCGTGGGTGACCAGCAGCAGCGTCCCCGTATACGAGGCGAGCGCCGACTCCAACTGCTCGATCGCGGGCAGGTCCAGGTGGTTGGTCGGCTCGTCCAGCACCAGCAGGTTCACCCCGCGGGCCTGCAACAGGGCCAGCGCGGCCCTGGTCCGCTCGCCCGGGGAGAGGGTGGCCGCCGGCCGGGTCACGTGGAAGGCCTTCAGCCCGAACTTGGCCAGCAGGGTGCGCACCTCCTCCGGGGTGAGCTCGGGAACGGCGCTCTCGAAGGCCGCCGACAGCGGCTCCCCGCCGAGGAACAGCCCGCGGGCCTGGTCGACCTCGCCGACGACCACACCCGAGCCCAGCGCGGCGCTGCCGCCGTCCAGGTCGAGCCGGCCCAGCAGGGCGGCCAGCAGCGTCGACTTGCCGGCCCCGTTGGCCCCGGTGATCGCGACCCGGTCCGCCCAGTCGATCTGCAGGTCCACCGGGCCGAAGGCGAAGTCCCCGCGCGTGACCGAGGCCCCGCGCAGGGTCGCCACCACCGAGCCGGAGCGCGGCGCGGCGGCGATCTCCATCCGCAGCTCCCACTCCTTGCGGGGCTCCTCGACCACGTCCAGGCGCTCGATCATCCGCTGGGTCTGCCGGGCCTTGGCGGCCTGCTTCTCCGTCGACTCGGACCGCATGTTGCGGCCGATCTTGTCGTTGTCACTCGACTTGCGGCGCGCGTTGCGCACGCCGTTCTCCATCCAGCCGCGCTGCATCCGGGCCCGCGACTCCAGGCCCGCCTTGGTGTCGGCGTACTCCTCGTAGTCCTCGCGGGCGTGCCGGCGGGCCACCGCCCGCTCCTCCAGGTAGGCGTCGTAGCCGCCGCCGTAGAGGTTCACCTGCTGCTGGGCGAGGTCCAGCTCCAGCACCCGGGTGACGGTGCGGGCCAGGAACTCGCGGTCGTGGCTGATCAGGACGGTGCCCGCGCGCAGGCCCTTCACGAAGGCCTCCAGCCGCTCCAGGCCGTCCAGGTCGAGGTCGTTGGTGGGCTCGTCGAGCAGGAACAGGTCGTAGCGGGAGAGCAGCAGCGAGGCGAGGCCGGCCCGGGCGGCCTGGCCACCGGAGAGCGCGGTCATCGGCAGGTCCAGGCCGACCTTCAGCCCGAGCGAGTCGGCGACCTCCTCGGCCCGCTCCTCCAGGTCGGCGCCGCCCAGGTCCAGCCAGCGGTCCAGGCTCACCGCGTACGCGTCGTCGGCCCCGGCACGGCCCTCCACCAGACCCTCGGTCGCCTCGTCCAGCGCCGCCTGCGCCGCCGCCACACCCGTCCGGCGGGCCAGGAAGTCCCGCACCGACTCGCCGGCCCGGCGCTCCGGCTCCTGCGGCAGGTGCCCGATGTTGGCGGTCGGCGGGCTCAGCCGCAGCGAGCCGCCCTCCGGCGCGTCCACCCCGGCCATCAGCCGCAGCAGGGTCGACTTGCCGGCGCCGTTGGCCCCGACCAGGCCGACCACGTCGCCGGGGGCGACGACCAGGTCCAGGCCGGAGAAGAGGGTGCGGTCGCCGTGGCCGGCGCTGAGGTCTTTGACTACGAGAGTGGCGCTCATGATGCCCCGATCCTATCGGGGCGGCCGTACCACCCACCCGGACGCACGGTGGCGCGGGGGTAGGGAGCACCGGGCCGGGCCGGGCACGGCGCGACCACCCCGCCGGACGCGGCACGACGGCCCTGGACACCCGCGGAGTGTGGTGGTCTCGGGACCGTCGTAGGCGTGTGCTGGTCAGCCCGGCGTTACCTTCTGTTGGACAACTGGCTCGGCCGGACTACCCGGAGCGGGGGATACGTGGCCCACGGCTGTGCCTGAACGCGTGGCCAGCCAGATTTTTTGACGAATCATCGGACCTGATTGTTGGCTCAGGCTGCCTCGGTCGAGTCATCGCCGACCTCATCAATCCGACGCCCCCATTCCTCGATGATGGTCTGGCCGTCGACCACCTTCTGAAGCGCTGCTTGAAGTTCGTTCATTAGAGGGCGGAGCTCCTTGCTCAATTGAGCACTTGTGCGCGCTCCGTCCCGGAACTCCTCAATGCCGGGCATCGCGCCGCTGGCTGACTCGCAGAGACCCTTGATCGAAACGAAGAAATCCTTCGCCGATTGACTGGTATCGCTGTCCAAGCCTCCCTCCGCCACAGTCCTAATCAACTGGATGATCGCCGGGTCAATCTCCACCAGCTCGGCAGAATATTTGGATCCCAACGATGAGAATTCGTCGACGGGATCGTTCAGTCGCTCGCGGAGCTTTCGGAAGACGGACAGTCGTCCGGAAAACCCCTGGCCGGCAGCATCCGACTTTGCAACCTGCTCCGCTGCCCATGTCATGTGGGAGCTGATCTCAGTTGTGGCACGGCTGAGATCTTCTACAACCTGTACCCAACGTGGCATTGCTTCCTCGGCAGCAGCCATGATCTCGATGAACCCCGCCGATTCATCGTCGAGCGTCGCCGTAAGCACTGGAGGATCAACGGTCAGAGCCTGCTCAACGATCTGGCTTAGCCGCAACGCGAGTTCGTTGATCGCTTTACGATATGCTGGCGAGTCCTCTGCTTCCAGTCGGAGGTCTCGCCAGTCAACCCACTGCCTCTGCGCAAGTAGCGCCATTACCTCGTCGCCAGACGGGTCTTTTGTGAGCTGAGGGACGTTCACGTAGTGAATCGGCAGGAGCAGGTCCTCAAGACCGAGGCTGGCTGCGTGCCCCGAGAACGTCAGGACCTCACGGCGGCACTCTGGACTCGTGAAGAATCGAGGAGTCATAACCGGAATCAGGAAAGTGATGCCAAAGATGGCAGTGTCGATCCTGATCCTCCAGGCCTCCCCCCAAGAGATCGACTTGCTGTCGACAAAAACCTTGAGCTCGCCTCCCGTGATGATCTCGAACTCATTTTTGATTGCCTCGGACAGGCGCAGGATCCGCCCGCTATCGAGCTCGTTGTCGCGATGGGTGTAGCTCCAGAATCCCGAGGGATCGTTGTCCGCCATGCGGTGAGCGTAGAACGAGCAGACTGCGGGTTTTTCTTTTTTCACAAAGGGGCAGTATGGGGGCTCTGGTCCGATATCCTGCCATGTTGGCTTCGGTCGTGATCAGCAGTCGCAAGCTGCCAGCGCGACGTGCAGAGGACCGCGGTCGGGTCCCGCGGCTCCGCCCCGCACGGCCCACGGGCGGCCCGGGGGAGTGGCAACGCCTCGGGCCGACGGCAACCCGCCGTCGGCCCGAGGTCGTCACGCGCTACGCAGCGGCAGGCGTCACTTCTTCTTCGACATGAAGTCCAGGGCGTGCGCGGCCACGTCGTCCAGGTACGGGCCGGCCTGCCAGCCGCCCTCGTCGTTGCCGATCGAGGTGTTGCTGACCAGGGCGGGCTTGCCGTCCTGGGTGCTGAACCAGCCGCCGCCGCTGCTGCCGCCGGTGTTGCTGCAGCCGACGGTGAGCAGCGGCGGGCGGCTCGCGTCCTTGGAGAGCCGTACCGGCTTGCCGCCCGCGCAGTTCTCCAGCTCGACGCCGTCGTACGGCTCGCCGGCGGGGTAGCCGTAGGTGTTGATGGCGAGCTGGTCGCGCGGGGCGTTGAACCAGACCGGGACGGAGCCGCCGACGGTCTCCTCCAGCGACTTGCCGCCGGCCTTGGGGTTCTCCACCTTGAGGATCGAGAAGTCGTAGTGGATGGCCCCGTTGAGCGCACCCTCCGGCTCGGCCTCGCCCGCCCACTGCGGCGAGACGACGGCGCCGACGGTGCCCCACTCGCCGTATGGTTCGGCCTGCTCGATGGCGCCCTTCTTGCCGCCGCTGAGGGTGGCGGCGCTGTTGAAGGCCGGGGCGAACATGATGTTCTCGTGGAACCCGGCGCCCTTGCCCTCGTGGGTGCAGTGGCCGGCGGTCCACACCAGGTTGCTCTTGCCCGGGTGCGCCGGGTCGGAGATCACGGTGCCGGAGCAGACGTAGTCCTTGCCCCCGGACTGGAAGAAGATCTTGCCGTTGACGTGGAACTGCTTGGCGAACGGGTGCGCGACGGGCTTCGCCTCGATCCGGGTCGGACGGGGGTCATTGCCGTCGTCGTTGGGCTTGCCGGTCGGCTTCGCGCTCGGCTGGCCGCTCGGCTTGGCGGTCGGCGCCGGCGTGTCCGGTGCCTGGACGGCCGGCTTCGCGTTGAGCATCCGCTGGATGTTCCAGTAGCCCGCGACGGCCGGCTTGACGACGTTCTGCTGGGCCCACTTGTCCCAGTCCTCGAACTTCCAGCTCTTCAGCTCGTCGAGGGTCGGCAGGTGCAGGGCGGCGGCCGTCTGGGCGCCCCCCGGGGTGCCGGCGGCGGACGCGGGCGGCGGTCCGGCCGGCCCGGCCGGCCCGGCCGGTCCGTCGGTGCTGTTCTCCGGTCCGCAGGCGGTGGCCGCCAGCAGGGTCAGCGCGGCGACGGACGTGGTGAGCGCGGCGCGCGTGGTGCGGGCACCGCGGCCGCGGCGGACGCTCTGCGGCTGATCGCTGCGGGCAGCACGAAAGACAGGTGACACGAGATCATTTCCCCCTTGGAATCCCCCGGGCGGCCCTCGGGCCGCCGGTTGTGCAGCAGGGAGTCTCCCACGCCGGGTGTGCTCCCCGGGCAGCCACCCCCCGGTTCGCTCCCGCCCGTCGGCCCGTCGAGCCGCAGGTCGCCGAGCCACCGGGTCCGCCGGTCGGCCGCGGGAAACTCCGTTGCGGGCCCCGGGGGATCCCCGTAGCGTTGAACACCTCACCCCCGCCGGACAGGAGAAGGCCGTTGCTTTACTGAGGTCCCGAGACACCGCCCCCCGCGCCCTTTCGAGCGCGGCGCGCGAGCGTGCGACCTCAGTGGTGAGCCGGCCCCCGGGCCGTGACCGACGATTCCGCGGAACGTCGGAGACGGCCCCCAGCCCCTGCCCGCCCGGCCCCGCCGGGCTCCTCGGCGCCCCCGTCGTACCCCGCCGCACCCTTCGTGCCCGCGGTGTCTCCCCGTGTTGCCCCGCATCCAGCAACCACCCCGGGAGACCACACCATGGCTCAATCCACCCAGACCGCCGTCCTCTGCACCGACCTCGGCTTCGACTGGCCGGACGGCAGCACCGTCCTCGACGGCTTCCAGCTGGCCGTCGGCCCCGGCCGCACCGGACTGATCGGCCTAAACGGCGCCGGCAAGTCCACCCTGCTGCGGCTGATCGCCGGCGAGCTCACCCCGACCGCCGGCAGTGTCCGGGTCGCCGGCGAACTCGGCTACCTGCCTCAGGGGTTGACCCTCGACACCACCCTGCGGGTGGACGAGGCCCTCGGGATCCGGGCCGCCCGCGAGGCCCTGCACGCCATCGAGTCCGGCGACACCGACGAGCGGCACTACGACGCCCTCGGCGAGGACTGGGACGTCGAGGAGCGCGCCCGCGCCACCCTGGACCGGCTCGGTCTCGACCGTCTCGGCCTGGACCGCACCACCGGCGAACTCTCGGGCGGTGAAGCGGTGTTGCTGCGCCTGGCCGCGTTGCTGCTGCGTCGCCCGGACGTCCTGCTGCTGGACGAGCCAACCAACAACCTCGACCTGGCGGCCCGTGAGCGCCTCTACGAAACGGTCGCGAGCTGGCACGGGGTCATGGTGATCGTCAGCCACGACCGCGAACTCCTGCGGTACGTCGACCAGATCGCCGACCTCCGGGACGGCGCCGTCACCTGGTACGGCGGCGACATCGCGCAGTACGAGCGCACCGTCGCGGCCCAGCAGGAGACCGCCGAGCGGCTGGTCAGGGCGGCCGAGGCCGATGTCCAGCGCCAGAAGCGGGACTTGTCCGAGGCCAGGATCAGGCTGGAGCGCAGCGCCAGTTACGGGAGGAAGCGCTCGGTCACCCGCAACGATCCGAAGATCTTCGCCGGCAAGTTCAAACGCCAGGCCCAGGAGACGGCCGGCCGGCTCCAGGGCATGCACACCGAGCGGCTGGACGAGGCCAGGCAGCGGCTCGGCGCCGCCGAGGAGGCGGTCCGCGACGACGCCGAGATCCGGGTCGACCTCCCCCGGACGGAGGTGCCGGCCGGCCGCACCGTACTGAGCCTCGTCAAGGTCCGACTGCCGTACGGCGTCGGTGCGGACCTGGAGCTGCGCGGTGCCGAACGCGTCGCGCTGGTCGGGCGCAACGGCTCGGGCAAGACCACCCTGTTGCGTACCGTCGCGGGCGAACTCGCGCCGCTGGCAGGGGAGATCGACACGCCCGTGCCGCTGCGCCACCTGCCGCAGCGCCTCGACCTGCTGGACGACTCCCTGAGCGTCGTCGACAACGTCAAGGCCTTCGCCCCGGGAGCCGGTGACAACGCGGTCAGGGCCCGGCTGGCCCGGTTCCTGTTCCGCGGTGCCCGTGCGGAGCAGCTCGCGGGCACGCTCTCCGGCGGCGAGCGGTTCCGGGCGACGCTGGCGGCCCTGCTGCTCGCCGACCCGGCCCCGCAGTTGCTGCTGCTGGACGAGCCGACCAACAACCTCGACCTCGCCAGCGTCCGCCAGCTCACCGAGGCCCTCGCCGGCTACCGGGGCGCCCTCGTGGTGGCCAGCCACGACCTGCCGTTCCTGCGCGGTCTGGGTGTCACCCGCTGGCTGGAACTGGACGGCGGGCTCCGGCCGATCGATCCGATGTGAGGTCCCGCCCCGCCGGCGGGTCCGGCCGCTCCCGTCCGCTCCCGGGCGGGGTTCCGCGGCCGGTACCCCGCCGGTACCATCGGCGCCATGCCGGCCCTCAACATCGAGTACACGGAGCACGAACTCGCGGCCATCCGCGCGGCGGCCGCCGCCGACGGGAAGAGCGTCAAGGCGTACGTGCACGACCTGAGCGTGCGGGAGCAGCAGCGGCGGGTCTTCGTCGACCACGCGGTGGCGTTCTGGAACGAGCACGTCGAGGAGTTCGACGCGGCCTTCCCGGAGGACGCACCCGGGGCGAGGACCGCCGCTGCGTGATGAGCCTGCACGTCGACATCCGCTGGCTGCTGGACGTCCAGGAGCACGCCTCGCCGGAGGATCTGAGCGTCCGCGACTACTCCGCGCTGCAGGCCGCCGTGGCGAGGCACCGGGTCAACACCGCGCAGCTCGGGCACACCGCCGACCCGGCCTGGTGCGCGGCGACGCTGATGCACACCATCGTGCTGCTGCGGCCGCTGCCGGTGCGCAACAACCTGTACGCCTGCATGGCGACCGCCGCCTACATGCACGCGGCCCGCGAGGGCATCGACCCGCCGTACGGCGCCCTGGTGGAGCTGGCCCGGGACGTGGCGGCCGGGACGGCCGACGTCTTCGCGGCGGCCGGCCGGATCCGCGACTGGCGAATCTGACGCCCGGGCCCGCTCCGCCCCCGTTCCGCCCTCGGCCCGCTCCCGGGCCCCGGGCGGGCAGGCTCATCAGGCCGACCCGGGCACGACTCGGGCACGACGACCCGGGCACGACCGGGCACGACCCGGGCACGACCGGGTACGACCGAGCGAGGCATCGCACGGCAGCCCACGGCGCGTCAGGTCGGGCCGGGAGCGGCGGTGTCCGAGCATGGCGCACATGACGAGAAGAACACGAGTGGTGACGGCGGCCGCGTCCGCCCTGTGCGCGCTCTCCCTGCTGGCCGCGGTGCCGGCCTCGGCGGGGGAGCCGGACCTCGGCACGGTCGGCGCCGGCGACCCGTACTTCCCGCTGAGCGGCAACCCGGGGTACGACGTCCGGCACTACGACCTCGATCTCGACTTCACCCCCGCGAACCACGAGTTGGCCGCCGAGGCGACCGTCTCCGCGACGGCGGGGGAGCGGCTGGCCCGGCTGGGGCTGGACTACTCGGGGCCGCCGGTCGAGAGCGTCCTCGTCGACGGCCGGCCCGCGCGGTACGAGCGGAGCGGGCAGAAGCTGACCGTCCTGCCGGCCCACCCGATCGGCCGCGGGGCGGAGTTCACCGTCAGGGTCAGGTACCGGGGCACGCCCGAGCGGATCAGTGACGCCGTCCTCGGCGACTACGGCTGGCTGAACACGGACGACGGTGCGGTCGCACTGAACGAGCCGGACGGCGCGCGCACCTGGTACCCCGTCAACGACGACCTGCGGGACAAGGCCACCTACACCTTCCACCTGACCACCCCGAACGGGGTGCGGGCGCTGGCCAACGGCGAGCCGCAGGGCGAACCGCGCACCCACGGCGACCGGACCACCGTCACCTGGGAGATGCGCGAGCCGATGGCCAGCTACCTCTCGATGGTGGCGATCGGCAGGTTCACGGTGACGCGGGACGACGCGGGCGGCCTCCCCAACATCACGGCGTACGACCCGGCGGGCGCCGACGACTCCCTCCTGCACCGCACCACCGCCGAGGCGCTGGCCTGGCAGACGGAGCGGTTCGGCCGCTACCCCTTCGACTCCACGGGCGGGATCATCGACCGGGTCGGGGTCGGCTACGCCCTGGAGACCCAGAGTCGCCCGGTGTACGACGGCGCCCCGGACGAGCTGACCGTCGTCCACGAGGTGGCCCACCAGTGGTTCGGCGACAGCGTCACACCGGAGACCTGGCGGGACATCTGGCTGAACGAGGGCTTCGCCACCTACGTCGAGTGGCTCTGGCAGGAGGACCACGGCGGGCCCACCGTGCAGGAGACCTTCGACGGCTACTACGCGACGCCCGCCGGGGATCCGTTCTGGCAGCTGCGGACCGGTGACCCCGGGCACGACGAGATCTTCAACTACGACGTGGTCTACGTCCGGGGCGCGATGACCCTGCAGGCCCTGCGGAACGCCGTCGGCGACCAGGACTTCGCCACCCTGCTGCGGGAGTGGCCGCGGGCCCACCGGCACGGCAACGCGAGCACCTGCGACCTGCTCCGCCTGGCCGAGGAGATCTCGCACCGGCAACTGGGCCCGCTGTTCGACGCCTGGCTCTACACGGCGGCCAAGCCCGGCCCGGTGGCCTGAGCCAGGCTGCCCCGGACCGGGTGCCCGGCATGCGAAGGGGCGGTGGGGGGGGGGGGGCGGCCCCCCCCCCCCCCCCCCCCGGGGGGGGGGCCAAGGAGCGGCGGGGGGGGGCGCGCCCCCGCCCGCCGCCGCCCACGGGCGCGGGGCGCGGGCGGCCC
>NZ_JBHUSG010000008.1:135201-258145 GCF_042673745.1 Kitasatospora sp. NPDC057015
GCCCCCCACAACCCGCCCCCCCCCCCCGCCCGGCCCCCCCCCCCCCCGGCCCCCGGGGGGCGCCCCCCCGCCGCGGGGGGGGGGGGGGGGGCCCCGCCCCCCCCCCCCCCCCGCCCCTCGGCGTCGCTCGCTCAGGCCTCGGCCGGGGCCGTCCGCCGCAGCCTGCCGGCCACCAGCGTGCCGAGCCGGTCCATGCCCACGACGGCCGCCGCGAGGACGACGAACTCGACCGTGAGCAGCACGATCTGGCCCCAGACGTAGCCGTAGCCCTTCACGGTCGGGTCGAAGAAGAAGTACGGGTACGGCGTCGGGTAGTTGGAGAACAGCGCCGAGCGGGCCAGCACGATCGCGGCGTAGCCGAGCGGGAAGGCCAGCCAGAGCGGGATGTCGCGCCAGTGCGAGGCGTTGCGCGGGCGCAGGGTCAGCCAGTCGATGATCACCATCACCGGCGTGACGTAGTGCAGGAAGAACGAGGACCAGTGCTGGAGCTTGTCCGGGCCGTCGAACAGGCCGGGCAGCGGGTTCGCGCCGTGCTCCAGCAGGATGTGCGAGACCAGCCCGGTGATCAGGATGTACAGGGTGACGGCCCCGCGCAGCCGGGGGGCGGGGGCGTCGGCGGTGCCGCGCTGCTTCATCCAGTAGACCGCGCCGGCGAAGTAGGCCAGGACGAAAACGTTGCTCTGGATGGTGAAGTAGACCAGCGAACCGGTGCCGAGGGTCAGGCCCGTGCCCGCCGATATCACGATGGCCAGGCGCCACCAGAGCGCGGGTCGGGTCCAGACGGTCATGCGGTCACCTGATCTTTTCGGGAGGTATCGGACGGTGGGTCGTCGCACTCTACTGGCTGGTAGGGCGGACGTGAAGGATCTTCTCAGGCAGCCGGACCGGCCGGTCACCCGCGGCGCCCGGGCACGGGGAGCCGTCGCCGACCGCCGGGCCGCCGTACCGGCGGTCAGCCGGGCTGCACGAAACCCGACTCGTAGGCGGCGATCACGGCCTGTGTACGGTCGCGCGCCCCGAGCTTGGCCAGCACGGCGCCGACGTGGGTCTTCACGGTCTCGGGGCTCACCACCAGCCGCCCGGCGATCTCCGCGTTGCTGAGCCCGGCCGCCATCAGCCGCAGCACCTCGCCCTCGCGTCCGGTGAGGCGTCCGACCGGGCCCCGGTCGGCGTCCGGTCGACGTCCACCGCCCTGTCGCCGGGCCAGCTCCCGGACGGCGGCGGGGAACAGCAGGGAGTCGCCGCGTGCGACCAACCGGACGGCCTGCACCATCTCCTCCGCCCGCGCCCGCTTGAGCAGGAACCCGGCGGCGCCGGCCCGGAGGGCGTCGTAGACGTGGTCGTCGTGTTCGAAGGTGGTGACCACCAGGATCTTCGGCGGCTCGTCCATGGTCGCCAGCAGCTGTTCGGTGGCCCGGATGCCGTCGACGCCGGGCATCCGGACGTCCATCAGCACCACGTCGGGCCGCAGCTCCCGGACCATCGGCACGGCCTCGGCACCGGAGGCGGCCTCGCCGATCACGGTGAGGTCGGGTTCGGCGTCGATCACCACCCGCAGGCCGGTCCGCACCAGGCGCTCGTCGTCCGCGACCAGTACCCGGATCGGCCGGTCCTGTTCCGGCCCCTCCTGTCCTCGCTCGTCCCCTGCCCGCCCGTCCGCTCCTCGCCGGTCCCGTTCCGGCCCGTCGTGCGCGGTCGGCCGCTCGATCGTCGTCATCCCGTTGACCCCCGTCATCCTGCTTCGTCCTGTCTTGCGCTGCCCTGCGCTGCCCGGCGTTGCCCGGCGTCGCCTTCCCGCGTCAGGTCCCGCGCGGCGGGAGCCCGGCCGGCCGCGGCTCCGGCGGGCCCGCCGGCAGCCACACCGCCAGCCGCCACCGCGTGCCGTCCGGCGTGGGTCCGGCCTCGCAGCCCCCGTGCAGGGCGGCGGTCCGCTCCCCGATGCCGCGCAGCCCGCGCCCCCCGCCCGGCCTGGAGGGACGCCCCGCCGCCAGCGGGCTGATCAGCTCCAGTTCCAGCCGTTCGCCGCGCAGGTCCACCCGCAGTCCGGCCGGCGCCGGTCCGGCGTGCCGCAGGACGTTGGTCAGGCCCTCCTGGACGATCCGGTAGGCCTCCCGCGAGAGTGCGGCCGGCAGTCGGGGCAGCTCCGGCGCGAGCGACGCCTCGACCCGTAGGCCGGTGCGCTCCAGCTGGCGCAGCAGGCCGTCCAGTGCCGCCAGCGTCGGCCCGGCCGGGGCGGGGGTCTCCTCCTCGCGCAACAGGCCGAGGACGGTGTCCAGTTCGGCCACCGCCTCGCGGGCGCTCCGCTCGATCGCCCGCAGGGCTTCGGCGGCGAAGTCCGGGTCCGTGGCCAGCACCCGGGCGGCGGCCGCGGCCTGCAGGCCCACCGCGCTCAGCGCGTGGCCCACCGAGTCGTGCAGTTCCCGGGCCAGCCGGTTGCGCTGGGCCAGTACGGCGGCCCGCTGTTCGGCGGCGGCGAGCCGCTCGTCCGGCGTCGGCCCGAGCAGGGCCGGTGCGCAGCGGGCGAGCAGGGCCCCGGCGCCGGCGTTGGTCGCCAGCAGCAGCAGGACGAGCGCCGCGGCCAGGGCCGCGGCGGGCACGGCGCCGGTGGGCAGCCCGTGCTCCCGCCACCAGGCGGGCACGTTGTGCAGGGTGCCGAAGTGCGACAGCAGCAGCGCCCCGGCCGCCGGCGGTACGGACAGCGACATCCCGCTCACCACCCCGCCGAGGAAGAGGTGCAGCACGTACCAGGCGGCGGTCCGCCGCCGTGCCGCCCACGATCCGGACGGTCCGGTGGACAGCTCGCCCGCGGCCCCCGCGCACAGGGCCCGGGCGGCCGCGCCCTCCAGGCCCCGGACGGCCGGGAGCAGGGCGGTCACGGCGGCCAGCGGCAGCGCGGTGGCGAAGGCGGCGAACTCCACGGCGACCCGGTGCAGCGGTGCGCCCCCCGGGCTGAGCGCGCTGAGGGCCACCTCGGACAGCAGCCAGTACGGCATCAGCAGGGCGCCGCCCAGCACCAGGTGCACCCAGCGCCGGCGCGCCCGCCTTCCGAGCAGCGCGCTGCCCGTCCCCCGAACCCCCGCGTTCACCGGACCGACTGTACGTCAGGTGGCGGGCCGCCCGCAGTGGCGGTCCGGGGAGCGCGGGAGGTGGCCGGCGGCCCCTCGGACGGGGTGCGCGCCGCCCTTGTTACCGGCGGGTCGCTTATCTATCATCGCCAGTGTTACAGCTTTACTGTCAAACCGATGAAGGGGACAGCAGGTGGACGGAGCGACCAACCCCGGCCCGCTGGCCGGCGTGCGCGTGGTGGAGCTCGCGGGCATCGGCCCGGGGCCGTTCGCCGCCATGCTGCTGGCCGACCTGGGGGCCGACGTGGTGCGCGTCGACCGGCCGGGCGACCTCCCGCTCAGCATCGAACCCGGGTACGACGTCACCAACCGCAACAAGCGCTCCGTCCTGGTCGACCTCAAGTCCCCCGAGGGCCCCGGCCAGGTCCTCGACCTGGTGGGACGCGCCCAGCTGCTGATCGAGGGCTACCGCCCGGGGGTGGCCGAGCGGCTCGGGGTCGGCCCCGAGGCCTGCCTGGCCCGCAACCCCGCCCTCGTCTACGGCCGGATGACCGGCTGGGGCCAGGACGGACCGCTCGCCGCCCGGGCCGGGCACGACATCGGCTACACGGCCGTCGCCGGCACCCTCGGCATGATCGGCGAACCCGACCGCCCCCCGGCGATCCCCGCCAACCTGCTCGGCGACTACGCCGGCGGCTCGCTGTACCTGGTCGTCGGCCTGCTGGCCGCCCTGCACCACGCCCGGGAGACCGGCGCCGGGCAGGTCGTGGACGCCGCCGTGGTGGACGGCGCCGCCCACCTCACCTCGATGCTCTGGGGGCTGCTCGCCGCCGGCCGCTGGCAGGACCGCCGCGGCGTCAACCTGCTCGACGGCGGCGCGCCCTGCTACGCCGTGTACGAGTCCTCGGACGGCGGCCACCTGGCGGTGGGCGCCCTGGAGCCCCGGTTCTACGCCGAGTTCACCGCCGTCCTCGGCCTCGGGCCGGACGCGCCGGGCCAGTTCGACGTCCCGCGCTGGCCGGAGCTGCGGGCCCGGATCGCCGCCCGCTTCGCCACCCGGACGCTCGCCGAGTGGACCGCCGCCTTCGAGGGCACCGACGCCTGTGTCGAGCCGGTGCTCACCATGCGCGGTGCGGCCGCGCACCCGCACCTGGTGGCGCGCGGCACCTACACCGAGCTGGACGGCGTCACCCAGCCCGCGCCCGCCCCGCGCTTCTCCGCCACCCCCGGCACGCTGCGCCGCCCGCCGGCGCGCCCGGGTGCCGACGCCGCCGAGGTCGCCCGCGACTGGGGCGTGCCCGCGCTCGCCCCCCGCTGACCGCCGCCACGGCTCCGACCGCCCCGAGAGGACACCGCAGTGCAGCGAGACATCTACACCGAGGAGCACGAGGCCTTCCGGGAGACCATCCGGGCCTTCCTCGCCAAGGAGGTGCTCCCGCACCACGACCGCTGGGAGCGGGCCGGCATCGTGGACCGCTCCGCCTGGACGGCCGCCGGCGCGCACGGCCTGCTCGGCCTCGCCGTCCCCGAGGAGTACGGCGGCGGGGGCAGTGCCGACTTCCGCCACAGCGCCGTCCTCGCCGAGGAGTTCACCCGGGCCGGTGCCTCCGGGCTGGCGCTCGGCCTGCACAACGACATCATCGGCCCGTACCTCACCTCGCTGGCGAACGAGGAGCAGAGGCGCCGTTGGCTGCCCGGATTCTGCAGCGGCGAGATCGTCACCGCCATCGCGATGACCGAACCCGGCACCGGCTCCGACCTCCAGGGGATCCGCACGCAGGCCGTCGACCAGGGGGACCACTACCTGCTCAACGGGTCCAAGACCTTCATCTCCAACGGGATCATCGCCGACCTCGTCGTGGTGGTCGCCCGCACCACCCCCGAGGGCGGGGCGCACGGTCTGAGCCTGCTGGTGGTCGAGCGCGGCATGCCGGGCTTCGAGCGCGGTCGCAACCTCGACAAGATCGGCCAGAAGGCCCAGGACACCGCCGAGTTGTTCTTCGACGACGTCCGGGTGCCGAAGGCCAACCTGCTGGGGGAGGAGAACGGCGCCTTCGTCTCGTTGATGCGCAACCTCGCCCAGGAGCGACTGGCCATCGCGGTGGCCGCGATCGCGGGCGCGGAGTACCTGGTCGAGATCACCACCGAGTACGTGAAGCAGCGCGAGGCCTTCGGCCGGCCGCTCGCCAAGCTCCAGCACGTCCGCTTCGAGATCGCCGAACTGGCCACCGAGTGCGCGGTCACCCGCGCCTTCGTCGACCGGTGCATCACCGAGCACAACCGCTACGCGCTCACCCCGGTGGACGCCTCGATGGCGAAGTGGTGGGCGACCGAACTGCAGAAGCGCACCGCCGACCGCTGCCTGCAACTCCACGGCGGCTACGGCTACATGGCGGAGTACCCGGTCGCCAAGGCGTTCACCGATGGCCGGATCCAGACCATCTACGGCGGCACCACCGAGATCATGAAAGAGATCATCGGCCGCTCCCTCCTCGGTTAGACCCTCCCGGAAAGGCACCCACCGTGACCACCGAAGCGTACGTCTACGACGCTGTCCGCACGCCGCGAGGCCGGGGCAAAGCGAACGGCTCGCTGCACGGCACCAAGCCGATCGACCTCGTGGTCGGCCTGATCCACGAACTCCAGGCCCGGTTCCCCGGGTTGGACCCGGCGGCGATCGACGACATCGTGCTCGGTGTGGTCAGCCCGATCGGTGACCAGGGCTCCGACATCGCCCGGATCGCCGCCATCGCGGCCGGCCTGCCGGACACCGTCGCGGGCGTCCAGGAGAACCGCTTCTGCGCCTCCGGCCTGGAGGCCGTCAACCTGGCCGCCGCCAAGGTCCGTTCGGGCTGGGAGGACCTCATCCTGGCCGGCGGCGTCGAGTCGATGTCCCGGGTGGCGATGGGCTCCGACGGCGGCGCCTGGGCGATGGACCCGATGACCAGCTACCAGACCGGCTTCGTGCCGCAGGGCATCGGCGCCGACCTGATCGCCACCATCGAGGGCCTGTCCCGCACCGACGTGGACGCCTTCGCCGCCGAGTCCCAGGCCCGCGCCGCCAAGGCGCAGGCGGACGGGTACTTCGACCGCTCGGTCGTCCCGGTCAAGGACGTCAACGGCCTGGTCGTGCTGGACCGCGACGAGTTCATCCGCCCCGGCACCACGGTGGAGACCCTGGCCGGCCTCAAGCCCTCCTTCGCCGGCATCGGCGAGGCCGGCGGCTTCGACGCCGTCGCCCTGCAGAAGTACCACTGGGTCGAGTCCATCGACCACGTCCACCACGCCGGCAACTCCTCCGGCATCGTGGACGGCGCGGCCCTGGTCGCGATCGGCTCGCGCGAGATCGGCGAGCGGTACGGGCTGCGCCCGCGGGCCCGGATCGTGTCCGCCGCGGTCTCCGGCTCCGAGCCGACGATCATGCTGACCGGCCCGGCCCCCGCCACCCGCAAGGCCCTCGCCAAGGCCGGCCTGACCGCCGCCGACATCGACCTGGTCGAGATCAACGAGGCCTTCGCCGCCGTGGCGCTCCGCTTCATCCGCGAACTCGGCTTCCGCCACGACCAGGTGAACGTGAACGGCGGCGCGATCGCCCTCGGGCACCCGCTGGGCGCGACCGGCGCGATGCTGATCGGCACCCTGATCGACGAGCTGGAGCGCCGCGACCTGCGCTACGGCCTGGCCACCCTCTGCGTCGGCGGCGGTATGGGCGTCGCCACCGTCATCGAGCGCATCTGAAACGGGAGACCTCCACCTCATGAGCAACACGACTGCCATCCGCTGGGAGCAGGGCCAGGACGGTGTGGTCACCCTCGTCCTCGACGACCCGGCCCAGTCCGCCAACACCATGAACGCCGGCTTCACCGACGCCCTGGAGGCTACGGTCGAGCGGCTGAAGGCCACCGAGGGCCTGCGCGGCGTGATCATCACGTCCGCCAAGAAGACCTTCTTCGCCGGCGGCGACCTGCGGCTGATCTCCGCGGCCACGCCGGAGAGCGCCGACCAGGTCTTCGCCAACTCGATGCGGATCAAGCGCGCCCTGCGCACCCTGGAGACCCTCGGCAAGCCGGTGGTCGCCGCGATCAACGGCGCGGCCCTCGGCGGCGGGCTGGAGATCGCGCTGGCCTGCCACCACCGGATCGCGCTGGACGCCCCCGGCAGCAAGATCGGCCTGCCCGAGGTCACCCTCGGACTGCTGCCCGGCGGCGGTGGCGTGGTGCGCACCGTGCGGATGATGGGCATCACCGACGCGCTGCTCAAGGTCCTGCTGCAGGGCCGGCAGTACCGCCCGGCGCAGGCCCTGGAGAACGGCCTGGTGCACGAACTGGCCGGCACCCGCGAGGAGATGCTGGAGAAGGCGCACGCCTTCGTGGCCGCCAACCCGGAGGCCGTCCAGCCCTGGGACGTCAAGGGCTACCGGATCCCCGGCGGCACCCCGAGCACCCCCGCGTTCGCGGCCAACCTGCCGGCCTTCCCGGCCAACCTGCGCAAGCAGCTGGCCGGCGCGGACTACCCGGCCCCGCGCAACATCCTGGCCGCCGCGGTCGAGGGTGCCCAGGTCGACGTCGACACCGCGATGGTGATCGAGGCCCGCTACTTCACCGAGCTGGCCTGCGGCCGGATCTCGAAGAACATGATCCAGGCCTTCTTCTTCGACATGCAGGCCGTCAACTCCGGTGCGGGCCGCCCCAAGGGCGTGCCGGCCCGCGAGGTCCGCAGGGTCGCGGTGCTCGGTGCGGGCATGATGGGCGCCGGCATCGCGTACTCCTGCGCCAGGGCCGGCAT
Source organism: Kitasatospora sp. NPDC057015 (assembly GCF_042673745.1). Classification (NCBI taxonomy): domain Bacteria; kingdom Bacillati; phylum Actinomycetota; class Actinomycetes; order Kitasatosporales; family Streptomycetaceae; genus Kitasatospora; species Kitasatospora sp. NPDC057015. The sequence continues at coordinate 143,052 of NZ_JBHUSG010000008.1, forward strand.
CGAGGTACTGCTCAAGGACGTCACCCCGGAGGCGGCCGAACGCGGGAAGGCGTACTCCGCCGGGCTGCTGGACAAGGCGGTGGCGCGCGGTCGCTCCACCGAGGCGCAGCGGGCCGAACTGCTGGCCCGGATCACCCCGACCGCCGACGCCGCCGACCTGGCGGGCTGTGACGCGGTGATCGAGGCGGTGTTCGAGAACCCGGAGCTCAAGCACAAGGTGTTCCAGGAGGTCCAGCAGGTCGTCGCGCCGGACGCGCTGCTCTGCTCCAACACCTCCACCCTGCCGATCGGCCTGCTCGCCGAGGGCGTGGAGCGCCGGGCGGACTTCGTCGGCCTGCACTTCTTCTCGCCGGTCGACAAGATGCCGCTGGTGGAGATCATCAGCGGTCCGGAGACCGGAGCCGAGGCACTGGCCCGCGCGTTCGACCTGGTCCGCCAGATCAACAAGACGCCGATCGTGGTCAACGACTCGCGGGGCTTCTTCACCTCGCGGGTGATCGGCCAGTTCATCAACGAGGGCGTCGCCATGGTGGGCGAGGGCGTCGACCCGGTCTCGGTCGAGCAGGCCGCGGCCCAGGCCGGCTACCCCGCCAAGGTGCTCTCGCTGCTGGACGAGCTCACCCTCACCCTGCCGCGCAAGATCCGGAACGAGGCCCGGCGGGCCGTCGAGGAGGCCGGCGGCACCTGGAGCGAGCACCCCGGCGACGCGGTGATGGACCGGATGCTGGACGAGTTCGACCGCCCCGGCCGCAGCGGCGGCGCCGGCTTCTACGAGTACCAGGACGGCCGGCGCACCCGCCTCTGGCCCGGCCTGCGCGAGCACTTCACCCGCGGCGCCGAGGCGCAGATCCCGTTCGAGGACATGAAGGAGCGGATGCTCTTCGCCGAGGCGCTGGACTCCGTCCGCTGCCTGGAGGAGAACGTGCTCACCTCGGTCGCGGACGCCAACGTCGGTTCGATCCTGGGCATCGGGTTCCCGGCCTGGACCGGCGGGGTGCTCCAGTACATCAACGGCTACGACGGCGGCCTGCCCGGATTCACCGCCCGGGCCCGCGAGTTGGCCGCCACGTACGGCGAGCGGTTCAACCCGCCGGCGATGCTGGAGCGGCTGGCCGCCGAGGGCGGCCGGTTCCAGGACTGACCGTACGGGCGCCGCACCCGGGGACGTTCCCGGGTGCGGCGCCCGCCGCCCGGCCGGGGCAGTGCGCCCGGCCCCCTCTGCTCAGCCCTCGCCCGACTCCGCGCGCAATCCCTCGCCCGACTCTGCGTCCAGTCCCTCGCCCAGCCCGTCGCCCAGCTCCTCGCGCAGCGAGCGCTGGAACGCCGTGACCAGTGCCTGCGCGATCATCGGCTGGATGTGGTCGGTGAGGCCCTTCATCCGCTCCAGCTCGGCCGGCGGCGGATCGCTCTCCCGGTAGGGCTTCCACACCGTCTCGCGGAACAGCCGGTGCAGCTCGTGCGCCGTCGCCCTGCTGTGCCGCAGCACCACCGCGCGGGCCGCGACCAGCGTCTCCAGCGGGATCGGCACGTCCAGCACCCGCACCCCGAGCGGGAGCAGGCCGGGGTCGACCCGGAACACGTCCGGCCGGGCCGTCCGCTCCAGCGCGCCCATGGCGGCGAGCCGGGCGATGTCGGTGTCCGACAGGGCCCGCCCGGCCCGCCGTTCCAACTGCGCCCGCCCGGTCTCCTCGGCGGCCTCCGGCGTCCAGGACGCGACCAGCGCGCGGTGGATCGCCAGGTCCAGCGAGCTGATGTCATCCGGCAGTTGGGCGAGGTAGCGCTCGATGGCGGCCAGTGTCAGGCCCTGGCGCTGCAACTCCTCGATCAGTTCCAGTCGGTCCAGGTGGGCGGCGCCGTACAGCCCGACCCGGCGCGGGCCCAGCTCCGGCGGCGGCAGCAGACCCTTGGTGCTGTAGAACCGCAGGGTCCGGACGGTGACCCCGGCCCGGGCGGCCAGCTCGTCGACCGTGAGCCGCAGCGGCGCGCCGGGGGAGGCGGTCGGGGCGGCCCCGCCCGGAGCGTCGGCCGGGCCGACCGCGGCGGGGCCGGCCGGGCCCGCCGAGAGGCCGGGCGTGGCGGGCGTAGCTGACATGGTGCGGCGCCTTTGCTGCTCGGGAACCAGGCGGAACCGTACGGAACACTCTCGCTGTGACAGTAGCAGTGTGACAGCGCCCGGAGAGGGCGCGTCCGCGCTCGGACGGCCCGTATCGCCAGGGGTTCCGGGAGGTGCGGGGAGGTGCCGAAGCGGGGGAGGCGGCCCCGCCGGGCCGACACCGTCACGGCTGCCGCCGCGGTCGGCACCGGGTTGTGGCCGGCAGCATTCGGGTCGTGGTCGCCATCCCCTCTACACCCTGCGCACACCGTTTGCAGACGTTTCGGTAAATGTTTCACATGGACCGGCAAACACTTCCACCGAACTCTTGATCGCTCCGGTGCCACCGGATGTGATGCCCGAGTCCTTCCGCCCGATCCCGGCTGGTGGCACCCCGAGCACCTCCTCCCCTCCCGCCGTCCCCGGCCCGGCCCCCGGCCCGTCCTCCGCCCGCCCTGGTCCGTCCCCGCCGCCCGGTTCGCCGTGCGGGCAGCGACACCCGTCGCTGCGAGCGGGCGTCCGGTGCGGGCGGACACGCGAGCACGCGGGCCGACGGCCGCACCGATGCCGGGTGCGGGCCGGGCCACGGGTGACGCCCGCCCGGGTCGGGCCGGCGGACACCGTCCCCCGGAACGCCCGGACGATCCGGTGCGTGCATCATTCGAACAGCAAGATCGGGCAACATCGTGCGCTTCACACCCACCGCCGCCGGAATCCTCGCCGCGGCGGTCCTCCCGCTGGCACTGACCTCCTGCTCCTCGGCGGCCCCGAAGGCCGCGGCCCCCGCCGCCACCGCCGCCGTTTCCACGCCCGCGGCCGCGCCGTCCACCACCCCGTCGGCGACCCCGGCCGCCGCCCCGGCCGCGGCCGACCCCAATGCCGGGCTGCTCACCGGCACCCAGCTCAAGGCCGTCCTGGCGCCCGCCTCCGCCTTCGCCGCCGGGTTCGCCCTGGACACCACCAGCGCCCGTGACACCGGCGACACGTACCAGCTCCCGGCCGTGACCGAGGTGCCCACGCCGGACTGCGTCAGGCTCGGCGGCACGTCCTGGACGGAGATCACCGGGATAGCCGGGGTCTCCTTCGCGGAGAACGCCTACATCGACAAGAACGCCTCCGCCGAGTCGGCCCAGGAGATCGACGTCTACCGCGACACCACCGCGAAGACCGTCATCGGCGCGCTCGGCAAGCTCTCGCTGGCCTGCCCGAGCTACACCGACGCCCAGACCAGCAGCAAGGTGACGGTGGCCGAGAAGCCGCTGCCCGGCGTCGGCGACGAGGCCTACGTGATCACCGAGACCAGCCCCGCCTGGAAGGGCGGCACCACCCTGGTCGCGGCCCGGGTGGGCACCGCCGTGGTGACGGTGCTGGCGAGCAGCGGAACCGGCGCCGCCACCGACACCGCCACCAAGCTCGCGGGCCAGATCGCGGCGGGGCTGAAGGGCAAGGCCTGATCCCACGGGTGGGCCTGGGCCGGCACACCGACCCGGGCCCACCCGGCGCCCCGGGGGGTCCCGGGTGCCGGGGCTCCCGCAGGGCCACCTGCGTAGCCCGCGCGTACCGCCGACCGGGTCCCCGGTCGGGGTGCGCGGGCGGGGCGCCGCGGTGGCGGGGCGGAGCGGGGCTACCGTGCTGCGGGGGCCGCCCGACCGACGCCCGCGGGAGAGCCATGACTTCGAACGAGCCCCAGGCCGGTGTGAGCGCCTGGCAGGTGCTGCGCAATCCCAAGGTGTGGGCGCTGCCGACGATCATCGTCGGAGCCGTGGCCCTGCTGCTGTCGCTCCTCTACATGGGCGGCATCGTGAACCCGCGGGCCGATCTGCACCGGCTGCCGATCGGCCTGGTCAACTCCGACCAGGGAGGCGAACTGGCCGGCAGCCCGGTGAACCTCGGCGAGCGGATCACCACCGGCATCCGCACGGCACCGGACCCGCAGCAGGAGGTCTCCTGGCGCCCGCTCACCCGGTCCGCCGCGATGGAGCAGCTGGCCTCGGGCAAGCTCTACGGCGTACTGGAGGCGCCCGCCGGTCTCACCGCGGCGGTCGCGGCGCTCGGCGCCTCGGCCCAACCGGACCCGGCGCGGCCGAGCATGCTCGTGCTCACCAACCCCGGCGTGGGCAGCCTGGCCTCCTCGCTGGCCTCCCAGATCTCCCAGCAGGCCGCCCACCAGGCCTCGCTGCAACTCGGTGCGACGCTGACCGCGCCGCCACCCGGTCAGCAGGGCGCCGGGGCGACCAACGCCGGACGGCTGCTGCTCGCGGACCCGCTGGCGGTGGTGGTGGAGGTCGGTCACCCGATCGGCGCGCACAGCGGACTGGGGCTGACGGCCTTCTACTACACGCTGCTGCTGGTGCTCTGCGGCTTCCTCGGGGCCAACATCATCAGCAACGGCGTCGACGTATCGCTCGGGTACGCGGCGAGCGAGTTGGGGCCCCTGCGCACCCAGCTGCCGCTGGTGCGGATCAGCCGGACCCAGACGCTGGCCGTCACCAGCGTGATGTCCGTCGGCCTGTCCGTCCTGACGTCCAGTCTGGTGATGCTGGCGACCGTGGTGATCCTGGACATGGACGCCTCGCACCTGCCGCTGCTCTGGGTGTTCTCGGTCTGCGCCAGCGCGGCGGTCGGGCTCGGGGTCCAGGCCCTGGTGGCGGCGTTCGGCAGCGTCGGCCAGCTGATCAGCATGTTCATCTTCATCGCCCTGTCGCTGCCGTCCTCCGGGGCCACCATCCCGCTGCAGGCGCTGCCGTCGTTCTACCGCGGGCTGGCCGTGTTCGAACCGATGCGCCAGCTCAGCGACGGGGTCCGGTCGATCCTGTACTTCGGGGCCCAGGCCGAGGCCGGGCTCGCCCGGGCCTGGGTGATGATCGCGATCGCCACGGTCGCCGCGCTCGCCTTCGGCTTCGGCATGACCACCTACTACGACCGTCGGGGCCTGCACCGGGTGCACCCGGAGACGAGCTGAGCCACCGGCGCACGCGCGAGCGTCGGACCGTCGGACCGGGCCCGGACCACCGGGGGACCACTCCTACGGGGCCGCGGGGCCACCGGCCGGGCCGCTGCCCGGCCGATGGCATGCTGGGCGCATGGCGGAACTGAACGGCGGCCCCGTCGGGGCGGACGAACTGCGGGCCCTCGCCCTGACCAACTACGGGCACTTCACCACGATGCGGGTGGAGGGCGGCCGGGTGCGCGGCCTGGCGCTGCACCTCGCCCGGCTGGCGCGCGACTGCCGGGCCGTCTTCGGCGCCGACCTGGACGCCGGGCGGGTCCGCGAGCTCGCCCGGCGGGCCGCACCCGCCTCCGGCACGGGGATCGTGCGGATCACCGTCTTCGACCCCGCCCTGGACATCGGACGGCTCGGCGCGGACGGCGAGCCGCAGGTGCTGGTCACGGCCCGGCCGGCCGGCGGGCTGCAGCTGCCGCCACTGCGGGTGAAGTCCGTGGAGTTCGTCCGGGACGCTCCGGAGATCAAGAGCGTCGGACTGTTCGGCGCGCTGCTCCAGCGCCGGGCGGCCCAGCTGGCCGGCTTCGACGACGCCCTGTTCACGGACGCGGCCGGGACGGTGTCCGAGGGCGGCACCTGGAACGTCGGGTTCGTCCGCGGTGGCGAGGTCGTCTGGCCGGACGCCCCCTGCCTGGCGGGAACCACGATGGAGCTGGTCCGGCAGGTGCACCCGGGCACCGACGAGAGCGTCCGGCTGACCGATCCGGCGGGCTTCGACGCGGCCTTCGCCACCAACGTCGCCATCGGGGTCAGGGCGATCCGCACCATCGACGGGCTGGAACTGCCGGGCGGCCACCCGGTGATCGAGCGCCTGCAGCGGGCGTACCTGGACATCCCGGGCGACCGGCTGTAGGCCCGGCTCGACGTCCGGCAGGACGGCGCGGGTCGCCTCAGCCCGGCTTGCGGGCCTCGATCAGGTACCGGGTCGAGTGGGCCACGAACGGCCCCTCGGCCTCGATCCGCGCGTGCAGCTCGCGCAGCCGGTCACGGTACCCCTCGACGGTGAATCCGGGGACCATCCAGATCACCTTGCGCAGGAAGTAGACCACCGCGCCGACGTCGCGGAACTCGACGCGCAGCGACTCGAAGCGCAGGTCGACCACCTCCAGCCCGGCGGCCGAGGCCTCCCGGCGGGCGTCGTCGGGGTGGCGGCCCCGGCGGACCTCCTCCGGCTGCGGCCCGAGGAAGTACTCGACGAGTTCGAAGACGCTGGCGGGGCCCACGTGCTGGGCCAGGTACGTGCCGCCGGGCCGGAGCACCCGGGCGATCTCCCGCCACCGGACGGTGACCGGGTGACGGCTGGTCACCAGGTCGAAGGCCTCGTCGGCGAACGGCAGCGGCGGCTCGTCCGTGTCCGCGACCACCACCGCGCCGAGCGGGTGCAGCAGGCGCGTCGCCCGGGCGACGTTCGGCGGCCAGGACTCCGTGGCGACCATCACCGGGGGCAGCTTCGGCACCCCGGCGAGCACCTCGCCGCCGCCGGTCTGGACGTCCAGCGCCGCGGTGACCCGGGCCAGCCGCTCGCCCATCGTCCGCTGGTACCCCCAGGAGGGGCGCTGTTCGTCGGCCCGGCCGTCCAGCCAGGAGAAGTCCCAGCCGTCCACCGGGACTGCCGCGGCCTCGGCCACCAGATCGTCGAAAGTACGTGACATATCCGCATCCTCCCGGCAAACCGCTGCGCCGGCCAAGGGAGTTTCCGTCCTGCCGGCTCCGTCTGTCCCGCCCGCCCCGCTCGCCCTGTCCGTCCCGCCCGCCCCGCCGGTCGCGAGAGGCCGTCAGCAGCGGGGCCCTCGGCCCCGGGCGCGTCGGGGCAGGTCAGCCCGCGGGCCCGCGGGTCGACGGCCTCGGACCGGCGGCGAGCCGGGCGGCGCGCAGCATCAGGTAGTGCCGCTCCGGCGTGCTGGCCGTCCGGTTGGCGGCCGTGCGGTAGTCCTCGGCGGCCCCGGGGAGGTCGCCGGCCAGCTCCAGCAGGTGCGCGCGGACCACGTGCAGGCGGTAGTGGCCCGCCAGCCGGCCGTCGGCCTCCAGGGCCGCCAGGATGCCGAGCCCGGCGGCGGGACCGTGCACCATCGAGGCGGCGACCGCCCGGTTGAGGGTGACCACCGGACTGGGCGAGGCGCTCTCCAGCACCTCGTACAGCGCGAGGATCTGCGGCCAGTCGGTCTCCGCGGCGGTCGGTGCCTCGTCGTGGACGGCCGCGATCGCCGCCTGCAGCTGGTAGGGCCCGACCCGGCCGCCGGGCAGCGCGGCCGTGATCAGCGCGACGCCCTCGGCGACCAGGGCGGCGTCCCAGCGGCCGCGGTCCTGCTCGGCCAGCGGGACCAGCTCGCCGTCCGGCCCGGTCCGGGCGGGGCTGCGGGCGTGGCTGAGCAGCATCAGCGCGAGCAGCCCGGTGACCTCGTCGTCTCCCGGGAGCAGCGCGTGCAGCGCCCGGGTCAGCCGGATCGCCTCGCGGGACAGCTCCACCCGTTGCAGGTCCTCGCCCGCGGTGCTGGTGTAGCCCTCGTTGAAGATCAGGTAGAGCACGTGCAGCACGGCGTCGAGCCGGGCGGCCCGGTCCCGCTCGTCCGGCATCCGGAACGGCAGGCCCGAGGACTTGATCCGCTGCTTGGCGCGGCTGATCCGCTGCCCCATCGTCGGCTCGGGGACCAGGAAGGCGCCGGCGATCTCGGCGGTGCTCAGACCGCCCACCGAGCGCAGCGTGAGGGCGACCGCGGAGGCCGGCGAGAGCGAGGGGTGGCAGCAGAGGAAGAGCAGGGTCAGGGTGTCGTCGCGCCCCGCCGCGTCCTCGTCGTCGGCGGCCGGCGCCGCCCACCGGTCGGCCGGCAGCTGCCGGGCGGAGAGCTCCTCGCGGCGCCGGCGCGCCTGCTCGTTGCGTACCCGGTCGGTCATCCGCCGGGCGGCGACCTGGATCAGCCAGCCGCGGGGGTTGTCGGGCACGCCCTCCTCCGGCCACTGGCCGGCGGCGGCGAGCAGCGCCTCCTGGACGGCGTCCTCGGCTGCGGCGAAGTCGCCGAAGCGGCGGGTGAGCACGCCGACGACCTGCGGCGCGAGCTCGCGCAGCAGGTCGTTGACGGGGTTCACGGGCCGGATCAGCTCACAGCTCCGTGGGCGGGACGGACATCACCTGGCGGACCTCGATCGGCATGTTCAGCGGCTCACCCTTCGGGCCGGGGGCCGCCGACACCTGGGCGGCGATCTCCAGCGCCCGCTCGGGCGTCTCGCAGTCCACGATCCACCAGCCGGCCAGGAACTCCTTGGTCTCCGCGAACGGGCCCTCGGTCACCAGCGGGGTGCCGTTCGCGTGCGAGCGGACGATCTTCGCCGTGTCCGGCATGGCCAGCCCCTGGGCGTCCACCAGCTCGCCCGACCCGACCAGCCCGCGGTTGGTGTCCTTCATGAACCCGATGTGCGCCCCGACCTCCTCCGGCGTCCACTGGTCGATCGGCGCGAAGTCGACGCTCTGCCCGCTGAACTGCATCAACAGCATGTACTTCATGGCCTGCTCCTCTGGTCGGCGCACCCGGTGGGGGTGCCTTCACGGACAGGTCGAAGCAGGCGCCGCGTCTTCGACATCCCCGACGGAACTTCGCGGAGGAAAATCTAGCGCCCGGGGGAGCGGAGCCGCGGCGGGCGCACCGCGGGCGGACCGGGACGGCCGCCGGGGGGGTCAGGCCTGCGGCGGCAGGGCGTCCAGGTACACCCAGGCGCCGTCGTGACGGACGAAGCGGCTGTGCTCGCGCAGCACGTCCGGACTGCCGCGGTCGGTGAAGTGGGCACTGAAGTCGACCGTGCCCTCGGAGTGGAACGGGCCGCCCTCGGTGCTGGAGTGGATCTCCAGCCGCTGCCAGCGCAGCCCCGGGTCGAAGTCCACCCGGGCCGGCCGGGTGTCCGGGTGCCATGACCGCAGCAGGTACGCCTCGTCCCGCACGACGAAGGCGCTGTACCGCGAGCGCATCAGCCGCTCGGCCGTGCCGGCGGCGTCCTCGCCCCGGTGCAGCCGGCCGCAGCACTCGCCGTAGGCGGCGGGCAGCCCGCAGGGGCAGGGGGAGGCGGCGGACAGGGCGAGCGGCGGCGTTCGGCGTGACATGGGGCCAGCCTAGGGGCCACGGACCATCCCGGGGACACCACAGCACCCCACGCCCCGGAGCCCACGCCCCACCCCGCCCGCAGAGACCCCCACCCCGAGTGGCGCGCCCCGAGCCGAAGGGGCGCGCCGGTGCCGAAAGGAAGAGAGCGAGGGAGCGACCGACGCAGGAGGGAGAGAGGGAGCGACGACCGTCGGCACCGGATCGAAGCGCCCCGGAGGCGAGCGGGCGCAATGTCAGAGGAGCCCGGCGTGGTGGCGGCGGGTCACCTCGGGGTGGGCCCGCAGGTAGCCCTTCAGCTCGTTGCGGCCGAAGTCGGCGAAGAGCGGGTTGCCCGGGTCCTGGGTGGCGCCCGGCGCGTGGTGGGCGAGCGGGAAGTCCAGCGGCTCGATGTGGGCGTCCAGGCGCGGGTTGTAGAAGAACGGGACGGAGAACCGCTCGCGGGCGCCGGGCGGGCTGACCACGCGGTGGTTGGTCGCCTTGAGGTACCCGTCGGTGGCGACCTCCAGCAGTTCGCCGAGGTTGACCACGAAGGCGCCCTCCATGGGCGGCACCTCCAGGAAGGACCCTTCCCCACCCTCCGGGCGGGGGGACCCCCCGTCGCGCTCCACCTGGAGGCCGGCGACCTGGTCCTGGAGCAGCAGGGTGATGAAGCCGTAGTCCTTGTGCGCGCCGACGCCCTGGCCGGCGCCGTCGGGGGCCGTCCCGGGGTAGCGGACCAGCTTGAGCCGCAGGTGGGGGTGGCCGGCGAAGGCGTAGTCGTAGAAGTCCGGCCGGGCGCCGATCGAGGCGAGCAGCTCGTGCAGCAGGCGCTCGGCCACGCCGCTGAGCCGGTCGATCCAGTGCAGGGCGGCGGTGCGCAGTTCGGGCAGCGCCTCGGGCCACTGGTTCGGGCCCTCCAGCCACCAGTACGGCGGCTCGCCCGGCGCCGGGACGTGCGGGGGCAGTTCCGCACCGATGTCGAGCTGGTCCCGCCAGTCCTGGCTGCCGCCGGTGCGCTCGTCCCCGGTGCGGGTGTAGCCACGGAAGTGCGGGGAGTTCAGGTTGCTCACGGACAGCCGGTCGGCCTCCGGCAGGGCGAAGAAGGCGTGCATCGCGTCGGTCAGCGCGGCCGTCTCCGCGGCGGTGACGCCGTGGCCGGTGAGCTGGAAGAAGCCGACCTCGGTGGCCGCGGCCCGGAGCTCGTCGTGCAGCCGGGCGCGGTCGGCGGGGCCGCCGGCGGCGAGGGAGAGGTCGATCACCGGGAGCCCGGCCTCGGGGGCGGTGGCGCGGGGTGTGCCGGTGGTGGAGGAGGGAACCTGCTGCGTCATGGGTGACATCCGCTTGGTCTCGTCCCGGCCGGGCCCGGTGGTGACCGGGGACGCCGAAGCCGCGCCGGGTAGGGCGGGTGCCACGGGGCCGGGAGGGGGGTGCGCGCCCCGTGGGGCCGCGCGATGAGGGTCTGGGAGGATCAGCCGGAGCGTCGACAGGACATGCTCGTGACGCGGAGCAGGTCCACGTGGCGACGGCTGACGAGTATGAGCACGTCGTCCAGCCTAGATGACCAAGGTGGCGGCGGGCGAGCCCCCTGCTGTGGGGTGTGCCACGCCGGGGGACGGGCGGGCCCCGCGGGGGGTCGCACCATCGCACCCTCCTCCCCGTACCGGGCGGATTGTCATGAACAGGCTCGGCGAGGTCGGACGGTACGTCAAGAACCCCCGCGCGCGACCGGCGGCGCCCCGGGCCGAGGAGGGCAACTCGGAAGAGGTCAACCCGGAAGAGGGCAACCTGGGAGTAGGCGCGCCGTCGGGGACCGGCCGACCATGGGTCCTCCGTCCCGTCCGGCCCGATCCGTGGAGAACACCGCCATGCCGCACATCACGATCACCAACGATCTCCCGGGTATCAGCGGCCTCATGGTCCAGCGCCCCGACACCGCGGCCCCGCTGAACCAGCTCGCCGAGACCCTGCTCCGCGGCCCGCTCTCGCTGAGCCGCGGCGAGCGCGAACTGATCGCCGCCTACACCTCCGAACTCAACGAGACCCCGTTCTGCTCGGGATCGCACAGCGCCTTCGCGGCGGCCCAGCTCGAAGGCGGCCAGGAGCTGGTCAAGGCCGTCCTGCACGGGCTCGACGACGCGCCCGTCACCCCGCGGCTGCGGGCCCTGCTGCGGATCGCCGGCGCCGTCCGCGGCCCGGTCGCGGCACTGCCGCCGGAGCTGGTGGCCGAGGCCCGGGCCGCCGGCGCCGACGACGACCACATCCACGACACCGTGCTGATCGCGGCGGCGTTCTGCCTGTACAACCGGTACGTCAGCTGCCTCGACACCGAGCTCCCGACCGACCCGGGCTACTACGAGGAGGGGGCGGAGCGGATCGTCAGCCGCGGCTACGCCCCGGCGGCCCACTGACCACCCGGCACCCGGGCGCATCGGCCCGAGCGCCGGACCGCGCCGAGCCCGGACTGCTCTGAGCGCCGACCGCGCTGAGCCCGGACCGCACTGAGCGCCGACCGCACTGAGCCCGGACCGCACTGAGCGCCGACCGTACGACGGTCGGCGCTCAGTGCGGTTTTCCGCCCGCGGGCCGTGCGGGAACGGGCAGCCCCGGGCGCCGTGCCCGGCTCGAAGGCCCCGAGCCCGGAGAGCCGGTGCCCGTCGGGGTAACCGCGCACCTGGCTCCCTCCCGCCCGAGGTGCGGATCGCGCCTGGGCGGCAGCAGCCGGACGAGGCGCCCGCGCAGCCGCATCCCGCCCCCGGACGGCGGCGCGCAGCCCGGCCGGCGGCGCGGGGTGGCCGAAGGACTCGCGCAGCGGGTCGTCCAGCAGGCGGATCGCCTCCCGGCCCTGTGGCCGGGCCGGGGGCAGGTCAAAGGGGCCGCGGGTCCGGCGAACGGGTGGCGAGGCCCCGGCGGGGCGGCCCCCGGGCGGGGGTCGGGTACCCGGATCGCGGCCGGTTGTGTAAGGGTGTCCTAACAAGCCGCGTGGATCCCCCGGCATAGGTCCACCCTATGGGTCCATAGGTCCAGCACGCCTACCGGACGGGCGCCAGCCGGGGAATCGTGGTCGAAGCAGAACTGGCGCACCGCACCTGCCCGCCCGGCGGGACCGGTCCACCCTGCCAGGTCCAGCCCGCCGCCCGCCTAGCCCTGCCAGTCGGAGGAAACCCCCATGCCTCGTCCCATACGTGTGGCGATCGTCGGAGCCGGCCCCGCCGGCATCTACGCCGCGGACGCTCTGATGAAGTCCGACGTCGCCCAGGACCCAGGCGTGTCGATCGACCTCTTCGAGCGGATGCCCGCGCCGTTCGGCCTGATCCGCTACGGCGTCGCCCCCGACCACCCCCGGATCAAGGGCATCGTCACCGCGCTGCACCAGGTGCTGGACAAGCCGCAGATCCGTCTCTTCGGCAACGTCGACTACCCGGGCGACATCAGCCTCGACGACCTGCACCAGTTCTACGACGCGCTGATCTTCTCCACCGGCGCCGACGCCGACCGCGACCTCGCCATCCCCGGCATCGAACTCGACGGCTCCTACGGCGCGGCCGACTTCGTCTCCTGGTACGACGGCCACCCCGACGTCCCGCGCAGCTGGCCGCTGGAGGCCCGCAAGGTCGCGGTGCTCGGCGTCGGCAACGTCGCCCTGGACGTGGCCCGGATCCTGGCCAAGACCGCCGACGAGCTGCTCCCCACCGAGATCCCCGCCAACGTCCACCAGGGCCTGGCCGCCAACCAGGCGGTCGAGGTCCACGTGTTCGGCCGGCGCGGCCCCGCCCAGGCCAAGTTCAGCCCGATGGAACTGCGCGAGCTCGACCACTCCCCGACCATCGAGGTCATCGTCGACCCCGAGGACATCGAGTACGACGACGGCAGCATCGCCACCCGCCGCGGCAACAAGCAGGCAGACATGGTCGCCTCCACCCTGGAGAACTGGGCCATCCGCGACGTCGGCGAGCGCCCGCACAAGCTGTTCCTGCACTTCTTCGAGTCGCCCGTCGAGATCCTCGGCGAGGACGGCAGGGTCGTCGGGCTGCGCACCGAGCGCACCGAGCTCGACGGCACCGGCAACGTGAAGGGCACCGGCAGGTTCCGCGACTGGGACCTCCAGGCCGCCTACCGCGCCGTCGGCTACCGCTCCGCCGAACTGCCCAAGCTGCCCTTCGACACCATCTCCGGCACCGTCCCGCACGAGGCCGGCCGGGTCGTCGAGAACGGCACCCACCTCCCGTCCACCTACGTGACCGGCTGGATCAAGCGCGGCCCGGTCGGCCTGATCGGCCACACCAAGGGCGACGCCAACGAGACGGTCGCCTGCCTGGTCGACGACTTCAAGGGCGGCCGGCTGCGCACCCCGCAGACCCCCGCCGAGGACGCCGTCACGGCCTTCCTGGAGGGCCGCGGCGTCCGCTACACCACCTGGGAGGGCTGGCACCGGCTGGACGCCCACGAGCGCGCCCTCGGCGCACGCGAGGGCCGCGAGCGGATCAAGGTGGTGGAGCGCGAGGAGATGCTCCGCGCCAGCGAGCCGCAGGACGGCCCGGCCGAGGGCTGAGCCGCCGTTTCCGGCGTGCTGGTCGGGCAGTCGGGCAGTCGGGCGAGCTGGCGGGCTGGCGGTCGGGCCGGTTCGGGTCGGGGCGGTGACCGCCCCGGCGTTCGAACCGGCCCGACCGCGCGAGCTCCGTCCGGCTCAGGACGGCTCGGACCGGCCCCGGCCTCCGGGCGCATCCGGGAAGGGGGCGCGGGCGGTCAGGTCCTGACGGCCCGCAGGATCACGAACTTCGGGTCGCTGCTGACGATCTCGCAGTTGCCGAACAACCGCCGCAGCTTCACGTGGTAGCCGAGGTGGCGGTTGCCGATCACCCAGAGTTCGCCGCCCGGGCGCAGCGCGTCGCGGGCGCCGGTGAACATCCGCCGGGAGGTCGCGTCGGTGGTCGCCTGGTGGGTGTGGAACGGCGGGTTGTTCAGTACCAGGTCCACCGACCCCGCGGGGACGCCCGCAAGGCCGTCGCCGGTGCGGAACTCGGCCCCGGCATGGGTGCTCGGGTCGGTGTTCGCCCGGTAGGTGGCCCGCGCCGAGGCCACCGCCTGGTGGGACTCGTCGACGAACAGCACCTCTGCCTCGGGGTTGGCCAGCGCCGCCGCCGTGCCCACCACGCCGTTGCCGCAGCCGAGGTCCACCACCCGCTCCGGCCCGCGCCGCTCCGGGAGGTGGCGCAGGAAGAACCGGGTGCCGATGTCGAGGCGCTCGGCGCAGAAGATGCCGGCGTGGTTGACCACCGTCCGGCCGGAGACCGTGCCGACGTCCTCGGGCAGCGCGTAGCTGTGCGGCCACGGGCCGGGCACCCGGGGGATCGCCGGGTCGGGCGTGCAGAAGATCAGCCGGGCCTTCTTCGCCGCCAGCGAGGTGCGGGTGCGCCCGAGGATGCGTTCGAACAGCTTCAGCGTCGAGGTGTGGATCTCGGTGACCATCCCGGTGCCGACGATCACGGTGCCGGCGTGCACGCCCGGGGCCAGCCGGTGTAGTTGGTCCTCCAGGAGCGCGAGGCTCTTGGGGACGCGGACGAGCAGGACGTCGATCCGCTCCGGCGGCGCGTCCCTGGTGGACAGCAGCCGGACGGCGCCCGGCCCGCCGGAGCCGTCCGCGGAGCGCGCGCCGTCCGACCCCTCCGACTCGTTCGCCTCGTCCGAGCCGTTCGCGTCGTTCGAGGAGCCGAGGCCGTCGACGCCGCTGCGGGCCAGGTTGGCGAGGGTGGCCTGCTGGCCGAGGAAGGAGTCGGTGATCTGGACCAGCCGGGTGGCCCCGGGCTCGACCCGCCCGGCGAGCGTGGTGGTCAGCGCTCCCCAGCGGTCTCCGAGCACCACCACGGTGCCGCCCAGGTCGACCGGCTGGACCGCCTGCCCCGCCTCCGCCGCCCCCGCGCCCGGGTCCGTCCCCGCGCCTGTGTCCGCACCCGTCCCCGTCCCCGTGCCCGTCCCCGGGCTCGTGGTGCCGGCGGTGCCGTCCAGGTGGCGCAGCAGGTACTCGTCGGCGGCGTCCCAGGCACGGAGCTGGTCGCGCGGGTCCTCGGGGAAGCGGGTGAGGCCGTACTCGCCCCACGACGTGGTCAAACGGTTCATGGTCCGCCCAGGCTATCCGAGCGGCCCGCCGGCCCGGCAATCACCGCAGGTGGGCGTGCCGGTGCCGGTCGGCCGGTCCGGGCGTCCGCCCCGGGGGTCAGCCGGTGCCGTCCGCCGGAACGGCGTCGTCCGCCCGGTCGGCCTGGTCCGCCCGGTCGGCCTGGTCCGCCCGGCCCGGCCGTAGGTCGGCGAGCAGCGCGGTGAGCACCCGCCGGGTGACGGCGGCCATGTCGACGGAGTCCGGCGCCAGCAACCACTGCACCTGGAGGCCGTCCATCACCGCGATGACGGCGCTGGCCACACCCTCGACGTCCAGGTCCGCGTCCAGTTCGCCGAGTTCGCAGGCCTCCCGCAGCGCCTCCGTCACCAGGGCGCGGAGCCCGTCGTAGCGGTCGCGGAAGAACTGCTGGGCCGGGTGGCCCTCGGTGACGCTCTCGGCGGACAGCACGGTGTACAGCCGCACGATGCCCTCGCGGGTGGAGTTCAGCCGGACGGTCTCCACCAGGTGGTCCAGGAAGGCGGTGCCCTGCGGGCGTTCCGGGCCCAGCTGCTCGATGTCGGAGTTGTCCCGCAACTCCAGGACGCCGCTCAACAGCGCGGTCTTGGAACGGAAGTGGTGCAGCAGCCCGGCCTGCGTGAGCCCGGCGCGCTCGGCGATCTCGGCGAGTGAGGCGTTGTGGTAGCCGCGGGTGGCGAAGGTCTCCACCGCGATCCGCAGGATCTCCTCGCGGCGCCTGGCGCCGGAGGCGCGGCGGGAGCCCGGTCGGTTCGCCGGTTCGCCGGGCACCTCGTTCGTGGTTCTGGCTGTCACCGGGCGAAGTCTACGGGCCGGGCCCCCGACGCCTTCCGGTCGTAGGTGGGCTGCCACCGGCCAGATTTGTCATGCTCTGAAAAAAGGGCGCGCGCGATACTTACCAAGTGGTCGGTAGGTCTGATTTCATGTCAGCCGTCGCACTCGGCCGGACGTGGCGTCAGGGCCGCTGCCGGTCGGGTGCGACGACTGCCGGCCGGACTCCTGACGTCCGATCAGTTCGCCTGCGGCGGGCGCGGCGTGCGCCGGCGGGTCGAACCCCGGGCGTCGTCGTACGCGGACCACGGTCGCCGCCGTAGCCGCCGCCGTTCGTGGTCCGCCGCCGTAGCTGCCCGCCGCCCGCTGCCTGCCGGCGGTGGCCCGTTGCCCGCCGCCCGCTGCCTGCTGGCAGTGGCCCGTTGCCCGTCGTTCGTCGTCCGCCGTTCGTGGCGCGCGGTCCCCACCCAGTCCGTGACACCCCTTCGAGACGGAAGAGACACCGGTGAAACTCCTCCCCATCGGCACCACCGGCCGCGCCCGCCGCCGGACCCTGCTGGGCGGCGCACTGCTCGCCGCCGTCGCCATGGCACTCGGCGCCGCGCCCGTCACGGCGGCCCAGGCCGCGCCGGCCG
This sequence comes from Kitasatospora sp. NPDC057015, assembly GCF_042673745.1. Classification (NCBI taxonomy): domain Bacteria; kingdom Bacillati; phylum Actinomycetota; class Actinomycetes; order Kitasatosporales; family Streptomycetaceae; genus Kitasatospora; species Kitasatospora sp. NPDC057015. Next base: position 159,754 of record NZ_JBHUSG010000008.1, read on the forward strand.
GCCGCGACACCGCGTCCTACCTCGATCCGAGACTTCCGGTGGAGCAGCGAGTACGCGACCTCCTCGGCCGGATGACCACCGAGGAGAAGATCGGCCAGATGACCCAGGCCGAGCGCAACTCGGTCGAAGCCGACCAGGGCCGGATCACCACCCTCGCCCTCGGCTCGCTGCTCTCCGGCGGCGGTTCCACCCCGACCCCGAACACGCCGCAGGCCTGGGCGGACATGATCGACGGCTACCAGAGGCGCGCCCTCGACACCCGACTGCACATCCCGCTGCTCTACGGCATCGACTCGGTGCACGGTGACAACAACCTGGTCGGGGCCACGGTCTTCCCGCACAACATCGGCCTCGGCGCGACCCGTGACCCGGACCTGGTGCGCGAGGCCGCCCGGATCACCGCGGCCGAGACCCGGGCGACCGGCCCGCAGTGGGTGTTCGCACCCTGCGTCTGCGTGGCCCGCGACGACCGCTGGGGCCGCACCTACGAGAGCTACGGCGAGGACCCCGACCTGGTCACCCGGATGGAGACGTCGATCGACGGCCTCCAGGGCGACCGCCCCGGGGACCTGGCCCGCCCCGACCGCGTACTGGCCACCGCCAAGCACTTCGCCGGCGACGGGGACACCACCTACGGAACCTCCGCCAACGGCGCCTACAAGCTCGACCAGGGCGTGACGATCACCGACCGCGAGCACTTCCGCCGGATCGACCTCGCGCCGTACGTGGCGGCGGTCCGGGAGCACGGCGTGGGCAGCATCATGCCCTCGTACTCCAGCGTGGACTGGACCGAGGACGGCGTCGGCAACCCGGTGAAGATGAGCGCCAGCAGGGAGCTCCTGACCGACGTCCTCAAGCAGAAGATCGGCTTCGACGGCTTCCTGATCAGCGACTGGGACGCGATCCACCAGCTGCCCGGCGACTACGCCACCCAGGTGCGGACGGCCGTGAACGCCGGGCTCGACATGTTCATGGAGCCGTACAGCGCGCCGGCGTTCGAGCAGACCCTGCTGGCCGAGGTCCGGGCCGGGCGGGTGCCGGCCGCCCGGATCGACGACGCCGTCCGCCGGATCCTGCGCGCCAAGTTCCGGCTCGGGCTGTTCGAGCACCCCTACACCGACCGCAGCGGCGCGGCCGCCATCGGTTCGCCCGCCCACCGCGCGGTCGCCCGCCAGGCCGTCGCCGAGTCGCAGGTGCTGCTGAAGAACGAGGGCCGTGCGCTGCCGCTCAGGGCGGGTCAGCGGATCTACGTCGCCGGCGTCAACGCGGACGACATCGGCAACCAGGCCGGCGGCTGGACCGTCACCTGGCAGGGCGGTTCCGGCAACACCATCCCCGGCACGACGATCCTCCAGGGCATCCGGCAGAACGCGCCGCAGGCCACCTACAGCGCGGACGCCTCGGCCCCGACCGAGGGCTACGACGTCGGCGTGGTGGTGATCGGCGAGACCCCGTACGCCGAGGGCGTGGGCGACGTGGGCAACGGCCACACGCTGAACCTCTCGGACACCGACCGGGCCACCATCGCCCGGGTCTGCGGCGCGATCCGGACGTGCGTCGTCCTCGACGTGGCCGGCCGCCCGCAGATCATCACCGACGAACTGCCCGGGATCGACGCCTTCGTGATGTCCTGGCTGCCCGGCAGCGAGGGCGCGGGCGTCTCCGACGTGCTCTTCGGCAAGCGTCCGTTCACCGGCAGGCTCCCGGTGACCTGGCCGCGCAGCGAGGCCCAGGAGCCGATCAACGTCGGCGACAAGCAGTACGACCCGCTGTTCCCGTACGGCTTCGGACTCGGCACCCGCCACTGACGGCCGCCCCGGCGACCGGGCCGGGCCCCTCCCCGGGGCCCGGCCTCCGCGCTGTCGGACGGTCCCGCCCGGCTCACGCCCCCGGCTTCACCCCTCCGGCGGCGTCGGAGCAGCGGCGGGCGGGACGGGCAGCCGCTCCAGCGGCATCCCGAACCACGTCCGGTACGCCGCCAGCGTCTCCTCCTCGGCGAGCAGGGTCTCCTGCCGCTCGTCGCCGACCGTCCGGATCAGTCGGGAGCCGCTGAGCGTCACCCGGCCGTCGTCCGTGGACATCGAACAGGTCAGGGACTTGGTGAAGTACGACTCGGGCGAGGTGGTCTGCCACCAGCAGGTCGGGCCGAAGTCCGCCAGTGCGTACGGGCGCTGCTCCAGCCGGTACTGCGGCGAGCCGTCCAGCAGGACGTCGAGGTCCTCCCCGTGCTCGCGCAGGCTGAACACCCCGTTCGGGTCCGCCTGATCGCCCCGGGCGTCCAGGCGCAGCGGTTCGCGGCTGAAGCGTCCGAACCCGACGTCCACCAGCCACGGTTCGTCCAGGTCCACCCGCAGTGCCAGGTGGTCCATCGGCGGCCCGAGCCGCTGCTCGCCGAACACCCGGGCCCCGAGCAGCGACACCCGGTAGCCGAGCGCGGTGAGCAACGCGGCGAAGGAGCCGTTGAGTTCGTAGCAGAAGCCGCCCCGCCGGCGGTCGACCACCTTGGCCAGCAGCGCCTCCTCGGTCAGGACGACCGGCTCGCCCAGGTGGATGCTGAGGTTCTCGAACGGTACGGCCTTCAGATGGGCCCACTGCAGCGCCCGCAGGCCCGCGAGATCGGCCTGCTCCGGCCGGTCCGCTCCGATCCTCGCCAGGTAGGCCTCGGCCCGAGACTTGTCCATCGACAGCTCCACTCCCCTTGGTTCGTCGGCACGTTCGGCCGCCTCCGACATCGACCGTCGCCGACTGTGATCGACGGCCGTTTCCCATGATCGCTCCTGTGGCCGCTCCCACGGCGGTGAATTCGGCGCGGCTCCGGTCGGGGCGGTTCCGGTCGGCGCGGTTCCGGTCGGGGCGGCTCCGATCGGCGAGGTCGCCGACGGTCTCGATCCCGTACCGGACCAGGGAGCGCTCCAGGGCGGGCCCGACCCCGGGCAGGGCCCGTACCGGGCGGCCCCGCAGGAAGGGACTCCGGCGCGGTCGGGTCGGCGGGCCGCACCCGGACACCGCCGAGAACGAGGCACTGCGTCATCGGCTCGCCACACGCTCAGCTGCCGTGCTCCCCGTCCCCGTCCCTGTCCCCGTCCCCGGACGCTGACGGCCCCGGCGACAGCCGTCGGCGTACGCGTGACAGCCCGGGTCCGTACGTCTCCTCCGGCTGCGCCGCGACGCCCTCGGCATCGCGGACGGCGGCTCTCAGCGCCGCTTCGATCGCGGTACTCGCGTCAGCCGAGCTGCCCGGTGGGCCGCAGGGTGATCTGGTTGATGTCCACGCCCGCGGGCTGGTTGAGCGCGAAGGCGATCGTGGCCGCGATCTGCTCGGGGGTCATCGCCTCCTCAGGGGTGCCGCCGCGCTCGGCCCAGAACGCGGTGTCCACCACTCCGGGGGCGACGACGGTCACGCCGACCCGGTCCTTGGCGACCAGCAGCCGGGTGTTCTCGGCCAGCGCGTGCGCAGCCCACTTGGTGACCGAGTACAGGTTGCCGGGCGTGTTGCGCACCCCGGCGACGGAACCGACGAACACGATCCGGCCCTTGGACGCCCTCAACTGCGGCAGGGTCTCGCGCACCAGCAGGGCCGGGCCCAGAACGTTGGTGAGGACCATGGCGCGCATGTCCTCGGGGGCGTGGCTCTCCAGGTTGCCGGGCAGCGAGAAACCGGCGTTGGCAATGACGTTGTCCAGTCGGCCCCACGTCTGAACCACGCGGCGCACGGCGTCGGCGACGTCCTCCGCCTCGGCGGCGTCGCCGGTGATCGTCAGCAGCCGCTCACCCGCTCCGGCCGAAGCGGCGAAGGCGGCCAGCTTGCCCGCGTCACGTCCGGTGACCGCCACACGGTGGCCCTGGTCGAGCAGGGTGCGGGCGGTGGCGGCACCGATTCCGGTCGATCCACCAGTGATCAGCGTGACGGGCTCCATGCAACGGCCTCCTCGGCGACGGGGGCATCAGTTCCCCAAAACGCCTGCACTATACGTGGGGTGAGCTGCTGCCAGGGGTGTCATACCGGGCCGCAGCCCGGGCCCGCTCGACCGTCGCCAGTGCGAGCTCCCACGGGTACCCGGTCCAGCCGCTCTTCCGCCTCCTTCTGACTCGTGCGGCACGGGCAGCGACCGGGCCTGGTCTTCGGCGGCCGGCGCGGCGCCGCTCGGCGTACTGCTCCTCTCAACCTCGGGGAACCCTGACTGGCGTGCCACAGCCGTCCGGCGCCGCCGCCGGGTCGCCCGTCGGGGCCCGGCCGGGCCGACAATCCCCGGGCCCACCGAGAGCTGATCACCTCAAGATCAAGCACACTCTCCGTGTCGTGACCTGCAGTGATACATCCTATTCGAACGAGTGATCGACTTGCCTTCGGCTTCCTATTCTCGTACTTATGTTCGAATATGGACAGCATGAAGGCACTCACGGCGCTGGCACCCCAGCTCCAGCCGGCCCGCACGGGACCGCTGCTGCCAGTGCTGCCTGCGCTGGAGGGCCTTCTGCCCGACCGCGGGCTGCGGCCGGGCGCGGTGGTGTCGGTGACCGGCGGGAGCACCGCTCTCCTCCTTGCCTTCGCGGCCGCGGCATCGTCGTCCGGCGTGTGGTGTGCGGCGCTCGGGTTCGAGGGGCTCGGGTTGCTGGGCGCGGCCGAGCTCGGTGTGGACCTGTCCCGCTTGGTGGTGGTCGAGGCTCCGGGGCGTCAGTGGCCGGAGGTGACGTCGGCCCTGGTCGACGGGGTCGGGGTCCTGCTGCTGCGTCCGAGCGGGCCGGTGTCGGGGCAGGTCGCGGAGCGGCTGGCCACCGTGGCGCGGCGTAGCGGTTGTGCGCTGGTGGTGGCCGGCGCGTGGCCGGGCGCGCGGGTGCGGCTGGTGGTGCAGGCCCGTACCTGGGCGGGGCTCGGGCAGGGACGGGGGCGGCTGCGGGCCCGGCGGCTGGTGGTGGCGGCGGGTGGACGGGGCGCTGCTGCGCGCGAGCGCCGGGTGGAGCTGTGGCTTCCCGATGTGCACGGGGCGGTCCGCGCGGCCGAGCCCCTCGCACACGGGGCAGACGGGCACCGCCCGGACGTTGCGGCGGCGGCTCGTCAGCCGGCGGCCGTCGCGGCCCGTCCTCCGCTGGCGGTGGTGTGATGACCACGGACACTGCGGATCGGGAGAGTGCCGCGGCCGCGCCGCGCGCGCTGGTCGCCTGGGTGCCGGACTGGCCGGTGACCGCCGTCCTGGGCGGCGACGCGGAGCCCGGGCAGCTGGTGGTCGTGGTCGAGCGGGGCCGGATCGTCGCCGGGTCGAGCGCGGCCCGGGCAGCCGGTGTGCGGCGCGGGCAGAAGGTCCGCTCGGCCCAGGCGATGGTGCCGGGCCTTGCCGTGCACGAGCGGCGGGTCGACGACGAGGCGAACCTGTTCGAACCGGTGGCCGATGCGGTGGGTGCGCTCGCCGCCCGCCTCGAGGTACTGCGTCCCGGCGTGCTCGCGGTGCCGGCCGCCGGGGCGGCCCGTTTCCACGGTGGTGAGCATCCTCTGGCGGAAAAGGTCGTCGATGCGGTGGAGTCGGCCGGCCACGAGTGTCGGGTCGGCATCGCGGATGGCCTGGTCGCCGCGCAGCTGGCCGCCCGGACCGGTCTGATCGTGCCGGCCGGGGAGAGCGCCCGGTTCCTGGCGTCGTTCCCGGTGACCGAGCTGGCGGACGCCAAGCTGTCCGGGCTGCTGGGCCGGCTGGGGCTGCTGACGCTCGGCCAGTTCGCCGCGCTCCCGGCCGCTTCGGTCGCCGACCGCTTCGGCACGCCGGGAGTGGCCGCTCACCGGTTGGCCCGCGGCCTGGAGGCCCGGCCGGTCGTCGCCCGCCCGCCCGGGGTGGACCTCAGCGTGGAGGAGCGGTTCGAGCAGCCGTACATGCTCGCCGAGCCGATCGCGTTCGCCGCCCGCGGCCTGGCCGAACGGTTGCACGCCGCACTCGCGAAGGCGGGGCTGGCGTGCGAGCGGGTCGAGGTGGAGGTGGAGTGCGCCGACGGCAGCAGCGCGGCGCGGATGTGGCGGCACGAGGGTGTGCTGTCGGTGGGCGCGGTGGCCGAGCGGGTGCGCTGGCAGTTGCAGGCCTGGCAGCACCGTCGGGTGTTCGACGAGACGGCGGGCGGGGTGGTGGTTCTCCGCCTGGTTCCGGACGGGCTGGTCCGCGATCCGGGTCGCCAGTTGTCCCTGGCCGACGGGGATCAGGAGGCCACCGCCAGGGTGGAGCGGGCGGTGGCGAGGGTGCAGGCGATCCTCGGTCACGCCGCGCCGGTCACCGTGGAGCTGGCCGGCGGCCGCGCCCCGGGGGACCGGGTGGTGCGGACCCCTTGGGGTGACGCGCACCAGGAGCGGCGCGAGGACGGTCCGTGGCCCGGGCGGCTGCCGGCACCGTCCCCGACCCGTGTGCCGGCGGAGCCCGTGCCGGTGCGGCTGCTGGACCCGGACGGCCGGGAGGTGGAGGTCACCGCCCGCACGGAGGCCCGGGGCCGTCCGGCCCGCCTGGTGCTGCCCGAGGGAGCCGTCGCGGTGACCGCCTGGGCGGGCCCGTGGCCCGAACAGGAGCGTTGGTGGGACCCGGAGTCGGCCAGGCGTACCGCCCGGCTGCAGGTGACCGTGGCGGACGGGCGGGCCTTACTGCTGTCGGTCATCGGCGGCCGCTGGCGACTCGAAGGCGACTACGACACCTGAGCCACCTCTTCCGACCTCAGTTCCAGGACGACGACCATGGGTTTCACCAGCCACCCCACCACTTCGTGGCGCGACCTGCACCGAGCCATGACCGGCAGCCCGCCGACGGGCGACCGCACGGTGGTCTCCTTCCCCGGCCCGGCATCCGATGCGTCCCCGGTCCCGCCCTCGGCTGAGCGCCACGAGGGGATCGGCTGGGCGGAGCTCCACGTGCACAGCTCCTTCAGCTTCCTGGACGGCGCGAGCGATCCGGCCGACCTGGTCGCCGAAGCCGCCCGCCTCGGCATCGAAGCGCTCGCGATCACCGACCACGACGGCTTCTACGCCGCGGCGGTGCTGGCCGCCGAGGCCCGGCGGGTCGGCGTCGCCACGGTGTTCGGTGCCGAGCTGACCCTGGACGCCACCACGGCGCCGACCGGCACCCCGGACCAGAACGGCGAACACCTGTTGGTCCTGGCCCGTAACCCGGAGGGCTACCGCCGCCTGGCCAAGGCCATCGGCGACGCCCACCTCGCGGGAGAGGGAAAACGCCGCCCCCGGTACGACCGTGACCGTCTCGCCGACACCCACGACGGACACTGGGCGGTCCTGACCGGCTGCCGCAAGGGAGCGGTGCGCCGCGCCCTGGAGACCGAGGGCCGAGCCGGCGCCGAGCGCGAACTGCTCCTCCTCGTCGACCGGTTCGGCGTTGACAACGTCTTCGTGGAGCTGACCGACCACCAGATTCCGGGGGACGACGACCGCAACGACGCCCTCGCCGCCCTCGCCGCCCGCACCGGCCTCCCCGTCGTCGCGACCACCGCCGCGCACCACGCCTCCCCGGCCCAGCTGCGTCTGGCGCAGACCCTGGCCGCGCTCCGGCAGCGGCGCACTCTCGCCGACGCCGAGCCGTATCTCGCGGCAGCGGGCACCGCGCACCTGCGATCCCCCGCCGAGATGGCTGCCCGCCTGGCCCCCTGGCCCGGTGTCCAGCAGGCCACCCTCGACCTGGCCCGCCGCTGCGCGTTCGACTTCCGTGCCCTGGCCCCCGAGATGCCCGGGTTCCCGGTCCCCGACGGGCACACCGAAACCAGCTGGCTGCGCGAACTCACCCAGCGAGCAGCCAGGACCCGCTTCTCCGCCGGCAACGAGAAGGCCCACCGCCAGATCGCCTACGAGCTCGACGTCATCGAACAGCTCGACATGGCCGGGTACTTCCTCATCGTCCACGACATCGTGGACTTCGCCCGGCGCCACGACATCTGGTGCCAGGGCCGGGGCTCGGCCGCGAACTCGGCCGTCTGCTACGCCCTCGGGATCACCTCGGTGGACCCCGTCCACTACGGCCTGCTCTTCGAGCGCTTCCTCAGCCCCGAACGGGACGGCCCCCCGGACATCGACCTGGACATCGAACACCGCCGCCGCGAGGAGGTCATCCAGTACTGCTACGACACCTACGGCCGCGATCACGCCGCCCAGGTCGCCAACGTCATCACCTACCAACCGCGCCTGGCCGTGCGGGACGCGGCCCGCACCCTCGGCTACGCCACCGGGGACCTGGACCGCTTCAGCAAGGAGACCGGCTGGCACGAGATGCCGCCTCCCGACGCCACGGTGCCCACCGACGTACGGGAGCTCGCCGGTCAGCTGCGCGGCCTGCCCCGGCATCTCGGCATCCACTCCGGCGGCATGGTCCTCACCCGCCGCCCCATCGCCGAGACCTGCCCGACCGAGTGGGCCACCATGCCCGGCAGGAGCGTGCTCCAGTGGGACAAGGACAGCTGTGCCGAAGCGGGCCTGGTCAAGATCGACCTGCTCGGACTGGGCATGCTCTCCGCCCTGCACGACACCTGCGACCTGATCGAGCGTCATCACGGTGTCCGCTACGACCTGGCCACGATTCCGCCCGACGACCCGGACGTCTACGACATGCTCTGCCGTGCGGACAGCATCGGTACCTTCCAGGTCGAGTCGAGATCGCAGGCATCGACGCTGCCCCGTCTGCGCCCGCGGAACTTCTACGACCTGGTGGTTCAGGTCGCCCTGATCCGCCCGGGCCCGATCCAGGGCGGATCCGTCCATCCCTACATCCGCCGCCGCAACGGCCGGGAACCGGCCACCATCGCCCACCCGCTGATGGAACGAGCCCTGAAGAAGACCCTCGGCGTCCCTCTGTTCCAGGAACAGATGATGCAACTGGCCATCGACTGCGCCGGTTTCACCCCCACCGAGGCCGACAGGCTCCGCCAGGCGATGGGCTCCAAGCGCTCGCACGAACGCGTCGCCGAGCTGCGCGAGCGGCTGCTCACGGGAATGACCGAGCGCGGCATCCCGATCGCCGTGGCCAACGAGGTCTACACCAAGATCGAGGCCTTCTCCAGCTACGGCTTCCCCGAGTCCCACGCCACCAGCTTCGCCCTGCTCGTCTACGCGAGCGCGTGGCTGAAGTACCACTACCCGGAAGCCTTCACCTGCGCACTGCTGGCCAACCAGCCGATGGGCTTCTACTCGCCCCTCACCCTCATCCACGACGCACGTCGGCACGGCGTCACCGTGCGGCCCGCCGACATCAACAAGAGCTCCGCCGCACCCGTCCTCGAACAGGCCGGCCCTCAGGACCGGGCACAGGCGCCCGGCCGGCCGGCGATCCGCCTCGGCCTCGCCGACGTACGCGGACTCGGCGCCGACCAGGCCGCGGCGATCGTCGCAGGTCAGCCATACACCGACGTGGAGGACTTCGCCCGTCGCACCGCCCTGCCCGTACCCGTCCTCGAAGCCCTCGCCACCGCCGGCACGTTCACCAGCCTCGGTCTGAGCCGTCGCCAGGCGCTCTGGGCAGCCGGACTGCTCGCCCACACCACCGACGGCATGCTCCCCGGCACCGCCACCGCCCTCACCGCGCCGGCCCTGCCGGAGATGACCGCCGTCGAGGAGACCATCGCCGACCTGTGGGCCACCGGCACCTCCGCGACCCACCCCGTCCAGCACGCCCGACCCCACCTCGAACGCTGCGGCGCCCTGACCGCCGCCGACTTCAAGAACCACGCCGTCCCCGGCACGCTGATCTCCGTCGGCGGCCTGGTCACCCACCGCCAGCGCCCGCCCACCGCCGGCGGTGTCCTGTTCATCTCCCTCGAAGACGAGACCGGCCTCATCAACATCGTGGTCCAGCCCCACGTCTGGGAACGCCAGCACCGGGTCGCCCTCGGCAACGCCGGCCTGCTGGTGCACGGCACGGCCGAACGACGCGACGGCGCTGTCAACCTCGTCGCCACTCGCCTCGTCCCACTCGTCATCACCCCTGCCGGCAGAAGCCGGGATTTCCGGTGAATCACGGCTCATCACCCGAGGTGATCAAGGGGTCGTGCAGTACATCGGCCCGCTCCCCGCGCCCGCGACGCCCTCGCCCGCCACCGTTTCGGAAAGATCTCCGGTGCGCCCGAGCGGTGGTCGCCGGTACTGTCCGCGGGTGACCCGTCGAACCCCACCGCGCCCGGTGAACGTCGAAGAGCTGTTTCCCGAGCTCGCGTCCTACCGCAGGGAGACCGTGCGGTTGCACCCGCGCTCCGGTGAGCCGACCTGCCGCGACAGTTCGGTGGGCGGCCCGCTGCTCTGGCCGAGGCGGGAGCCCTGGCCGGAGTGCCCCGAGCACCCGGGGTCGCCGATGGTCGCGGTCGTCCAGATCCACCGCTCCGACGTACCGGACCTCGTGCCCTTCCCGGACGGCTGCGACCTGCTCCAGGTGCTCTGGTGTCCGCTGCACCATGCGCACGGGTGGGTGGTTCCGCAGGTCCGCTGGCGATCGGCGGCGGCGGTGGGGGAGGTGCGGCAGGCCCCGCCGGCGCCGGCGGACGCCGGGTACGGACAGGTGCCGCGACCGTGTGTCGTACACCCGGAGCTGGTGCATGAGTACGCGAGTTGGGACGTGCCGTACGAGCTCTGGGATGCGCTGGACGACCGTTTCGAACGGGTGGAGCAGGAGACGGGTTGGGACTACCAGCGCCACCTGTCCACCGCTCCGGGCACCAAGCTGGGCGGCTACCCCGGCTGGTGCCAGGACCCGGAGTGGCCGCACTGCCCGGACTGCGGCACGCCGATGGAGCATCTGCTGACCGTGGCGAGCAGGGAGGGGGGCGACTCCCGGCGGGCGTGGACTCCGGTCGAGGACCGTGGCGTCCGGCTGGAGGGGCCGGACCTCGTGCTCGGTGACCTGGGCGGCGTCTACCTCTTCGAGTGCCGCACCTGCCCGGGCCGCCCGTCCGTCCATCGCTTCGACGCCTGAGGCGCCGTCGGACCCGACCGGTCCGGTCCACGGGCGCAGGCGGGTCGGCGCCTCCGGGGTCAGTTCCCGGACGAGTACCTCCCAGGCCGCGGTGACCCCGGTGGGCGGGATCCCGCCGAGCGCGCCCGCCCTGCCCGGCGGAGTGTCAGGGGGAGGGGCGGGCTTCGAGATCCGTGATGCGGCGGTCCGCGAGTCTGACGGTGTACCTGATCTCCCGGTCGGGGCCGTCGACCCACTGCTGGGTGAGGGCGACCGTGGCGTAGCCGGGTGCGGCGGCGACCTCCCGGGCCGACCAGAAGGCCGGGACGGCTCTGGTCCGGAACACCGGGTCCGCGTCGTTCCGGGACTGCCAGTCGTCCAGTCGGAGGTTGAGGGCGGGGCTGAGGTACCGCCGGCGGACGCCCTGCGGCGGATCGTCGATCTCCCCGAGCACGGCGAGCCGGTACTCCTCGAAGAAGGTGCCCACCTGCGTCTCGGCCGCGGTGGCCCGGGCGGCGTGGCTGATCGGGGGAGTGTCGGACGGTGCCTGGGTGACGGCGCCGGCGGGCGCGGCGGTGAGGCCGCCGGCGGCGGCCAGCAGGACGGTGGCGCCGGCGACGGCGGTACGGGTCTTCCCGGAGGTGCGGGTCTTCACGGTGGTGCGGGTCTTCACGGTGGTGTTCATGGAACGGATCACATCATTCGTCGGCGAACCGCCGCTATCCCCGAAAGGTGTGGTTTCACTTTCCGGCAGTCATATCGACGCATCGTCAGTCCGCGGTGCCGTCCTCGGTGCTCCCGGCGCCCGCCACCCCCGCCGCGCCCGCGTCCCGGCCCTTGCCCGGCGGGCCGGCGAAGGCCTGGGCGATCGGGAGCCAGGCCAGCGCGGTCGCGCCCTCGACCGTCAGGGCCAGGTCGTCGCGGTGCCGGCGCTGGGTGACCAGCAGGCAGAAGTCCAGGGCGGGGCCGGAGATCCGGTCGGCCGCGTCCTCGGGCCCCCACGTCCACAGCTCCCCGGCCGGGCCGGTCAGCTCCACCCGGACCGGCTCCTGCGGCTCCGGACGGCCGTGCAGGACCCAGGCGAAGCCCATGGTCCGCACGCCCAGGTGGGCCACCTGCCGAAGCCGGGCGGTCGGCACCCGGACCACTCCGAGCGCGTCCGCGACGTCCTGCCCGTGGGCCCAGGTCTCCATCAGCCGGGCGGTGGCCATCGAGGCGGGCTTCATCGGCGGCCCGAACCACGGCATCCGCACGCCGTCCGGTACCGAGGCCAGGGCCGCCAGCACCTCTTCGCGGCTCTCCCGCCACCGGGACAGCAGTGCGCCCGGCGAGCCGGCGGCACCGACGGCGGCGCCCTCGTCGACCGGGTCCGTGCCGGGCGTGTAGGCCCGCTCCGCGGCCCCGAAGAACCCCTCGGGATCGCGGGCGGACAGCACCGCCCAGTCGTCGGTCCAGGCCAGGTGGGCGATCTGGTGGGCGATCGTCCACCCCTCGGCCGGGGTCGGGCGGGCCCACCCCGCCGGGTCGAGCCCCGCCACCAGGGCGTCCAACTCAGCGTTCTCCGCACGCAGTTCGGCCATCAGGCCGTCCAGGCTCGTCATGATCGTCTCTCCTCGGTCTCCAGGCCGGCTCTCTGCACCGGCCGGCCCGGCGGCGTCCGCGGGTGAGGGCCCGCGGGTCTGTGGCACCGGCCCACGGGCGCAGACTACGACCGGACGCGGGCGGGAGCCAGGGTGGGCGGACGGAATCGGTGGGTGGGTCGGTCGGCGGGCCGGGTGCCGGGGGAGCACGGCGGCGACGCGAAGCAGGAGGCCCCGGCCGACGGCGGGCGCGGTGGCGCCGGGGCGGCGGGACGCCAGCAACTGGACCCCGGGACGGCGGGACACACCGGTCCGCAGGTCTCGCCAGTCGTCCCCGTGCGTGTGAGAATCGCGCGATGAGTTGGGCTCCGGACACCCCCACCCGGGCGGCCGGCGATGTCGACAGCCGCGCCGCGGCGCTGGTCAGGGACGCCGTACTGGCCGACCTCGCCCGCCGGGTGGTCGCGGACTGCGGTGTCGACGTCGGCCTCGTCGGCGTGCCCGACCGGCTGCGTTCGGTGTCGGGCGCGGGCGCGGGCGCGGGCGCGGGCGCTGACGCGGGTGCGGACGGCGAGGCCGCCTGGCCCGCCGCCCCGGCCGCTGTCGGCCCCGCCGTGCGGTCCGCCGTCCGGTCCGGTGGCCGCGCCGGCGGGCCGGCCGGGATGGTGCTGCGGCACTGGTCCGGCACCCGGGCCGACCTGCTGCACGACCTGGCCGTCCCCAGCGGGACCGGCCTGGGCGGCCGGGCGCTGGCCGAGCGGGCCCCCACCTGGGTGCCCGACTACCGGGCCGCCACCACCATTTCGCACGACTACGACGCCGCGGTCGACGCCGAGGACCTGTACGCGATGCTGACCGTCCCGCTGCTGCACGACGGTGCGGTGCACGGGGTGGTGTACGCGGCCATCCGGGCGGTGGTCCCCTTCGGTGACGTGCGGATCGGGGCGGTCTCCGACCTCGCCCGCACCGCCACCCGCGCGCTCGCCGGGGCCGCGGCCTGGACCGGAGGGGACCGGGGGCGTGCCGGGTCGTCCGACGCCGCCGCCGGACAGCGGCTGACCCCGCGTGAACACGAGGTGCTCCGCTGGGCGGCGACCGGCCGGACCAACCCGGAGATCGCCGCCCGGCTCGGCCTGACCTGCAACACCGTCACGGGCTACCTGAAGGGCGCGATGCACAAGCTCGGTGTTCGCAACCGGGTGGAACTGGCCGTGGCGGCAAGGGAGTCGGGCCTGCTCGACTGAGCAGCCGCCGAGCTGCCGAGCCGAGGAACACGCCGGCCCGCCCGCCGGGCCGGGCAGCCGGGCCGGCGCCCGAGCGCGGCCTCAGTTGACCCCGCGCTCGCGCCCCGCCCAGTACGGCTCGCGCAGACGGAACTTCTGCAGTTTGCCGGTGGTGGTCCGGGCCAGCGCCTCCCGGAACTCCACCGAGGTCGGCGACTTGTAGCCCGCCAGCCGCTGCTTGCAGTGCGCGATGAGCTCCGCCTCGTCCGCGACGTGGTCCGGCTTCAGCACCACCAGGGCCTTGACCGTCTCGCCCCACCTGTCGTCGGGCACCCCGATCACCGCGACCTCGGCGACGGCCGGGTGGTCGTACAGGCAGTCCTCCACCTCGATCGAGGAGACGTTCTCCCCGCCGCTGATGATGACGTCCTTCTTCCGGTCGGAGATGGTGAGGTAGCCGTCCGACATGGTGCCGCCGTCGCCGGTGTGGAACCAGCCGCTCTTCAACGCCTCGGCGGTCTCCTCGGGTTGGCGCCAGTAGCCCTCCAGCACGGTGTTCGAGCGGATCAGCACCTCGCCCTCGTCGTCGACGCGCACCTGGCCGCCCAGAGCCGGCGCGCCGGCCTGGACCAGCTTCTCGGCGCGTTCGGCGGGCGGCAGTCCGTCCCACTCGGCCCGGCCGCGGTTGACCGTGGCCACCGGGGAGGTCTCGGTCAGGCCGTAGATCTGCATGAACTCCCAGCCGAGTTCGGACTCGATGCGCTGCACCACCGAGGTCGGCGGCGGGGCGCCCGCGACGATGATCCGGACCCGGTCGCGGCCGGGCACCGGCCCGTCCCACTCGGCGGCGGCCTCCAGCACCATGGCGATCACGGCGGGCGCTCCGCACAGGAAGGTCACCCCGTGCCGCTCCACCCGGCGCAGGATCTCGGCGCCGTCCACCTTGCGCAGCACGACGTGCCGCGCGCCCAGCCCGGTCAGCGCGAACGGCAGGCCCCAGCCGTTCGCGTGGAACATCGGCAGGGTGTGCAGGTAGACGTCGCGGTCGCTCGCGCCGAAGTGCAGGCCCATCAGTACGGCGTTGAGCCAGATGTTGCGGTGGGTGAGCTGAACGCCCTTGGGGCGGGCGGTGGTTCCACTGGTGTAGTTGATGGTGGCGGTGTCGGACTCGGCGATCTCGTACCGCTTCGGAGCGTTGTCGAAGTCGTAGAGCACGGCGTCGCTCTCGGCCCCGATCACGAACCGGTGCTTCGCGGTCACCCCGGCCAGCGGGTCGGCCAGTTCGGGATCGATCAGCAGGACGGACGCGCCGCTCTGCTCGACGATGTACGAGACCTCCTCCGCCCGCAGGCGGAAGTTCACCGGCACCAGCACCCGGCCGTGGCCGCTGACGCCGTACAACGAGGTCATCAGGCGCGCCGAGTTGTGCGAGACGACGGCCACCCGTTCGCCGGGGCCGACCCCCAGTCGATCGAGCCCGGCGGCCTGGGCGCGGGCGAGTTCGGCGACTCTGCGGTAGCTGAGCTCGCCCCAGGACGGGGCGGGCTGCACCGGCTCGTCGACGATTCCGACCCGGTCGCCGTAGACCAGTTCTGCGCGGTCCAGGAAGTCCATCACGGAGAGTGGAGTCTGCATGTCCTCACTCTGCTACCGCTCGTGCTCGCTGCACACCCCCGATCGGGGGTGGCGTCACCCGTCACCCGGACGGGGGCGGGGACGGGGGCCTCGGTACGGGGAGGGACCGGGTGCCGGGGAGGGACCGGGTGCGGGGCGGTCGGCGGGCGACCGGAAAGGGGATCACCGGCCTCCGTTCGGTGAGCCGACCGCGAACACGCCCGGTCCGGGGCGGGCCGCGGGGCATCCTGGGGGGAAACCGACCTTGGGAGAGTCCGATGACCGGGGAGCAGAACCCGAGCGAGAGCCTGTACGACGCCGTCGGCGGCCTGGAGGCGCTGCGGCGGCTGAGCAACACCTTCTACGACGGGGTCCTGGCGGATCCGCTGCTCGCCCCCGTCTTCGCCGACTTCACCCGCACCCACATCGAGCACGTCGCCGTCTGGCTGGCCGAGATCTTCGGTGGGCCGGCCCGCTTCACCGACGAACTAGGCGGTCATCAGGCCCTGTTGAGATCCCATCTGGGCCTGTCGATCACCGAGGAGCAGCGGGTCCGCTGGATGGAGCTGATGACCGCCGCGGTGGAGAAGGAGCTCCCGCAGGACGAGCTGCTGCGCCGCCGGGTGCTGGAGTACTTCGACTGGGGCACCAGGATCGCCCGCGACGTGTCGGCCGCACCGGTCGGCGAGGACCTCGGCGACCCCGGGCCGACGCCGCGCTGGGGCTGGGAGGGGCTCGTGGAGCGGGGCTGAACCCGCGCCGGACGGTCGAACGGGCCCGTCGCGGCCCGGGGCCGGCAGGGCACATGACAAATCGCTTTACCGCCGCTCGCGTTGCGGCGATAGTGACGATCATGGCCTCTCTCGTACGACACATCACCATCGACTGCGCCGACGCCTACCGGTTGGGCGCCTTCTGGGCGGAGGTGCTCGACGCCTCGCTGCACGAGGACGACCACCCCGGCGACCCGGAGGCACTGGTGACCTCGCAGGGCGCGGTCCTGCTCTTCGTCACCGTCCCCGACGTCAAGACGGTGAAGAACCGGGTCCACCTGGACGTCCAGCCGCAGGACCGCACCCGTGACGAGGAGGTCGAGCGGCTGCTCGCCCTCGGTGCCACGCTGGTCTCCGACCACCGGCGCGAGGACGGTCTCGGCTGGGTGACCCTGGCGGACCTGGAGGGCAACGAGTTCTGCGTGGAGCGCAGTGCGGCCGAGCGGGCGGCCTGACGCCGGGTGATCCCCGGCCCCGTGCCGTCCCCGGCGGCCGGCGCGTCCTGCCACGAGGGCTCGGGCGCGCCGGCCCCGGCGGGGCGCTCCGGCCGCTCGGGCCCGACGGTGCAGGCGGGCAGGCGGGGCAGGCGGGGCGGGGGGCAGCTGGTGCAGGCGGGCAGGCGGGCGGCGGGGAGGCCGCCTTCGCCGCGGAGTCAGCCCAGCTGGACGGAGCGCTTGGCGAGACCCATCCAGAAGCCGTCGATGACGCTGCGCTGGGTGGCCAGGTCCGCCTCGCCGGCGCCGAGGGCGACGAAGAGCGGCGCGAAGTGCTCGGTGCGGGGGTGGGCGAGGCGCCCGGCCGGGGCCTTGCGCTCGAAGTCGAGCAGGGCGTCGAGGTCCCGGGCCTCCAGGGCGCGCCGGCCCCAGTCGTCGAACTCCGCCATCACGGCGGGCACGGTGCCGTCGGGGCTGATCGCGCGCAGGTTGTGGGTGAAGAAGCCGCTGCCGACGATCAGCACGCCCTCGTCACGCAGCGGGGCGAGCCGGCGGCCGATCTCCATCAGCCGCTGGGGGTCCAGGGTGGGCATGGAGATCTGCAGGACGGGGATGTCGGCCTCGGGGAACATCTCGACCAGCGGGACGTAGGCGCCGTGGTCGAGGCCCCGGTCCGGGATGTCCTGCACCGGCGTGCCGGGGGCGCGCAGCAGCTTGCGCACGCTCTCGGCGAGTTCGGGCGCCCCCGGGGCGGCGTACTGCACCCGGTAGTAGTGCTCCGGGAAGCCCCAGAAGTCGTAGACCAGCGGCACGGTGGTGGTGGCGCCGATCGCCAGCGGGGCCTCCTCCCAGTGGGCGGAGATCATCAGGATGGCCTTGGGGCGGGGCAGGCCGGCCGACCAGGCGGCGAGCTGCCCGGGCCAGATCGGGTCGTCGGCGAGCGGCGGCGCGCCGTGCGAGAGGTAGAGGGCGGGCATGCGCTCGGGGGCTGCGGTGCTCATCGGGGCCTTCCTCGGGTGGTTCCGCCTGCGTGTGGTGGTGCTTCACCATGATAGTTCAAATTTGAACCTCGCACCTCGACGGTACACCTTGGTTCGAATTCGAACAACGGGAGTACGATTCCCCCATGACTGAACCCCGCTGGCTGGACGAGGACGAGATGGCCGCCTGGCGGGGCTTCGTGGCCGCCAGCAACCTCCTCAACCGGCGCCTGGAGCGGCAGCTCAAGGACGACTCGGGTCTCTCCCACACCCAGTACGAGATCCTGGTCCACCTCTCCGCCGCCCCCGAGGGCTCCCTGCGGATGACCGAGCTGGCCGAGCGGCTGATCACCTCCAAGAGCGGCCTCACCTACCAGGTCACCCAGCTGGAGAAGGCCGGGCTGGTCAGCCGCCGCTCCTGCCCGAGCGATGTGCGCGGCATCTTCGCCGACCTCACGGAGAAGGGGCGCGAGACCGTCCGCGACGCGGCGCCGGGCCACCTCGCGATGGTGCGCGAGCTGCTCATCGACGTCCTCAGCCGCGAACAGCTCGCCGTCCTGGCCGACGGCCTCGGCGAGGTCAGCCGACGCCTGCGGGCCGACGAGCGCTCCTGACCGGACGAGCCTTCCCGACCGGACGCGAGGTCCTGACCGGACGCGCGGGCCGCCGCCCGCGGCCGACCCGCCGCCCGGTGGGCCGGGTCCTGATCCGCGTGCCCGAGCCGAACGGGCGGGCCGAGTACGTGAGGTGAGTACCCGTACTCAGGTGCCGCGGGCCCCGAACCCCCACCATGGACGGACCGGGCCACCCCGAACCCGAATCCCCGCTCCCGCGCCGAAGCCCGACTCCCGCCCCGAACCCCGAGGACCACGCATGCTGAGCGCCGTCGCCCGCGCCGCCTTCCCGGCCCTCGGCCGCCTGACCGTGACCACGGACGAGGGCGCCGTCCTGGAACCGGGCAGCATCGTCGCCCCCAACCACTCGTCCCTGGTCGACCCGGGCGTGGTGCTGGCCGCCGTCAGCCGGCTCGGTGTCGAGCCCGTCATCCTGGCCACCGCCGGCCTGTGGCGGATCCCGGTCCTGGGCCGTGCGCTCGTCCGCGAGGGGCACGTACCCGTCCACCGCGGCACCGACCGGGCCGCCGAGGCCCTGGAGGCCGCGGCCGAGGCGCTCGCCGCCGGACGGGTCGTCATCATCTACGCGGAGGGCCGCCTCCCGCGCCGGGTGGACGCCGCCGACACCGCCCCCGGACCGTTCCGCACCGGCCTGGCCCGCCTCGCCGCCGGCGGCGCGCCCGTCGTGCCGCTCGGGCAGGCGGGGGCGCGGCGGATCAGCTCGGGATCCACGGCCAAGCAGGTCGCGGGCGTGTTCACCGCGCCGCTGCGCCGCCCCGGTGTGCACGTCCACGTCGGGGCGGCGCTGCGGCTCACGGGCGGTGTGCAGGACGCGACCGCGCAGGCCCACGCGGCCGTGACCAGGGCCTGGCGGACGGCGGCCGACCGGCTGGCCGAACGTCCGGACCTCCGGCGGGGCTGACCGCGCCGACCCCGGCCGGTGCCTTCGCTCCGGAGGGCCCGCCCGCTCCCGGGCTCAGCTCTCCAGGACCCGGAAGCCGATGCCGGCCGCGATCAGCCGCCCGGTCAGCGCCTCGCCCATCGCGACGGCCGTGGTGACCTGCCCGCGGGTGGCCGGCAGCGGGTCGAACGCCAGGCAGAGGGCCGACTCGGCGAGCATCTTCGCCGTCTCGCCGTAGCCGGGGTCGCCGCCCGAGACCTCGGTGACCACCCGGCGTCCGCCGCCCTCCCCGAGGAAGACCACCCGGAACCAGGACTTCGCCCGCTTCTCGGCGGACGGGCCCTCCCCGGGCGCCCGGCGGCCGAGCAGCCAGTTCCGGACGGGCGGGAGCTGGGCCAGTGCCACCAGCGCGCCCACGCCGCCGGCCAGTCCGACCGCGACCGGCAGCCGGCGGACCGCCAGGTAGTGGCCGTAGGAGAAGTCCGGGCCGTAGCGCTCCAGGGCGCGGGCCGAGCGCAGCACGATCTGCGGGTCGACGGTCGGGGCGGGCAGTGCCCAGACGCCGATCCGCCTCTCGTGCCGCGGCAGGCCGGGCAGCCCGCGCACCCTGCGACCGGTGGGCACCTGACCGCCGGGCCCGGGTGAGCCGGCCCCGCGTCCGTCCGGCGCGAGCTCGATCCGGCGGCGTTCCCGGGCGGCCCGCGCGCCCTGGGGCAGGCGGGAGAAGGCGGTGAGCGCCGAGTCGAAGGTCCCGCCGGAGACGGTGGCGGAGGCGCTCACGAACCCCTTCACGGTGATCGGCACCCCCTCGGGCAGGTGCCCGACCGTGAAGCGCACGCCCAGGTCGTACGGGATGGAGTCGAACCCGCAGCAGTGCAGCAGCCGGGCGCCGCTGGCCACGGCCGTGGCGTGGTGGCGCAGGTAGCTGCGGTCGACGAACTCCGGCTCGCCGCTCAGGTCGAGGTAGTCCGTCCCCGCCTCGGCGCAGGCGCCGACCAGAGCGTCCCCGTACCGGATGTACGGCCCCACGGTGCTGACCACGACCCGTGCGGCGGCGGCCACCTCCTGTAGCGAGGCCGGGTCGTCGGCGTCCGCCGTGAGCAGGTCCAGCCCGGCCAGTGCCGGGTCGACCAGGGCGAGCCGCCGCCGTACGGCGGCCAGTTTCGCCGGGCTCCGCCCGGCCAGCGCCCACCGGGTGCCGGCGGGGGCGTGCCGTGCCAGGTACTCGGCGGTGAGCTCGCCGGTGAACCCGGTGGCGCCGAACAGGACGATGTCGTAGCTGCGGCCGGTAGGCATGCCGGGAACCTTACTCAGCGGTAACCGGCATCGTCCAGAGCCCGTCACGGCTCCGCCCCCGCGCCCGCCGCGTCATCGCCGCCCGTCCCGGCCGCCCCCGTTCAGCGGCCGGCCGGGGCGCAGAGCAGCGCGGCGCGCAGGTCGAGCCGGTCCTGGAGGCGGGCCAGGTTGCGGCCGGTCAGCTCCTCGATCCGGCGGATCCGGTAGTGCACGGTGTTCACGTGGATGTGCAGCGACTCGGCCGTCCGGGCCCAGGAGCCGTCGTGGTCCAGGAACACGGTGAGGGTGCCCAGCAGTGAGACGGCGTTCTCGCGGTCGTGCGCGGCGAGCGGCGCCAGCAGTCGGGTGTGGAAGGCGGCCGTCACCTCGGGCGGTATCCCGCGCAGCAGCCCGGCCAGCGTGTCCAGCTCGGTGGTGCTGCCGACCGGCCCGGCGGCACCGGTGAGCACGTACCTGGCCTGGACGAGGGCCGCGCGCAGCGACTCGGCGGCCGGCTGCGCCGCCGGGCCGACCCCGGCCCGCAGGCTGCGCCGGCCGGTCAGCCGGGTCTGCAGGGCGGGCCTGGCCCGGCGCAGCTGGGCCGCCACCGCCGCGGCGGGCGCCGCGACCAGGGCCGCCGCGCGGCCGTCCGGGTCCGTTCCGGCGGCGAAGGGGGCGCCGAGCGGGTGCAGGGCCTCCGCGAGGGCGAGCGCCGCCCAGTCGGCGGGCCCGCCGTCGATCCGGGCGGCCACCGTGACGAGCGGGCCGTCGCCGGGCAGGCCGCAGGTGGCGAGCGGCTCGGCGAGGTCGGCCGGGCCGCCGGCCGCCAGCAGGTCCAGCAGGCGGCCGACCGCCCGGCGCCGGGTCGCGGCCTCGGCGTGCGCGCGGGCGGCGAGCGGGGCCAGCAGGTCGGCGAGGCCGCGCAGCATCGGGGTGGGGGCGGTCGCGGCGCCGGGCTCGCCGTGCAGCAGCCAGCCGTCGAAGGGCGACTCCTGCTGCGGGCCGATCGGCAGCCCGGCCGGCCGGGTCGCCCTGGTGGCGGTTGCCTCGGCGGGCCGGGTGCCCGGGGCGGGGAGGGAGCCCGGTGCGCCTGCGTCGGTGGCCGGGGCGGCGATGATCCGGCCGCCGGCGGTGCTGATGGAGCACTCGGGCACACCGAGCCGGCTCACGGCGTGGGCCAGGACGGCCGAGGGGCCGGCGCCGGAGTCGATCAGGTCGGTCAGCTCCCGGCGGGCGGCCTCCGGGATCGCGGCGGTGTCCTGCGCGCCGGCCTGGAGGCCGCCCCAGAGCCGCAGGTAGACCCGGTCGGTCACGGCGCGGAAGCTGGTGCCGGCGGGGACGGCCAGCAGCGGGATCCCGTGGGTGCGGCAGGCCTCGGCCAGGCTCTCGGGGACGGCGCCGTGGGTGCCCTCGCCGGCCATCAGGGCGGCGACCCGGGCGCTGCGCAGGGCGGTGGCGAAGCGCAGGGCCGCCGAGGTGTCCTCGGGCTGCCACCAGACCAGGCCGGTGAGGACCAGCTCGCCGGGCTGCAGGTACCGGGCCGGGTCCTGGAGGTCGGTGGAGGTCACGCCGGTGACCGGGCGGGCCAGGAGGTCCGGGGTGCCCCAGGCCAGCTGGATGTCCAGGTCGTCCAGGTGCAGCAGGTCTCCGACGATCATGCTCTTCGCTCCTTGTGCTCCGCGCGGGGCCTGGCCTTGCAAGTGCAAGCGTCAAGTGCGCACAAGCATCGTAAATGCAAGGAGGAGAACCGGGTTCCGTCTTGGTTGATCCTCCAGAGCGCATGCCCTCCGACGGTGTTCGAAACCAGTCGTCCCTCGTATTGCGCCTCTGCTCCCCTTGTCTCGGGCGGGTGTGCGCGAGGTCCGCGTCGGGCGTTGCGCACCGGTGTCCGCATCTGCGAGGGGAAGAGTTCCCTGTGCATGGCGTGCGCGGCCGATGGAATGATTCCACGGCCGCAGATGCGAGTGGTCGGACCGCTTCTCGGGTACCACCCTCCCGGGCCGCACCCGGCGGGCCGGGAGGAGCATGCCGTATGAGACACCCCGTCACCGTCCGGCTGCACGGGCACCTGGACCGGCCCGCCGAGCTGACGGTCGGCCAACTGCGCGACCTCCCCCCGCGTCGGGTCGAGGTGAGCTTCGACTGCCGGACGGACGGCGAGCAGCGCCACGGCTACGAGGGTCCGCGGCTGTGGGACGTGCTGTGCGCCGCCGGGCCGCGGGTCGATCTCGCGGCGCGCAAACCGCGGCTGCGCTTCCTGCTGGCGGTGACCGGCGCGGACGGTCACCGCGCGGTGGTCTCCTGGGCCGAGATCGACCCCGACTTCGGCGGTCAGGAGATCCTGCTTGCCACCAGCATGGACGGCGCCCCGCTGGACGAGACGGGCCCGCAGCTGGTCGTCCCGGCGGACCACTGCGGCGCCCGCTACGTCAGCGGCGTGACGGCCGTCTGGCTCGGGCCGGCCCCCGGGGCCGAGCCGGCCGGGGCCGCGCGGGCCTGACCACCGCCGGGGCCGGCGCTCCGGGGCCGGCTCAGGCCGGCGCCTCGGGGCCGCCCGGCAGCAGCGGTACGAAGGAGTTCCAGCGGGCGATCTCGCAGCCGGTCCGCCGGGAGAACACGGCGTCGACCGGTCGCCCCGCCCAGCGGCCGGTGACCCGGGCGGTGGCCGGCCCGCCGTACTGCAGCGTGCAGACGGCGTCCGGCGGGACGGGTGCGAAGAGGTCCCGGCCCCAGGTGGTGAGCGAGTCGAGCCGGTCGCAGGCGGCCTGCGGGTGCGGGTGGTCGCCGCCGGCGGGGTGGCAGCGGAGGTGGTGGGTGCCGCCGGAGGCGGGGCCGGTGCCGTAGGAGACCGTGACGGTGAGCCGGTCGCCCTCCGCTTCGGCCGGGGCCGGGTCCGCCGTGACGGCGTGGGCGAGGGTGCTGAAGGTGGCCGCGCAGGCCAGCGCGGCCACCGCCGCGGGCCACCGGAATGAGCTGATCATGCGTCAAGAGCTACCGCTCGGGCTGCGACCGGGTCCGCATCTCACCCGGACGAGGGCGTGGCGCCGATCTCCCGCCGGTGCGCCGGCGACCGGCGACCGGAGGCCGCGCCCGCCCGCCCCTGCTCGGCCGCCCGCGCGGCGGCGGGAGCCCGAGGCGGCCTCCCGGGGCTCCCGTCGCCGCGCGCCGTGCCCGGGTCAGGCGGTCGCGAGGGAGACCTCGGTCGACTTGATCAGCGCGACCACCGACGTGCCGGCGGCCAGGCCGAGGTCGGCGACCGCGTCGGCCGTGATCGCGGCGGTCAGTTCGCCGCCGTCCACGGCCACCTTCACCCCGGCCATCGCGCCGCCGGTGGCGACCTCGACGACCGTGCCGGGGATCTGGTTGCGGATGCTCACCCCGGTGACCGGGCCGGTGGCCAGGGCGACCTCGGTCGACTTCACCAGCGCGCGGACCTTGCTGCCCTCGGCGAGGCCGAGATCCTTCACGGAGTCCAGCGTGATGGCGGCGGTGAGCTCCTGTCCGGATCCCAGCCGGACCTTGACGGTGGCCATGACTTCACCGGTGGCGACCGCGGTGACGGTTCCGGGAAGCTGGTTGCGAATGCTCAGACTCATGGGGGCATGCCTCGTTCTCGATCAGGGAGACGATGGATTCCGACCGTGCCGCTACTCACCCTAGCCGGTGGGAATCCGCAGGTCAGACACTGTTTTGACGGACTGTCGCAGATGCGGGCCGGGGGCGCGGGGAGGGGTCTCAGGTGCCACCCGGAGGTGCTGCGCCGGTCGGCCGGGGCCGGTCGGGTACGGCGTGTCGCCCCGGGGCCGGCGCCTGACGCCGCGGGCCGTCCCGGCCCGGTCGCACCCCTCCGGGAGCGCGGTCGCACCGGCCCCGGAGGGGTGCGACTCAGCCGATCACGGCCGCCCGGACGCAGAGCACGTCCGGCAGGTGCGAGGCCAGCAGCCGCCAGGTCTCGCCCTCGTCCGCGCTGGCGTAAACCTCGCCGTTGCGGTTGCCGAAGTAGAGGCCGGCCGGGTCCGCGTCGTCGGTGCGCAGCGCGTCCCGCAGGACGACTCCGTAGTGGTCCTCGCCGGGCAGCCCCTCGGCCAGCGGCTGCCAGCTGTCGCCCGCGTCCTCCGTCCGGAAGACCCGGCAGCGGCGTCCGGGCGGCATCCGACTGCCGGCGCCCTCCAGCGGGAAGACGTACGCGGTGTGGGCCCGCCGGGGGTGGGCGGCGATCGCGAAGCCGAAGTCGGCGGGCAGCCCGTCGGCGATGGACCGCCAGGTCTCCCCGAAGTCGTCACTGCGGTAGACGCCGCCGTGGTTCTGCAGGTAGAGGCGGTCCGGATCGACCGGGTCGGTGGCGATCTTGTGCACGCACTGGCCGAACTCCGGGTACTGGTTCTCCTCCGGCAGGAACTCGGCGCGCAGGCCGTGGTTGGACGGCTGCCAGCTCCGTCCGCCGTCCTTCGTCCGGTAGACGCCGCCGCTGGAGACGGCGACCAGCAGCCGCTGCGGGTCGCGCGGGTCGATGACGACGGTGTGCAGACCCTGGCCGCCGTAACCGGCGCCCCACTCGGTGCGCTGCGGGTGCGACCAGAGCGACTCGACCAGGGCGAAGGTCTCGCCGCCGTCCTCGGAGCGGAACAGCGCGGCCGGTTCGGTACCGGCGTAGACCACTCCGGGCGCCTCCTCGCCGGCCGGCTGGAGCTGCCAGACCCGGGTGAGCGAGGCACCCGTGTGCGGGGGGAAGGCGATGGCGGGCTTCGGCGGCTCGTACCAGCTCGCGCCGAGGTCGTCCGACCGCCAGACCGAGGGCCCCCAGTGGCTGCTGTCCGCCCCGACCAGCAGCCGGACCCGGCCCGCGCGGCGGTCCACCGACACGGAGTAGATCGCGTTCATCGGGAAGTGCGGCCCGCTGAACTCCCAGTCCAGCCGGTCCGGACTGCGTCCCAGGAACAGGCCCTTCTCGGTTCCCACGGCCAACAGCACTTCGGTCATGACTGCACACCACCAGGTCAGCGTCTCGGCCCCCGGCCCAGTGTCCCGCCACCACCGGCCGGGCACCGCTCGGCGCGCCGGGCACGGGGGCCGCCGGGCTGTCGGGCAGCGGACCGCCGGGCCCCGCCCCCGCCCGGGCGGACGGGTCGGGGCCCGGCGGGGCCTCAGCCCCGGCAGTCCTCCAGCAGGCGCAGCCAGACCTCGCTCATGGTCGGGTACGAGGGCACCGCGTGCCAGAGCCGGTCGATCGGGACCTCGCCGACCACCGCGACCGTCGCCGAGTGCAGCAGCTCCGCCACCCCGGGGCCGACGAAGGTCGCCCCGACCAGCAGTCCGCGATCCAGGTCGAACACCACCCGGGCCCGGCCGCGGTAGTCGTCCCCGTACAGCGAGGCGCCGGCGACCTGGCCCAGCTCGTGGTCCACCGCCTTGACCCGCAGGCCTGCCCGCCGCGCCTCGGCCAGGCTCAGACCGACCGACGCCGCCTCCGGCTCGGTGAAGACGACCTGCGGCGGGCCGGCGGTGTCGGCGGAGGCCGCGTGCGCGCCCCAGCGTCCGGCGTCCAGCGGCCGGCCCTGGGCGAGGGCGCCGATCGCGTTGCCCGCGATCCGCGCCTGGTACTTGCCCTGGTGGGTGAGCAGCGCCCGGTGGTTGACGTCGCCGGCCGCGTACAGCCAGCCGCCCTCGACTCCGCGCACCACGCAGGTGTCGTCCACCTCCAGCCAGGAGCCGGGCTCCAGGCCGACCCGCTCCAGACCGAGGTCGTCGGTGCGCGGCGCCCGCCCGGTCGCGAACAGCACCTCGTCGGCGGTCAGCCGCTCGCCGCCCGCCAGGACGACCGTCACCGGCCCGTCGGGCGCGGGGCGCTCCAGCGCCTCGACCGACACGCCGGTGCGGACGTCCACCCCGGCCTCGCGCAGGCCGTCCGCCACCAGCTCGCCGGCGAACGGCTCCATCCTCGGCAGCAGGCCGTCACCGCGCACGAGCAGCACCACCTCGGCGCCCAGTGCCCGCCAGGCGGTGGCCATCTCCACGCCGACCACGCCGCCGCCGACCACCGCCAGCCGGCCGGGGACCTTCGGCGCGCCGGTGGCCTCCCGGCTGGTCCACGGCCGGGCCTCGGCCAGGCCCGGCAGCCGGGAGGGCAGCAGGGCCCGGCTGCCGGTGCACACCGCGACGGCATGCCGGGCGGTGAGCCGGCGCTCGGTGCCGTCGGGCGTGGTCACGGTGACGCTCCGCTCACCGGTCAGCCGGCCGTGCCCCCGGACGAGTTCGATGCCCGCGCCCGCCAGCCACTCCACCTGCCCGTCGTCCTGCCAGTGCGAGGTGAAGGAGTCGCGCCGGGCGAGGACGGCGGCGGCGTCGAGCCGGCCGGTCACCGCCTCCCGCGAGCCGGCCACCGCCCGGGCCGCGGCCAGCGCGGCGACCGGGCGCAGCAGTGCCTTGCTGGGCATGCAGGCCCAGTACGAGCACTCGCCGCCGACCAGCTCGCTCTCGACGATCACCGTGCGCAGCCCGGCGGCGGTGGTGCGGTCGGCCAGGTTCTCGCCGGTCGGGCCCGCACCGAGGACGATCACGTCGTACGGCTCGGCCTGCTCGTTCGCGTCGTTCACGCGTGGTCCTCCGTGGTGTTGATCGTGACGCCCGCCCGCAGCGCCAGGGTGACCGGGGTGCGCTCGCAGATGTCCAGCAGCCGGGCGCGCTGCGCCTCGTCCAGCTCGCCGCCGAGGGCGATCCGGCGGGTGATCCGGCCGTGCTGCCCGTCCGTCTCGTAGCCGAGCCGGATCCGGACGTCGGCGAGCGGCCAGCCCTTGCGTCCGGCGTACATCCGCAGGGTGATCGCGGTGCACGAGCCGAGCGAGGAGAGCAGCAGCGCGAACGGCTCGGGTCCGGCGTCCGCGCCGCCGCGCCGGACGGGCTCGTCGGCCGTGAGGCGGTGCGTGCCCGCCCGGACGTCCACCTGGTACGGGGCGCCGGCGGCGGCGCCGGTCACCACGGCGGTGGTCACCCGGCGGAAGCCCGGCGGGCTCTCCCCGGCGTCACCCGCCGCGTTCTCGGTCTGGATCTGGCTCATGCCGTCCCACCCTCTGTTCGCTTCGACTGCGGCGCCGCCCGGTGCCGGCGCCGGGCCCATCCTCTGACGCGGTTACCCGTTCGGGCGTCCGAACACGCTGATCCGGGCCGATCCCCGAGCGGCGGACCCGGGCGGACCGGGGCGACCGGTCGCCGGCGGCCGCGGGGGGCGGGTCGCGGCCGGGGCGGTGTGCTCAGCTCGGGCCGAAGCGCCAACGGGTCTGGCTGTACTCGCCCTTGCGGAAGCCGAACGCCGTGACCGGCTCGACCCGGAACACCGGGTCGTTGCCGTCCGAGCTGAGGAAGTAGCCGTCGCGCACCTCGAACCGCCACTCGTCGCCGTACTTGGCCACGTACGCGTCGGCGACGGTCCGCAGCGCCGCGTCGTCCGCGAGCCGTACGGCCACGCCCTCGACCACCACGTCCAGCCCGGCGTGCAGGGTGTTGGTGCCGGTGGTGAGCACGCAGTGCGAGTTGTGCGCCAGGTTCCTGGCCTTGCGCTCGTCGCCGCCGGTGCAGAAGTGCAGGGCGCCCGCCACCCAGACGGCGATCAGCGGCGTGACGTGCGGGCGCCCGTCGGGGCGGACGGTGGAGAGCCAGTACAGCTCGGCGGCGGCCAGCCGGTCGCGGGCCTCCGGCCACTCGGTGGGGTGCGCGCCGTCGTCGCTGTACCTGGCGTCGAGCTCGGCCACCGGCTCCTGGTCCGTCATCCGTCCGTCCCTGCCGATCGCTCGCCGGTGCGCCGGCGCGCGGGCGTCGCCCGGCGCGGCTCCGGATGCCTCCCATGCTGGCCGCCGCACCCTACCCGGCCGGGGATTGCGAGCCGTGTCGGCGGCGGTTTCACCCGCTCCGACGGGCCGGTCGGCCCCGGGTCGGTGCGCGGGCCGACCCGGGCGGCGGCGGAGCAGGCCGTGGTCAGTGCACAGCGGGCGCCAGCTCGTCGGCGTCGGGGCGGTCGGCCTGCACGCCCTCCCGCATCCGCTGCTGGGGGCGGCGGGCCAGCAGGTAGCCGAGGCCCGCCAGCACGACCAGCCCGACGCCGAGCAGGGCGGCCCAGACCTGGTACCAGGGGGCGCCGGGCGGGGCGAGGATGGTGCGCGGCCAGCAGATGTTGACCACCTCCAGGCCGGTCCACAGCACCGCCAGGGCGTTCAACAGGGTGCCGGCCCGGCCGTACGAGACCTCGCCGGCCGGGGTCCAGGTGCCGCGCAGCCGGGCGGTCAGGGCGGCCAGGCAGAGCAGGAAGAACGGCAGGAAGGTCGCGGCGGTGCCGAAGGTGATCAGGCTGCCGATCGCGGTGGACTCCAGCCCCAGCGGCAGCGCGGCGCTGCTGACCAGGGTCGCCGCGACCAGCCCGCCGATCGGGGCCCGGTGCCGGTTGACCTTGCGGACCTGGGCGGAGAACGGGAACACGCCGTCCCGGGCCAGCGAGTAGAGGCCGCGGGCGGCGCCGCCCTGGGAGGCCATCAGGCAGGCGGTGAAGGAGACCAGGACGACCACCACGAACGGCTTGGCCGACCAGTCGCCGAATCCCGAGACCACCGCGGTGGTGACCGGGTCGAGGTCGGTGCCGTTCACCACCGCGGCCGGGTCGGGATGGGCGAGGGCGACCGAGACCGCGTTCAGCACGACCACCACGCCGACGCTCAGCAGGGCCCACCACATCGCGCGGGGCACCTGGCGGCCGGCGTCGCGGGTCTCCTCGGCGGTGGAGACGCAGGCGTCGAAGCCGATGAAGGCCCAGCCGCCGACCGCGACGACGGCGAGGAAGGCCGCGCCGGTGGAGACCCCGGCGGTGGCGGGAGCGTCCAGGGTGTCCGTGAGCAGCCCGAGGCCGTGCGCCCGGAAGAACACCAGCAGCGCGAGGCCGACCACCACCGAGGCGAGCGCCTCCGCGGCGATCCCGAGCGAGACGAACCAGCGCAGCAGGTTGATGCCGTACGCGTTGACCAGGGTGCACAGGAGCATGAACCCGGCGGCGACGAGCACGAGTTGGGCGGGTGAGGGGGTGAGCCCGAACAGCGCGAAGAACCACGGCGAGGCCAGGTAGGCGACGGTGGTGTTGGCGAACATGATGGCGAACTGCCAGAGCCAGCCGGTCATCCAGGCGAAGGACGGTCCGGCCAGCCGGCGGCTCCACTGGTAGGCGCCGCCGGCCAGCGGCCACTGCGAGGCCAGCTCGGAGTAGACGCAGACCACCAGGACCTGGCCGAGCAGGCAGAGCGGGAGGGCCCAGACCCAGGCGCCGCCGGCCACGCTCATGCCGACCTGGCTGACGGCGTACAGGCCGACCACGGGGGAGACGACCGCGAATCCCATCGAGATGTTGCCGAGGACGCCCAGGCTGCGCCGCAGCTCCTGGCGGTAGCCGAGGGCTGCCAGCCGTTCGCTGTCGGAGGCGGCCGGGGGGCCTGGGAGGTGCTCGGTCATGGGCTCGTCCACCTTGCCGTCGAGAAAACTAACTTTGTTAGTTCGGGACGGTAGCCGCTGCACCCGGGCAGCGGAAGAGTCCGACACCAGGCTGTAATAACGTGGGCCGCGCCGGCACCGACGAAGGGCCGAGGCGAGCGGCCGAGGTGAGGGGGAGGACCGTGGGTCGACCGAGCAGGGCACTGCTGAGCAGGGAGATCATCGCCGGCGCCGCGCTGGAGGTGGTCGACGCGCACGGCCCGGACGGCCTCACCATGCGCGCCCTCGCCGAGCACCTGGGCGTCAAGGCGGCCTCGCTCTACAACCACCTCGCCGGCAAGGACGAGCTGCTCGACGCCCTCGCCGAGCTCGTCAACGCCGAGATCGACCTCGCGCCGCTGGCCGGCCTCGGCGCCACCGGCTGGCGCCCCGGCCTGGCCGCCTACGTCCGCGGCTACCGCGCGGTCTTCCTGCGCCACCCCCACACGATCGCGCTGCTCGCCCGCCGCCGGGTGGAGGCCGAACGCCAGCTGCTCGGGTACGACACCCTGCTCGCCGCCCTCGGCCGGACCGGACTCGCGCCCGCCGACGCCGCGGAGACCGCCGCCGCCATCGACTACCTGGTGCTCGGCTCGGCCCTGGAGACCTTCACCGCCGGCTTCACCCGCGCCGCGGCCGAGTACCGCCCCCGGTACCCCGCGCTGGCCGGCGCGCTGGAGGCCTCGGCCGAGCGCGGCGGCGGCCCCGCCGGGCTGGACGACCGCGGCTTCGAACTCGCGCTGGGACTGCTGCTGGACGGACTGGCCGCCCGGACCTGACCGCCCGTGCGCCATGGCCCGTGCGCCGCTGGTCCGGGGCCCGTCCGGGCTGGTTCCGGGGCGGTCGCGGGCCGTCCCGGGCGGCGAAAACTCGTTGCGTGCCCCCGCGGGGTCGGTGCGATCATCAACCGATGAGCTACCTCATCAGAACCGTCCGGGACGAGGACTGGCCGAAGGTCAGGGACCTGCGCCTGGCCGCCCTCCAGGACCCGATCGCGCACCTCGCCTTCCTGGAGACTTACGAGACGGCCCTGGCGAAGACGGACGCGTTCTGGCAGGAGCGCACCACCCGGGCCGCCGCGGGCGAGTCCGCCCTCCAGTTCGTCGCCGAACTCCCGGACGGACGCTGGCTCGGCACGGCGACCGCCCTGGTCGAACCGGCCGGTGAGAAGACCTTCTTCGGGGACGTCCCCGAGCAGTCCCAGACCCACGTCGTCGGTGTCTACGTCCTGCCGGAGGCCCGCGGCACCGGCCTGGCGCACGCGCTGTTCCGGGCCGTGCTGGAGTGGTCCTGGGCGCTGGCGGAGCCGCGCTTCGACCGGGTCCGGCTCTACGTCCACGAGGACAACGGCCGGGCCGAGGCGATGTACCTGCGGGCCGGATTCACCCGAACCGGTGAGGTCATGGGCGGGCCCGCCGAGGGTGAGCCCACGCACTACGAGCTGGCCGTCGCCCGGGGCTGAACCGGGCGCCGCCGGTGGGCCGGTCGCCCCCGCACCGCCCCGCCCCGCCCCCGTCGAGCCGCCGCAGCGCCGGGCCGGCGGGAACGGCGAACCGCCGGGGCGGCGCGCACACGACGGACGGGCCCGGGGCGACACCCCGGGCCCGTCCGTTCACGCGGGCCGCGCTGCCGGGCTACTTCCGTCAGACCGTCCCGGCCGACTCGGCGGCCTTGCGCTTGACCTCGTCCATGTCCAGCCCGCGGGCCTTCCCGATCAGGTCCTCGAAGACCGCCTCGGGGAGCGCCCCCGGCTGGGAGAAGACCAGGACGCCCTCGCGGATGATCGCCAGCGTCGGGATCGACTGGATCCCGAAGGCCGCCGCCAGCTCCTGCTGCGCCTCGGTGTCGACCTTGGCGAAGACCAGGTCGGTGTGCCGCTCGGCCGCCTTCTCGTAGACCGGCGCGAACTGCCGGCACGGGCCGCACCAGGCCGCCCAGAAGTCGATGAAGACGAAGTCCTTGCCCTCGGGGCCGGGGACGATCTCGTCGAAGTTCTCCTTGGTCAGCTCGACCGTGCTCATGTGCGAGTTCCTTCCTCCGGGGCGGCGTCTTCAGGCGTCCGCTGGCGTCAACCCGACCACCGTACGAGGTATTCCACGGCGGGCCCGTCACCGCCGCCTCGCTTCCGCCCCCCGTCGCCGCCGCCCCGTCTCTCCGTCCCGCTCCCGCCGCCTCCGGCCAGGCCGCCTCGGGAGCCGGGCGGGGGAGCCGCCGAAAAAACCTCGCCGGGGATTGAGTGCCCCGCGCCCCGCGCCCGTACTCAAGGGTGCGGGGCGCGGGGAAGGCGCCCCCGCCACCGGGGATCTCCCGGTGGCGCTGTCCGGCATGTCCTCTGGGGGAAACACCATGCGTACCTACCGCCGCGCCGCACTGATCACCGCCACCGCCGTCACCTCGTTGGCGCTGGTCACGGCATGCGGCTCCAGCTATTCGGGCTCCGGTTCGGGCTCCGGTTCGGGCTCCGGTTCGGGTTCGGCCCAGCCGCCCGCCGCGACCGCCCCCGCGACCCCGGGCGGCGCCGGCACTCCCGCCCAGGGGGCGGTCGCGCTGAAGGCCGGCACCGACGCCAAGCTCGGCGCGATCGTCACCGACGGCGCCGGCTTCACCCTCTACCGCTTCGACAAGGACACCGCGCAGCCGTCCGCGTCCAACTGCAACGGTGCCTGCGCCACCACCTGGCCGCCCGTCGCCGCGGACGGCCAGGTGAACACCACGGGCATCGACGGCAAGCTGGTCGGCACCGTCACCCGCGCCGACGGCACCAAGCAGCTCACCCTCAACGGCTGGCCGGTCTACCGCTACGCGCCGGACACCAAGCCCGGGGACACCAAGGGCCAGGGCGTCGGCGGCACCTGGTTCGTCATCACCCCGGACGGCAAGAAGGCCGGCGCCGCCCCGGCCCAGCCCGCGAGCCCGGCCCAGTCGCCCTCCGGCACCTCCGGCAACGGCTACGGCTACTGACCCGACCACGGTCGTCGGGGGCCCCGACGGCCGGCCCCGCCCTCCCCGTCACAGGGCACCCGGGCACTCGTAGGAAGACACAGCCACCACCGGCGCCGCCCCGCGGGCCGGTGGTGGCCACCGACAGACATCGTCGAGCGGACGGGCGAGCTCTCGACCCGGAGGTACGGGTGCGCAAGGATGGCGCTGTGACCGAGCAGCATTTCCGCGGCGGTGCCGAACGCGGCGGCCGGCCGCACGGCCCCGAGCCGGACGAGGTGCTGATGCGCACCCTCTACCGGGACCACGCCGGGCCGCTGTTCGGCTTCGTGCTGCGCCTGGTCGCGGGGGACCGCCAACGGGCCGAGGACGTCGTGCAGGAGACCCTCGTCCGGGCCTGGCGCAACATCGACCGGCTGGACGCGGCGGCGGGCTCGCTGCGTCCGTGGCTGGTGACGGTCGCCCGGCGGATCGTGATCGACAACCACCGCAGCAGCCTGGCCCGGCCGCGCGAGGTGGATTCGTCGCCGCTGGAACTCCTGCCCGCCGAGGACGAACTCGACAAGGCATTGAGGCTGATGACGATCTCCGACGCGCTCGACGACCTGACCGAGGCCCACCGGGCGGTTATCGTCGAGACCTATCTCAAGGGCCGTACGGTCACCGAGGCGGCCGCCGAACTCGGCATCCCCGCGGGCACCGTGCGGTCGCGGATCTTCTACGCGCTGCGCTCGCTCAAGCTCGCGCTCGAGGAACGAGGAGTGACATCGTGAGGCCGCCAAGGGAAGACCACGTCGACGTCGGCGCGTACGTCCTCGGCGTCCTCGACGCGGCGGACCGCGCCGCCTTCGAGGAGCACCTGGCCGGCTGCCCGCAGTGTGCCGAACAGGTGGCCGAACTCGGCGTGCTGGAGCCCATGCTGGCGGAGTTCCTGGCCGCGGGCGGCCCCGCGGCGGCCGACCCGGCCGACCCCGCGCCGCGCCCGGGCGACGAACTGCTGACCCGTCTGGTGGGCGAGGTGACGGCCACCCGTCGGCGCAGCCGCAGGCGGCGCCTCGTGCTGGTCGCGGCGGCCGCCGTGCTGGTCGTGGGCGGCCCGGCGGTCACCGCGGTGGTCACCGCCGACCCCGGGAGCCACCCCCCTCAGGTGGTGGCCCAGCAGTTCACCGCCACCGACGCGACCAGTGGGGCACAGGCCACCGTGGCCGTCGAGGGCAAGAAGTGGGGCAGCCGGATCAGCCTTCAACTCTCGCACGTCCAGGGCCCGTTGAGCTGCGACCTGGTCGCGGTCTCCCGTACCGGCGAACGCCAGACGGTCACCAGCTGGACCGTCCCGCCGGCGGGCTACGGCACCACGGGCTCGCCCGACGCGCTGAACACCACCGGCGGGGCCGGCTTCCAGCTCAAGGACATCGACCACTTCGAGGTGCGCACGCTGGACGGTCGGCAGGTGCTGGTCACCGTACCGGTCACGTCCCCGGCCTGAGGCCCTCCGCCGAGCCCGGCCACCCAGTTGTCGAGCTGCCCGGCCGCCCGGGTGGCGGGCGCGGCGCGGTCCGGGGCCGTCGGGCACCGCGCGCCGCGGGGGCGGGCCGTCGAGGTCACGTCTGGTGTTCGACGGACAC
Organism: Kitasatospora sp. NPDC057015; assembly: GCF_042673745.1. Classification (NCBI taxonomy): domain Bacteria; kingdom Bacillati; phylum Actinomycetota; class Actinomycetes; order Kitasatosporales; family Streptomycetaceae; genus Kitasatospora; species Kitasatospora sp. NPDC057015. The sequence continues at coordinate 194,118 of NZ_JBHUSG010000008.1, forward strand.
CCGGCGCACCCTGGAAGTGGTATCCGCTGGAGGTGATCCGCCATGCAGACTCTCGTCGGTTGGCACATCGAGATGGAGTTCCGCGAGGAAGGGGCGAGGACGGCCGCGGCCGCCCTGCTCAGGCTCGGCGACGGCACCGAGATCCGCGCCCACGGCTACACCAGCCGCCACCCCTCCGACTCGGAGCAGCTGCGGGTCGGGGAGGAGATCGCGGCCGCGCGGGCGCTCAACGACCTGGCGTCGCAGCTGCTGACCAAGGCGCACGCCGAGATCCAGGACAGCAGCCCCGTACCCACCCACCCTCTGATGTGACCTGCCCGCGCACGCCCGGCAACTGACCCGCCCCGCCCCGCGCGCGGTCGGTCAGGAGCTCGGACGGTCTCGGCCCCGGCCCCGGCCCCCCCCCCCCGCCGGCGTGCCGGGCCGTCGGCCGTGCTGCCCGGCCGCGCCGGCGGTCGCCGTCGCCGGGGTCGGCCCCGGCGGTCCGGTCGATCCGGTGCGGTCGGTCCGCCAGGTCCCGTCCGGCCCGGGCCACCACGGCGGTTCGGGAGGTCCGGCCCGGTGCGGCACAATGGAAGGCTGCAAGCCGAATACTCCCGACGACGCCGGAGCGATCTCACGTGGCGGAATTCATCTACACCATGCGCAAGCTGCGCAAGGCCCACGGCGACAAGGTCATCCTTGACGACGTGACGCTCAACTTCCTCCCCGGGGCGAAGATCGGTGTCGTTGGCCCCAACGGCGCCGGTAAGTCCACGGTGCTGAAGATGATGGCCGGCCTGGAGCAGCCCTCCAACGGTGAGGCGTACCTCTCGCCCGGCTACTCCGTCGGCATGCTCCTCCAGGAGCCCCCGCTCGACGAGACCAAGACCGTGCTGGAGAACGTCCAGGACGGTGTGCGCGAGGTCAAGGGCCAGCTCGACCGCTTCAACGAGATCGCCGAGCTGATGGCGACCGACTACTCGGACGAGCTGCTCGACGAGATGGGCAAGCTCCAGGAGAAGCTGGACCACTCCAACGCCTGGGACCTCGACGCCCAGCTGGAGCAGGCCATGGACGCGCTGGGCTGCCCGCCCGGCGACTGGCCGGTCACCAAGCTCTCCGGTGGTGAGCGCCGCCGCGTGGCCCTCTGCAAGCTGCTGCTGGAGGCGCCCGACCTGCTGCTCCTCGACGAGCCCACCAACCACCTCGACGCCGAGTCGGTGAACTGGCTGGAGCAGCACCTGGCCAAGTACGCCGGCACCGTCGTCGCCGTCACCCACGACCGGTACTTCCTGGACAACGTGGCGGGCTGGATCCTGGAGCTCGACCGAGGCCGCGCGATCGGCTACGAGGGCAACTACTCCACGTACCTGGAGGCCAAGCAGTCCCGCCTCAAGGTCGAGGGCCAGAAGGACGCCAAGCGCGCCAAGCGGCTCAAGGAAGAACTCGAGTGGGTCCGCTCCAACGCCAAGGGCCGCCAGGTCAAGTCCAAGGCCCGCCTCGCGCGGTACGAGGAGATGGCGGCCGAGGCCGACAAGATGCGGAAGCTGGACTTCGAGGAGATCCAGATCCCGCCGGGCCCGCGCCTGGGCAGCATCGTGGTCGAGGTCAACAACCTCTCCAAGGGCTTCGGCGACAAGGTCCTGATCGACGACCTGAGCTTCACCCTGCCGCGCAACGGCATCGTGGGTGTCATCGGCCCGAACGGCGCCGGCAAGACCACCCTGTTCAAGATGCTGCTCGGCGAGGAGCAGCCGGACAGCGGCTCGATCAAGGTCGGCGAGACCGTGAAGGTCAGCTACGTCGACCAGGGCCGCGCCAACATCGACCCGAAGAAGACCCTCTGGGCCGTCGTCTCGGACGAGTTGGACTGGATCAACGTCGGCCAGGTCGAGATGCCGTCCCGCGCCTACGTCTCGGCGTTCGGCTTCAAGGGCCCGGACCAGCAGAAGCCGGCCGGCATCCTGTCCGGCGGTGAGCGCAACCGCCTGAACCTGGCGCTCACCCTCAAGCAGGGCGGCAACCTGCTGCTCCTCGACGAGCCGACCAACGACCTGGACGTCGAGACGCTCTCCTCGCTGGAGAACGCGCTGCTGGAGTTCCCCGGCTGCGCCGTGGTCATCTCCCACGACCGGTGGTTCCTGGACCGGGTCGCCACCCACATCCTCGCCTACGAGGGTGACAGCAACTGGTTCTGGTTCGAGGGCAACTTCGACTCGTACGAGAAGAACAAGATCGAGCGGCTGGGCGCCGACGCCGCCCGCCCGCACCGGGCCACCTACAAGAAGCTGACCCGGGGCTGATCGCCGCGCGGCAACGCTGCCGCAACAACGGCCCGGCAGGCTTGCCCCAGGGCGGTCTGCCGGGCCGCTGCCCGTAGTCTCGAAGGAGACCTTCGGGGCAACGGACGTTTGAGGAGAACACCTGTGGCACGCCACATCTACGCCTGCCCGCTGAGGTGGTCCGACATGGACGCCTTCGGACACGTGAACAACGTGGTCTTCCTGCGCTACCTGGAGGAGGCCCGGATCGACTTCATGTTCACCCAGGCCGCCGAGGCCGGCGCGGGGGAGTTCGCGGGCGGTTCGGTGGTGGCCCGCCACGAGATCGACTACAAGCGCCCGCTGGTGCACCGGCCGACGCCGGTGACCATCGAGACCTGGGTCACCAAGATCGGCGGGGCCTCGCTGACCGTCTCCTACGAGGTCAAGGACACCGCCGAGGACGGCACCGAGACGGTGTACGTCCGGGCGTCCACCGTGGTCGTGCCCTACGACCTGGCGGCGGCCCGCCCGCGCCGGATCAGTGCGGTGGAGCGCGAGTTCCTGAGCCGCTTCATGGACGGGCAGGACGCCCCGGAGCCCGTGGCCGCCGTCGCGGCCTGATCCGTCCCGCAGCTGCGCGCCCGGGCGCCCGCACCGGTACGCCGGGCGGAGTGTCCGGCGTACCGGTGCGCGCCGCCGAACGCGCGGGCGCATCGCCGACCCGGAGTGAGTTCCCCGTGACCAGCACCGCCCGCCTTGTCCTCGCCGATGCCGGCGAGGCCGCCGATCTCGCCGCCTTCCTGGTGCGCCTGTTGCGCTTCGACCGCGCGGCGGCGGTGCGGTTGCAGGCGCTGGGCCGGCCGGCTGCCCGGGACGCGGCAGGGGCAGCAGCAGGGGCGGGGGAACCGGCAGCGGCGGTGGTCGAGGACGGCGCGGCGGACCAGGGCCGGGGCGGCGTGCTCGCCGTCTTCGGGCGGCTGCCGCTGGGCGGTTCGGGTGCGATCGCCGTCCGCACCGCCCGGTTGGGCTCGCTGGACACCCCGGTGGACCGGACCGTCTCGGCGGGCCGGCTGCTGGAGGACGTCGACGAGGACGCCGGTGTCGTGACGCTCCCCGCGCCGGTCACCGGCCCGGCCTGGGCGGGGCTGCTGCCGCCGCGCACGGGCTGGCGGTTGATCGCCGAGCCGCCGGCCTTCGAGGTCGTCCCCGAGCTGATGGCGGGCGTGCGGGAGTTCAAGGAGCGCAGCGAGGCCGTCCCCGAGCACCACCGCACCCGGGCGGTGCTGGACGCCCTGGCGGACGAGATCTGGTCCCGCCCGCTGTCCGTCCTGCCGGAGCTGCCGTTGCGGGCCGTGCACGCCTCGTACGTGATCGGGTTCCTGAAGCCGGCCGCGCCGCTCACGGTGCACCGGGCGGGCGGGTGGCTGCGGTTGAGCGCGCCGGCCGGGTCGATCGCGGTGCGGACGGCGGCGGCGCCGGGGGCGGGGCTGGGGCTCAGTCCGCTGCGCGGCTGACGGGGGCCCGCCCGGGGTGCCGGGGGCTCGTCCCGGCGCGGAGGGTGAGGGGCCCGGTGGTCCGGTGGCCCGTCGACGCCCGAAGGGGCCGGCCCGCGAACAGGGGGCCGGTCAGCCAGCCGTGTTGATCATCGAGGCGGCGGCGTAGGTGAGGTAGTCCCACAGCTGGCGCTCGGCGTCGGCCGGCAGGCCGAGTTCGTCCACCGCCGTCCGCATGTGCCGCAGCCAGGCGTCGTGCGCGGCGCGGTCGACGGTGAAGGGCACGTGCCGCATCCGCAGCCGGGGGTGGCCGCGCTGCTCGCTGTAGGTACGGGGGCCGCCCCAGTACTGCATGAGGAACAGGGCGAAGCGCTCCTCGGCCGGGCCGAGGTCGCCCTCCGGGTACATCGGCCGCAGCAACTCGTCCTCGGCGACGCCCTGGTAGAAGCGGTGCACGAGCCGGCGGAAGGTCGGCTCCCCGCCGACCGAGTCGAAAAAGGTCTCCTCGCTGAGTGTTTCACGCCCGATTTCAGTCACCCGACCATGGTCGCAGACGCCGCGTGGGTCGTACACCAGGACTTTCGGCGTACGACCCACGGCAGGCCGGGGGCCGGCCCTCATCCGCTCCGGAGCCGGTCAGCGCCGGTCCCGGGGCTCCGAGGTCAGGCGTCCTCCCAGCGGAAGAAGCGGGAGGCGATCGCGGTCAGGACGGCCGCGAAGAGCAGCAGCCCGCCCATCGTCGGCAGCGCGTCCATCACTCCGCCCCCGCGGGTCAGTACCGACTGGGAGGCCTGGACCAGGTGCTTGAGCGGCAGGGCGTCCGAGACGGTCTTCAGCCAGGCCGGCGCGTCGTCCATCGGGAAGAACGAGCCGGACAGGAAGGACATCGGCAGCACGATGATCTGCGAGATGCCGTTCGCGGCCTCCTCGGTCTTCGCCAGCGAGCCGGCCAGCAGGCCGATGGACATGAAGGCGATGGTGGCGCAGATCACCAGCGGCACGATCAGCCACCAGTCGCCGGTGAGCTTCAGCCCGAAGTAGGGCGTGGTCGCCACCAGCAGGAAGACCGCCGTCTGGGCGAGCGAGGTGAGGATGCTGACCGCGATCCGGGAGGCCACGATGGAGCCCGCGCTGACCGGGGCCAGCCGCAGCCGGCGGAGCACCTTCTTCTGCCGCCAGGAGACCAGGGTCAGCGAGGCGCCGAAGACCGCGCCGGTGGCGACGGCCCAGCCGAGCAGGCCGGGGGTGAGGAACTGGATCGGCTTGAGCGAGTCGTCCTCGACCTGCCGGGCGTCCAGGGTGAAGGTGGCGGGCTTGCCGCTGGCGGCCTGGTTGGCCTGCTGCACCACCGCGTTGACGATGCCCTGCACGCTGCCGGCGCGGACCTGGTCGGCGGCGCTGAAGCGCAGCTCGATCCGGCCGTCGGGGCCCTGCTGGATCAGCGCGTCCAGGTCGCCCTTCCTGACCTTGGCCAGGGCGTCGGCCGCGTCGTCGGTCCTGGTGATGCTGAGGACCTTCTCCAGGTCGGCCCGCCCCTCGCCCTGGACGGAGTCCAGGATCTGGACGGCTCCGACCTGCGCGACCTTGGCGTGCGGGCTGCTCGCGCCCTTGAGCAGGGTGCCGAAGAGCAGCAGGAACATCAGGGGGAAGATCAGGACGAAGAACACCGCGGTGCGGTCGCGCAGGAACGCCACGATCATCACGCGGGAGAGGCTGAGGAACGCGCTGGCCCGCTCCTTGGAGGGGTCGGCGCTTCCGGCGGCGGGTGCTCCGGCGGCGGCCCGCTGAGCGGGGACGGCCTGGGCGGGGACTGTCTGCGCGGGGACGGCCCGGGCGGGGGCCGGGCCGGTGGCGGTCGGCTCGGTGGCGGTCGGCGGGGCCTCGGCGGCAGGCGCCGCCCCGGGCTCGGTGGCCGGCCCGTCCACGGTGTCGCTGTGCTCGGCGCTCATGCGCGGTACTCCCGTCCGGTGAGCTGGAGGAAGACGTCCTCCAGGGTGGCGCCGCGGACCTGCAGGCCGCGCAGGGCGCCCTGCTCGGCGAGCACGGAGAGCACCGGGGCGGGCGCGCGGGTGGCGATGGCGAGCGAGGCGCCGTCGTCCTCGACCGAGGCGGTCTCGGCGCCGGCCGCGGCGAGCAGGTCGCGGGCGCTCTCCAGCGAGAGCTGGCCGGACTCGACGCTGACCCGGACGGTGTCGTCGATCTCCCGGACGAGGGCGGCGGGGGTGCCCGTCCTGAGCACCTTGCCGTGGTCCATCACCGAGACGCGGTCGCAGAGGATCTCGGCCTCGTCCAGGTAGTGGGTGGTGAGGACGACGGTGCGGCCCTCGGAGTTGATGTCGCGCAGCAGGTCCCAGAGGTTGCGCCGGGCCTGCGGGTCGAGGCCGGTGGTGGGCTCGTCGAGGAAGACCAGCTCCGGGTCGTGGGCCAGGGCGCAGGCGATGGAGAGGCGCTGGGCCTGGCCGCCGGACATCTTGTCGGTCATCACGGACGCGGAGTCGGTCAGGCCGACCCGCTCCAGCATGGTGTCGGCCCGCTTGGGGCCGACGCCGTAGAACGAGGCGAAGGTGCGGATGGTCTCCCGCGCCGTCAGCTTGTTGAAGAACGCCGAGGCCTGGAACTGCACGCCGATGCGCGGCAGCAGGTCCCGGTTGCGCGGCCAGGGTGCCATCCCCAGCAGCTCGATCCGGCCCTCGTCGGGCTTGCGGATACCCTCCAGGATCTCCAGAGTGGTGGTCTTGCCGGCCCCGTTGGGCCCCAGGATTCCGTAGAACTCGCCAGTCCGGACGGTGAGTGACACTCCGTCGACAGCCTGGACATCCCCGTACCGCTGACGTATGCCGTCGGCGGTGATAGCTGCAGTCATGTGCCCTGACACTAGGGGAAGGTCGAGCGCGGGGGCCCCGTGCGGTCGGTTCTTTTGAAGATCATTTTACTTGGGCGGGGAATAGACCCGGGGGCGACGGGAACCGATGCTCCGCCGCCCCCGGGCCCTTCGCCCGCCCGGCCGTCAGGCCCGGTGCATCGTGATCGTGGTCCAGGCGCCCACGTGGATGCGGTCGCCGTCGCTCAACGGGACGGCCGTGTGCGGCGCGATCGACTCCGCGCCGCCGTTGACCGTGGTGCCGTTGGTCGAGTCCTGGTCCACCAGCACCCAGCTGCCGTCCTCCTGCTCGGCCAGCAGCGCGTGCTGGTGCGAGGCGCCCGGGTCCTCCGGCGGCACCGACAGGTCGATCTCCGGCACGGTGCCGCGGTGCTGGCTGCGCCGGCCGATCCGCAGCTGGCCGCGCCCGGTCAGCGGGATCCGCCGCTCGGGGCAGTACGGCGGGAAGAACAGGCCGGCCGCCTCGGGGCCGCTGCGCGCCATCATGTCCGTGAAGTAGTCGCGGTCGGCCGAGACCACCGCCATCCAGGTCGCCCGCTGCGGCTCCGGCGACTCTCCGGCGCCCTGTCCCGGGCCGGCCAGCGGCGGGGCCAGCTGGAACGAGGTGCCGAACTCCTGGCCCTGCGGGGTCGGACCGGGCTGGGCGTACACCGGCCCGGTGCCCTCGCGGGCGCCCGGCCGCTGCTCGTACGCCCCGGGCTGCCCGGCCGGCTCGTAGGGCGGCTGGCCGTAGCGGGACTGCTCGTACGGCGACTGCTCGTACGGCTGCTGCTCGTACGGTTGCGGCTGCTCGTAGGGGGCCGGTGCCGGCTGCTCGTACGGCGCCGGCCGCTCGAAGGCGTTCGGCTGCTGCTCGTACGGGGCGCTCTCCCGGTACGCCTGGGCCTGCTCGTACGCGGGCTGCTGCGCGGCCTGCTCGTAGCCGGCGGGCTGCTGCGGCGGCGCCTGCTCGTAGGGGCCGGGCGCCGGCGGCGGGTAGCCGTAGCCGCTGCGGCCGGCCGGGGCCGGCTGCTGCGGGCCGCCGTAGGCCGCGGGGATGTTCAGCGGCGCGGGCGCCGGCGGCGCGAGGTGTCCGGAGGCGGGTGCGGGCGGCTGGCGGCGCGAGGGGGAGGAGAGGTCGTAGTCGTACCCGCACTCCTCGCAGTACCGGCCGGTCTGCGGGCTGCGGCAGATCGGGCAGACGTTGAGGCCCTCGGTGACGTCCGGGAACCCCTGCGGCCGGGCCGGCGGCGGACCGGGCGGCGGCACCGGGCCGGGCGCGAGGCCGGCCGCGGGCGCGCCGGGGACCGGCAGCCCGGGCGGCGGTGTCATCGGAAAGCCGCAGAAGTCGCACCAGTCCTCAGCCTGCGACTCGTGGCCCCTCGGGCAGATCGGCATCAGGTCCCCCCTCGTTTCCAGCCTGTTGGGGCCGCTTCCGTCCGGGCGTCGGCCCGGGTCACTTCTTGACGCGCACGGTCTTCGTGGACCGGGTCTCCAGGGTCTTGGAGTCGGCCTCGCTCACGTCTTTACGAAACCGAACCGTACCCTCCTTGGGATCCACCACGTCCACCACCTTCTGCAGCAGCTTGAACGTGCCGTCGTTGCCGGTGGCGTGGGCGATCCGGACGGCCGCGCCGAGCTTGGCGGTGGCCCGGGTGAAGTCGCCGGCGCGCTGGGCCTCCAGGCCCTCCTGGATGGAGGAGGCGAGCTCCGCCTGGCCGGTGTAGTGCGCGACCTGCGGGCTGATCCGGGTGGAGGAGGCCAGGTCGTCCGTCCAGACGGCCTTGATCAGGCCCTGGGAGAGCACCTCGGGCTGCCCGCCCCCGGGCTGCGGCAGCACCAGGCTGATCCGGGCGGCGAGCATCACGTTGCCCACGCCGGCGGCCGGCACCTCGACGCAGACGTGGTAGTCCCGGCTCTCGTCCCCCCAGGAGCCGGTGGGGTAGTCGCCGGCGCGGGGGCCGGCGTCGGCGCGGCGCCCGCTGAGGTCCTCCATGCTGGGGGCGACCTGCTTGACGAACTTCACCACCGCGTTGGCCGGTGTCCAGACCCGCAGGGCGACGTCCGCGACCTGCTTGCCCATCGCGTTCTCCATCATCGAGCGGAAGTCGTCCACCAGGCCGGACGGCTCCGCCACGATGTCCACCGAGCCGAGCAGGGCGGAGGAGATCTTCCGCAGTTCGTCCACCCGCCAGTCGGTGCCCACGCCCCGGCAGTCGGCGGTGAAGTGGCCGGTCACCTGGCTGATCGCCCGGTCGAGGTCGGCGGCCGACTCGTGCTCGTTCTTGCCGTCGGTGAGCAGGATCGCGTGCCGGATGGCGATGTCCCGCCGGCTCAGGAACAGCCGGTCGGCCTTGGCCAGCCAGGTGCCCATGGCGGTGCCGCCGCCGGAGGTGAGGCGGCGCAGCGACTCCTTGGCGGCGGCCCGGGTGGCCGGCCCGGCGATGGCGAGGCCGCCGTCGCCGGGGTAGACCTCCTTGGCCTCGTGGGTGCCGGCCACCACCGCGAAGGCGACGCCGTCGCGGACGGTGTCGACGGCGGCGGCGGTGGCATCCCGGGCGCCGCGCATCTTGGAGGCGGGGTACTCCATCGAGCCCGAGCAGTCGACCAGGATCACCACGGCGGAGGACTGCGCCTGCTCGCCCTGCGCCGCGGCGTCGGTCGGCAGCGGCCGGCCGCCGGAGGTGCCGCCGCCGGTGGCGGTCACCGTGACGATCGCGTTGACCTCGCGGGCGCCGTCCGCGAGGTACTCGTTCTGGAAGATGTCCACGTCGAACCTGGGCAGATTCGACTTCGCCAGACTTGCCATGGCCGAGGGCTCCTGTCGGATGGTCAGGACGGTGGGAACGTCGGGGCTGGTGCCGCCGCGGGCCCGGCCGCCGGTGGTCGGCGGCCGGTGCGCGGGTACTGCGGCGTCAGCGGGCCGGCGGGTGGTCCGGCCGCGCGGGTGCGGCGAGGGGTGCGGGCGCCGCGGGTGCGGTCGGCGGCTGCGGCGGTCGCGGCGGCAGCGGCGCCCGGGGCGAGCCGATCACCGGCAGGTCCGGCAGCGTCTCGTCGTGCGGCTCGAACGCCGCCCCGGTCGGGTCGGCGGCGGATCCGGCCGGCCCGGTCACCGGCAGGTCGAACAGGGTGGCGGTGCGGTCGTCCGGCCCGGCGGTGCCCGCCAGGTCGGTGGCCGGCAGGACGGGCAGCACGGCGACGGTGATGTTGTCGTGCCCGCCGGCCGCGATCGCGAACCGCACCAGGGTCTGGGCGGCCGCCAGCGGCTGCGTCCGGGCGTCGGTGCGCACGATCTGGGCGAGGTCGGTGGCCGCCTCGGCGTAGTTCCAGAGCCCGTCGGTGCAGACCAGCAGCACGCCGGGGACGTGCGGGGTGAAGTCCAGGGTGTGCGGGACGACCTCCTCGGCGTCCGCCCCGAGCCAGCCGGTGATCGCGTGCGCGCGCGGGTCGGCGTACGCCTCGGCCTCGCCCATCAGGCCGGCCTCGACCATCTTGGCGGCCCAGGAGTCGTCCTGGGTGAGCCGGAACGGCTCGGCCGAGACCCGGTCGTCCGGGATCCAGTACGCCCGGGTGTCGCCCACCCAGCCGACGGTGATCCGGCCGGCGGCGGCGATGGCGCTGACGTAGGTGCAGGCGGGCGCGTTGGTGTCGACCCGGGCGTCGTAGCCGTCGTCCTCGGCGAGTGCGGCGACCGCGCGGGCGGCCTCGGCGATCGCCGCGCGCATGGCCGAGGTCGGGTCGACGCCGCACTCCAGGGCGCTGAGCAGGGCTTCGGAGGCGCTGTCGACGGCGGTCTCGGAGGCCTCGTCGGGCCGGTCGGAGGAGGAGACGCCGTCGCAGACCACGGCGACCACGGCGGGCGTGCCGCCGGGCAGGGAGGTGGCCGCGACGGTGAAGGAGTCCTCGTTGCGGTGGTGGCGCACGCCGCGGTCGCTGACCCCGGCGACGCCGGCGAGCACCTTCTCCATGTGGTCGCGGGGGCGCGGCTGGGCGTTGCCGCAGGCCTCGCAGTAGCCGTCGGTGGCGACCTCGGGGACCCCGCAGTGGGCGCAGGCCATCCCGGGGACGAGGCCCGGGCCGCCGCTGCTGCGGGGGGCGGGCGGCGCGGGGGCTGCCGTGGGCCCGTCGGCGACCCAGCCGCCGGGCATGGCGCCGGTCGCGCGGGCGGGTTCGTCGCGGCCGGTGCCGCAGCTCCCGCAGTAGGCGTCCTCCGGATCCAGCGTTTCGGAACAGCTCGGGCACACGGTCTGCTGCATTGCTTACACCCACGTCCTGGGGCGGGTCCGGTTGGCCCGTTCCACCATCTCGATCCTGGTCTGCGCCCGGTCGGCCAACCGGGCGAGTACCCGGTAGGAGTGTTCCAGGGCGAAGCGCAGTTCCCGTTCGGCGACGGGCTGTCCCAGCACAGTGGGCGTGCCGGCGGCTCCGGGACGTCCGGCGAGCGCCCAGCCGAGGGCGGCGCCGAGCACCTCGACGGCCAGTTCCTCGTGCCGCCGGTCGTCCAGGCCGAGCCGGTCGAGCTGTTCGGAGCTGGCGCCGAGGTCGGGGCCGAGCGGGTCGGTGGCGGGCCGCTCGCGCAGCCGGGCGCGGATCGCGGCGATCCGGGCGGCGGTGTGGTGGCTGGAGGTGGCGGGCACGGATTCGAGCGCCCGGACGGCGCCGTCCCGGTCGCCGGCCGCCAGCCGGACCCTGGCCAGCCCGAAGGCGGCACTGACGTAGGCGTGGTCGGTGCTCCAGACCAGGCGGTGGAACTCGGCGGCGTCCTCGCCGTTGCCGAGCAGTTCCGCGCAGACGGCGAGGCCCAGCTTGGGCGCGGCCTCGCCGGGGAAGGCGTCGTAGAGCGCGTCGAACGCCTCGGCGGCGGCCTCCAGTTGTCGGGTGCGGGCCGCCGGGCCGTCGGTGGCGGGGTCGGCCGCGGCGGTGAGGGCGGTGAGGCCGCGGTACCAGAGCACCCGCCAGTCGCCCTGGTGGTCGGTCTCCAGGGCGGTCAGGGTCTGCCGGGCGGCCTCGGGGCGCCCGAGTTCGAGGTGGGCGCGCAGTTCGCGCAGGGTGCGCTCGACCGACTCGGCGGGCGCTCCCTCCAGGGCGGTGAGCGCTTCGTCGGGTGCGGTGCCGACCAGGGCGGCGAGGAAGCCCGCGTTGGGGTCGGCGGGGTCGACCCGGGGCACCGGCAGCGCGAGGGCGGCGGCGGCCGGGTCGAGCGGTGCGACGCGCGGGCCGGCGACCGGCCCGGCCGACTCGGCCGACTCGGCGCTGGTGCCGGTGCCGGTGCCGGCGGTCGGGGTCGCGCCGGTGCCCGCCGCCGCGCCGCCGGCCACCACCTGGGTGTCGACCACGCGCAGTTCGGGGCCGAAGAGGGTGGAGAGCGCGGGTCGGGGCCGGGCGTCCTTGAGGGCGAGGATCTCCCGCAGGACACCGGTCAGCTGGTCGGCCATCTCCTCCGCGGAGGAGAACCGGCGGGCCGGGTCGGGGTCGGTCGCGCGGACCAGGAAGCGGTAGTAGGACTCGTACTCGGCGAAGAGCGGGACGTCCTCGGGGCCGGGCAGTTCCTCCCGGTACGTGGTGTTGTAGCCCTGGAAGTCGAAGCTCAGCACCGCGAGGGTGCGGGCCACGGTGTAGAGGTCGGAGGCGGGGGTGGGGCCGTCGGTGGCGATCTCGGGGGCCTGGTAGCCGATGGTGCCGTAGATCGGGCCGTCGTCGTCGAGGCGGCGGACGGCGCCCATGTCGATGATCTTGAGCGAGTCCTCGCTCTGGATCACGTTGTCGATCTTGAAATCGCAGTACACCAGCCCCCGGCCGTGCAGGTAGCCCAGCGCCGGCAGCGCCTCCAGCGCGTACGCGATCGCCTGCTCGACCGGCAGCGGGTCGCGCCGTCCGTCCGGGGTGCGGCGCTCGTTGGCGATGTCCTTGAGCGACTTGCCGCCGATGTACTCCATGACGATGTAGCCGTCGGTGGAGCCCGTCCGCAGGTCCGGGTGCTCGGCGAAGTTGATGATCCGGACGATGTTCGGGTGGTCCACCTCGGCCAGGAACCGGCGCTCGGCCACGGCCACCGCCAGCGCGTCCTCGTCGCCGGTGTCGAGCAGGCCCTTCAGGACCACCCACTTGTCGTTCACCCGGCGGTCGATCGCCAGGTAGATCCAGCCGAGCCCGCCGTGCGCCAGGCAGCCCACCACCTCGTACTGGCCGCCGACCAGGTCGCCGCGCACCAGCTTGGGCGTGAACGAGTACGGCGTGCCGCACTTGGTGCAGAAGCCGTCCGGGCGGCCCGGGCGGCCGTTCTTCTCCCGGCCGACCGCGGATTCGCACCTGCTGCAGAACCGCTTGTGCTCCGGCACCCCCGGGTCGACCAGGACGGCCGCCGTCGGATCGGCCTGGGGCACCGTGGGGACGGTCACCAGGCCGGCGCCCAGCCGGCTCCGGGATCCGGTGCCGGTGCTGCCCCGGCCGCTGCGCACCGACAGGGACCGGCTGCTGCCCGTCCGGGTCGAGCGGTGCGAGCGCGAGCGGCCGGACATCGAGCGGGCCGAGCCCGTCCGGGTCGAGCGCAGCGAGCGCGAGGAGTCCGGGGAGACCCGGGCGGAGGGCAGGTGCGGCCGGGTGAGGCCGGTGTCGGCCTCCGCCGCCAGCCCGCACTCGTCGCAGAAGCCGTCCGGGTCGATCGTCCCCGGGCAGTCGTGCCCGCAGGGGGAGCCCGGCCCGGCCGGGCCCGCGCCGGCGGCGCCGGTCGTGGCGGCACCGGCGGCCGCCGCCCCGGTGGGGCCGGCCGGGGCCAGCCCGCACTCGGTGCAGTACCCGTCGTCGTCGATGACCCCGTCGCCGGTGCAGTCCGGCCGCGCACACGCCTCGCTCATGAAACTCAGGCCCCCTGACCGTTGCTCTGGACGCTGTCCCGCACACTGCCGCGACCGTCGGGCGGCGCGTCGCCGCCTTCGAGTGCCGCTCTCGCGCTCCCGCCGGCTTCGAGCGCCGGCGGTCCGCCCGCGTCGCCCGGTGGGGCGCCCGCCTCGGCCACCGGTCGCAGCGACTGCTGGAACCGGGCCACCGCGCCCGCGGCCGCCCGCAGGTCGCAGGGCGCGCTCCAGAGCAGCCAGCGGGCCTTCTCGTAGCGTTCGATGACCTCCGGGTCCTCCGCGACCCGCAGCCGGGCGGCCATCGCCTTGTACGCGTCGAGCCGGCCCCGCAGCTCGGCGCGGACGGCGAGCGGCTGGGTCACCTCGGTGAGGGCCTGCCGGGCGCGGCCCAGCTCCTTGGCGGCGGCGTCCTCCAGCTGGTCCAGCAGGGGGGCGAGCCGGTGCCAGAGGCCGCTCTGGCGCAGTTCCAGGGCCAGCAGCACGCGTTCGCGCATCGCGGAGGCGGGGCCCGGCACCGCCGGCACCTCGGTGGCGGCGATCTTCGCCAGCACCTCGCCGCGGGCCCGGCGGGCCTCGGCGAGGGTGGCGTCTGCCCGTTGCAGCAGGTCGCCGACCTGCTGGAGGCGCTCCTCGGCGTCGTCGCGCAGCCGCAGCAGGCCCTCCAGCTCCAGCCGGATGCCGTCCAGCGCCCGGCCGGCCCGGTCGAAGCGCTCGGTGTCCACCACCCCGGACGGGCCGGCCAGCGCGGTGCCGTCGGGCACCGTGCCGCGCTGGGCGGGCACCCGGGAGGGGCGCCAGAGGGCCAGCGGGTCGGTGACCACCTCGGCCCGCAGGGACGCCAGTTCGGCGTCGAGGTCGGTGAGGTCGTCGCCGAGCGGGTGCGCCCCGGCCCGTACGCCGAGCGAGCCGGCCAGGCTCTGCACCCGGCGCAGTTCGGCGAGCAGCAGGTCGATCCGGGCGGGCAGCGCCGACCAGACGGCGTCCGCGGCGTTCACGACCTCCAGCACGGTGGCGTACCAGGCGTTCATCCGGTCCATCAGGTCGGCGAGGCTGACCTGCTCGACCAGCTTGGCCGGTGCGCCGAGCCGCTGCCCGCCGTCCGGCAGGGCGCCGCCGGGCACGGTGACGGCGGCGCCGCTGAGCAGTTCGCTCAGTTCGGCGAGTTCCGGGTTGCCGGGCCGGGCCTTGCGGGCGCGCACCGCGCGGGCCGAGGCGAGTGCCTCGGAGTAGCGGTCGAAGAGGGCCCAGAGCAGCGGGAGGCCCTGCCCGGCGACGGCCCAGCGCTCCTCCGTCCGGCCGGCGAGCGAGGCTCCCTCCAGCAGTCGGCGGCCGGGGTGGTCCTGCAACGTGAGCAGGGCCGCCTCGACGGCGTCGCGCTCCGCGCCCAGGCGTGCCAGTGCGCGGTCCACCTCCTCCCGGCTCATCACCGGGCCAGCAGATCCTGCCAAGGCCGGGTCCTTCCTCTCCGCTCTGTCGGGCGGCGCCGTCGGCGCCGCCGCACTGCTTCACTGCTTCACTGCGTCCACCGCCCGGCCCCTGGGAGCCGGTGGCCGTTGCCGAGCCGGTGGCCGGTGGCCGGGTCAGGTCCGGGTCAGGCCCGGGTCAGGGCCGGAACCGGTCGGCGTCGTCGTGCATGGTGGGCTTGAGCCACCTGTCGTAGCTCTCCCGCCAGGCGCCGCTCGCCTGGTAGTCGGCCAGGACCTGGTTGACCCGGGCGACGAGGTCGGTGTTGCCCAGCTTCATCGCCACGCCCATCACGCCCGGGCGCACCTGCTCGTCGAGCAGGGTGATGGTGGTGTCCTGGGCGGCCTGGCCGGCGGCCAGGCCGTCGTCGGTCATGGTGGCGTCGACCTTGCCGAGCTGCATGAGGACCAGGCAGTCGAGCTGGTTCTCCACCGTGACGAGCTTGGAGCCGTGCGGGTTGCCCTTGAGCTCGTCCTCGGCGGAGGAGCTGCGGGCGGCGCAGGCGGTCCTGCCGTTGAGCGCCTCGTCGAAGGTCTTCACGCCGCGCGCCTTGGGTACCAGCAGGCGGTTGGCGGTCCGGAAGTAGGGCTTGGAGAAGGCGACCTGGTCCATCCGCTCGCAGGTGATCGTCATGGTGCGGACGATCATGTCGACCTTGCCGTCCTGGATGAACTTGATCCGCTCCGCGGTGGGCACCGCCTTGAAGGTGATCTTGCTCGGGTCGCCCATCAGGGCGGTGCCGATCGCCTTGGCGAGGTCGATGTCGAAGCCCTCGATCCCGCCGGTCGCCGGATTGCGGGCGCCCCACCGGTAGCTGTTCTGGTCCACCCCGATGACCAGGGTCTTCTTGTCCTTGATGGCCTTCACCGCCGGGCCGTCCACCGTGCTGGGCGGCACGCTCCTGGTGGTGTCGCAGTTCGGGTCGGCCGCCGGTGCGGCCTGCGGCGCCTGCCGGGGCGGTGCGCCGGCGGCGGCCGGCAGCAGGGCGCCCTGCGGGCCACCGGCCCCGAGCACCGCCACCCCGGCCGCGAGCAGGGCGGCCAGGGCCGCGGCCCGGCCGCGCCCGCCGCGGTGGGCCCGGTCCGTCGTCGTGGGTGCTGTACGCATCGTCATCTCCCCGCCCCTCTACCGGTACTCGGCCAGGCGCCGGCCGAGGCCGCGCACCGCACTCACGGCCGCCAGCAGGGCGAGCACGCCCGCGCCGGCGGACAGGGCGTCCAGCAGCCCGCCGGTGCCCGTGGCGGAGGCCTTGAACCTCGCCAGCTCGATGCCGGCGGCCCGCTCCAACTGCTGGTCGGTGATGCTGAAGGAGGCGTCCGAGGTGTTCGGGACGTCGGCCTCCCGGACGGTGATCGTGGCGTCCAGCGCACCCTGGTAGTCGCCGTCCGCGGTCTCCTTGGCCATCGCCGCGTCGTGCCGGGCGGACCAGGTCGCGTAGTTCTGGCCGGCCTGCTCCACGGCCTCGGCCGCGTCCCTGGGCGCGAGCCGGCGCGCCTCGCCGAGGGCGCCGCCGACCGCGGGGGCGTTGCCGGCCGCGGGTGCGCCGGCGGCGGCCGCCGGGCCCGCCAGGTCCTTGGTCGTGGTCGCCCACAGCTCGGCGTACCGGGTGCTCGAACCCCGGGCGACCAGGTGCAGGTTCTCCGCCAGTCGGGCGGTCAGCACGTCGATCCGGGCGACGTTGAGCGCGCGCAGCGGGGCCGCGCCGTCCCGTTCGCTGTCGGCCAGGCGCCCGCTCGCGATCAGGCTGCCGGCGGTGAGCCACAGCAGGGCGGCGAGCACGGCGGCGGTGGCCCCGACGAGTCCGATGTTGAACACCCGGTTGGTGCGCCGGAACAGCACCCGCTGCACCTGCACCAGCGCCGCGAGCACGACCAGGCCGAGCCCGTAGGCGGCCCACGGCACCGCGCGCGCCTCGGCGTAGTCCCGGGCCAGGGCCTGGTTCTCGGCGTCGGCGAGCTTCGCGGCGTCCGGCAGCAGGGTGTCGCGCATCTGCTGCGAGGCGTACCGGAGGTAGGCGCCGCCGAGCGGGAACCCCTGCCGGTTGTTGGCCCGGGCCGTCTCCACCAGGCCCGCGTAGGTGGGCAGTTGCTGGTTGAGGGAGGAGAGCCACTGCTGGGCGGGGGAGGACGCGGTGGTCCTCGCCGCCGCCTCGGCTATCAGCCGGGCCGCGGTCGCGAGGTCCTGCTCGTAGCGCTCCCGGACGGCCCTGGGCTCGGCCCCCGCGAGCAGGAAGCCGGTGGCGGCGGTGGTGTCCGCGTCCGCCAGCGAGCGGTGGATGTCGGCGGCGGCCTGGCTGAGCGGCTGGCTGTACGAGACCACCCGGTCCGCCGCCTGCGCACGGGTGTGGACCTGCCAGGCGGTCAGCAGGCCGAAGGCCACCGCGAGGACGGCCAGCAGCGCGCCGGCGAGCCGTAGCCGGCCGGGCGCGGTGTGCCGGGCGTCGGCGATCCGGGCGGCCCGCCCCGCCAGGTCGAGCCGGCCAGGGGCCCGGGCGGGCCGGGGGGCGGGCACGGCCGCCGCCGGTCTGCCGTCCGGGCGCGCGGCCACTGCGCCGCTCGCCCCCGGCGCCGGGCCCTGCTCCTCCGTACGTGCTGGTGTCGCCACCGCCCCACCCTCCCCAGTGACCCGACCCGCCGAAGGGGCCCGGTCGTTGCCAGCAGTATGGCCGCCGGTTGTGACGGTCACACCCGACTTGCGCCGATCTTGAGCTTCGACCTGCCTGCCGGGCCGGGGCCGCCCCGGGGGAGCCGCTTCGGTCGGTGTCGGCCGGGTCCGCGTCCGGCCGTGTCCAGTGCGACGCGGGTTGCACCCTATGCGGTTGCGGTGTCCGCGGGGTGGGGCGGGGCGGCCACCCGGCGCTTCCGGGGCGCGGGGGGCGCTCCGTACGATGGCGCCATGCGCCTGCTCGGAACGATCTCCCCCGACCGCCCGCTGATCGTCGTCGCCGTCCGGGAGGAGGCGGCGTACCTCGGCGACCGGCTTCCCGTGCTGCTCACCGGCATAGGGAAGATCAACGCCGCGGCGGCGCTGGCGACCGTCCTGGCCCGGGGCGAGCGGCCGTCCGGGATCGTCAACCTGGGCACGGCGGGGGCGCTGCGCCCGGGCTGGTCGGGCACCCACGAGGTGGCCGAGGTGCTCCAGCACGACATCGACACCCCGGTGCTGCGGGAGCTCACCGGCCGGTCGTACGGCGCCGCGATCACCCTGAGCGACCGGAAGGGCCCGACGCTGGCCACCGGTGACCTGTTCGTCTCCGATCCCGCCGCCCGGGACCGGCTGGCGCTCAGCGCGGACCTGGTCGACATGGAGGGCTACGCCCTGGCGACGGTCGCGCAGCGGGCGGAGGTCCCGATCCGGCTGGTGAAGCACGTCAGCGACGAGGCGGGGGCCGGCGCGGCCCGGACCTGGCGCGAGTCGGTGGACGCCTGCGCCCGGGTGCTCGCCGACTGGGCCCGCGACGAGGGCCTGTGACCGTACGCGGTGTCGCGTTGCCGGCCGGCCGCCGGCCCGACCGCCGCCCGGCCGGGGCCGGCGGGTGGCGGCCGGGTCGGCGGCGCCGGCCGGCGGGTCAGGAGGCGATCGGCTGGCCGGTCAGGCCGGGGACGAAGACGTCCAGCTCGGCCCGCCAGTAGCGGCCCACGTTGAGGCGGGTCGGCTTCTGCTCGCCGGGGAAGTGGAACTGCAGCGAGCTCCAGAGCGGGTTCCGCCGGACGTCGCCGATCAGGGTGCGGGCCTGCTCCAGCGGCACCACGTAGAGGATCTCCTGCGGACGGTTGGACATCCGCGAGGCGCGGTGCACCACGACGACGCGCTCGGTCAGCGTGACGTAGTAGTACTTGACCAGCAGCTGGCCGATCAGGCCGAGGGAGCTGATCAGCCAGGGGCTCGGCCCGGTGATGCTCTGGAACGTCGCGACCGGGCGGTCGTTCGGCTCGATCGACGCGATCGCCTGGGCGACCTGCTCCTGAATGGTGGACTTACGGATCGCCATCCGGCGTGCTCCCTGCGGTTCGGATTCCGTCCACGACGTGCGGACGGACGCGCGAGCGTAGTGAGCGGGGAATGCCGGCGGCAACGACCAAATCCGGCATACCGGCCGCACCGGCGAATGTTCATCAGTTCGATATCCGGGGCCGGCGGCGGGGCGGGCGCCGCCGCCCGCCCCGGATCCCGCGGACCGCTCAGCGCCCGGCCAGCGAACCGCCGTTGACGTGCAGGGTCTGGCCGGTGAGGTGGCTCGCGGCGGGGGAGGCGAGGAACAGGACGGTACCGGCGACGTCGGCCGGGGTGCCGGCCCGTCCGGTGCTGGTCTGGGCGATCAGCGCGGCCCGGCGCTGGTCGGTCATGGCGCCGCCGAAGAACTCGGTGGCCTCGACGTACCCGGGTGCGACGACGTTCGCGGTGATCCCGTCCCGGCCGAGGTCCTGGGCCAGGGTGAGGTTCCAGGCCTCGACGGCGGCCTTGGCGGCGCCGTAGGAGCCCGAGCCGCCGCGGTGGGCCGCGATGGAGCCGACGCTGACGACCGAGCCCCCGGCGGTCAGCCGTGGCCGCAGCGCGGCGGTGACCAGGACGGCGGACAGGACGTTGGCGTCGAGGTTGGCGTGCCAGGCGGCGGCGAGGTCGGCCAGCCCGGAGGGCGCCGCGGCGCCGAGGTCGGTGTTGCCGCCGGCGTTGTTGACCAGGACGTCCACCTGCGGCGGCAGGGCGTCGAGGGCGGCCTCGACCTGCTCGGGGTCGGTGGCGTCGAAGGCCACGGCGGTGACGCGGGGCCCGAGTTCGGCGGCGGTCCGTTCCAGGACGTCCTTGCGGCGGCCGGTGATCACGACCCGGTCGCCCTGGGCGGCGAACGACTCGGCGACCGCCCGGCCGATGCCGGTACCGCCTCCGGTGACGACGATCTGACGCATCCCCACTCCTCGTTTAGTGCTAAACGTATGTGGGACACTAGCACCGTGACGACGCCCGAGCAGCCCCCGATCGACCGCGCCGAGGAGATCTCCCGGGCCTGGCGGCGCGAGCAACCCGGGCTGCCCGTCGGGTCGATCGGCATCCTCACCCGCATCCGTCAGGCCGCCAAGCTGCTGGACGACGAGCGCCGCCGGGTGCTGGCCGGGGTCGGGATGGACGCCGCCACCCTCGACCTGCTCAGCACCCTGCGGCGCTCCGGCCCGCCCTACCGCCTCACCACCCGGGAGCTCGCCGACCGCGCCCTGATCACGGCCGGTGCGGTGACCCAGCGGGTCGACCGGGCCGGCCGCGAGGGCCTGGTCCGGCGGTTGCCGCCGGCGCCGGGGACCCGTGCGGTCGAGGTCGAGCTGACCGATCCGGGGCACCGCGCGGTCGAGGAGGCGGTCGGCGGCCTGCTGACCTATGAGCAGGGTCTCGTCGAGGGCCTCGCGCCGCACGAACAGGACGAACTGGCACGCCTGCTGACGATCCTGCTGCGGGACCTGACCGACCGGGCCCGTGACCGGCGCGGCTGACCGACCGGGCCCGTGACCGGCGCGGCTGACCGACCGGGCCCGTGACCGGCGCGGCTGACCGACCGGGCCCGTGACCCGCGCGGCCGGGTACGGGAGGGACGTCAGACGCCGGCCGCCGCCAGCACCGCGTCCGTGGTGACCACCTTGGCGAACCGGGCGGTGTGCAGCACCGCCGAGGTGGCGCGGGCGAGTTCGGTGGCGGGGATGAGCTCGCCGTCCGGGCCGGCCATCCCGAAGGTGTGCATGGCGTCGGCCGGGAAGATCACGTCGTAGCCGAGGTTGCCGCCCATCCGGGCCGTCACCTCGTTGCACACGTTGGTCATGATCCCGGTGACGACGAGCTGCTCGGCGCCGCGCGCCTGGAGCCACTCGTGCAGGTCGGGGGTGCCGTAGAAGGCGCTGTTGACCGACTTCACGATGTGCAGGTCGGGCTCGACGGAGGCCACCTCGGGCTTCAGCTCGTACCCCGGGGTGCCGGCCGCCAGCGGGCCGGCGGTCGAGGCGTGCTGGACCGTCACGATCGGCCGGCCGGTGGCCTGCCAGGCCTCGATCAGCGAGACCATCCGCTTCTCGGCGTCGGGGTTGTCACGAGGGCCCCAGAACTCCTCGTCGTCGAAGCCCTGCTGGACGTCGATCACGATCAGGACCGCGTCCGCGGCGAGGGCGAGGGGGGCGTCGAATGCGCTGGTGTTCGTCATGCGTCGATCGTGCCGCCGGGCGGCCCGGCCGGGTGAGTGGCGCCGGTGCCAACGATCGATACATTCCCGCCAGCCGCCGGGACGCTCGTCCGGTCGCCCGCGCCGGGCCCGCACCGGCCCCCGGGCAGGCGGGAGGGCAGGCGGACGGGCGCGGTGGCGGAACCGGTGACGGGCGCCGCGGCCGGTCGATAGATTGCCGCCATGCGCACAGTGGGCTGCCTGATCTTCGACGGCGTACGGGCCTTCGACTACGCGGTGATCGGCGAGGTCTGGGCGAACCGGGTCAGCCGCCCCGGCGTACCCGCCTTCGACCTGCGGGTCTGCGGCCCGGACGGGGCCCGGGTCCGGCTCGGCGGCGGCCTGGAGCGGACCCCGGACCAGGGGCTGGACGCGCTCCTCGACTGCGACCTCGTGGTCGTCCCCGGCGTGGAGCAGCCGCTGGCGCCGACCGCACCGGAGGTGCTGGAGGCGCTGCGCGCGGTGCACGGTCGCGGCATCCCGATCGCCTCGCTCTGCGCCGGCGCGTTCGTCCTCGCCGACGCCGGACTGCTGGACGGCCGCAGCGCCACCACCCACTGGTGCGTCGCCCGGGACCTCGCCGACCGCCACCCGGCCGTGGACGTCCAGCCCGAGGTGCTGTTCGTCGGGGACGGGCAGATCTGGACCTCGGCCGGGGTCGCCGCCGGCATCGACCTGTGCCTGCACCTGGTCCGGTCCGCGCACGGCCAGCAGGCCGCCGCCACCATCGCCCGGGCGATGGTCACCGCGCCGTTCCGGGCGGGCGGCCAGGCGCAGTTCATCCCGTCCCCGGTGCCGGCGGAGGCCGGGGACGACGTGCTGGCCCAGGTGCGGACGCGGGTGCTGGCCGGGCTCGGCGGCCCGTGGACCGTCCGCCGGATGGCCGGCCTGGCGCTGATGTCGGAGCGCTCCTTCGCCCGCCGGTTCGTCGAGGCCACCGGCACGCCCCCGCTGCGCTGGCTGCTGGAGCAGCGGGTGCTGACCGCCCAGCGCCTGCTGGAGGAGACCGACCTGCCGGTGGACGAGGTCGCCGGCCGCTGCGGCTTCGCCTCCGCCGTCTCGCTGCGCCCGGCGTTCGTCCGCCGGGTCGGGGTGGCCCCGCGCGAGTACCGCCGCTCCTTCCGCGGGCGGGACGCGGGCTGAGTGCCCGGCGCGGGGCCGGCGGCGTGCCGGCCGCGGGCCGTCAGACGTCGCGCCGCCGCACCACGAGCACCGCGAGGGTGAGGGCGACGAGCGGCCAGAGCGCGTACACCGTCCACGACCCGGCGTACGAGGCGTAGTGGTCCACGGCGGCCGGCGACCCCCAGGTCCGGGTCAGCCGCTGCCAGGCGCTCAGCACCAGGGTGTGGTTGAGGTCGGCGGTCGAGGGTTTGTTGGGCGGCAGGAGCATCGGCAGCACCAGCAGCAGCAGGACGGCGGCGAGCACGGTGGTGGCCCCGTGCCGGATCAGGGTGCCGAGCCCGAGGCCGACCAGCGCGCTGACCGGGCCGAGCAGCGCGGAGGCCGCCAGGGCGGTGAACGCGCCGGGGCCGGTGACGGCGATCGCGGCGTCGCGGCCGTCCAGGATGCTCTGGGAGAGCAGGAAGGACGCGGCGGCGACGAGCGTGCCCACGGCGGTCCACAGCAGGGTCAGGACGGTCGCCTTGGCCAGGATCACCGAGCCGCGGGCGGGCACGGCCACCGTGGTGGTGCGGATCATGCCGCTGCCGTACTCGCCGGCGATGCTGATCGCGCCGAGGGTGCCGGCGGCGAGCATCAGCACCAGGTAGCCCTCCGGCGGGAAGGCGTCGTGCAGGGAGAAGACGTGTTCCGCCTGCTGCTCCGGGTCGAGCTGCGGGAAGTCGCGGTAGTCGGCGAGCGCGGCGACGGCGGACGCCCCGAGCACGAACAGGGCGACCAGGCCGAGGGCCCACGCGGAGGACCGCAGCGACCGGATCTTGATCCATTCGGAGCCGACCAGGTCGCGGAAGCGGACGGGCGGCAGGGTGCCGGCGCCGGGCCCGGCCAGTGGGGCGCGGGCCCGGGGGGAGCGGGTGGTGCGGGTGGCCATCAGGACCGTCCTGTCCGGTACTCGACGCTGTCGGCGGTGAGTTGCATGAAGGCCTCCTCCAACGAGGCCCTGCGGCTGGTCAGTTCGTGCAGGGTGATGCCGTGCTCGGCGGCGAGGGCGCCGATCCGGCCGGGCGGCAGCCCGGTCACGGTGAGCCGTTCGGCGCCCGCCGAGCCCTCCGGGGCGACCACCGCACCGGCGGCGGTCAGCACCGCGGCCAGTTCGGCCGTCTGCGGGGTGCCCACCAGGACGTCGAGCCGGCTGCTGCGGGCGGCGAAGTCCTCGACCGACTCGGCGGCGATCAGCCGGCCGCGGCCGATGACGACCAGCCGGTCGGCGGTCTGTTCCATCTCCGTCATCAGGTGGCTGGAGAGCAGGACGGTGCGGCCCTCGGCGGCGAGCCGGCGGAACAGGTGGCGGACCCAGAGCACGCCCTCCGGGTCCATCCCGTTGATCGGCTCGTCGAACAGCAGCACCGGCGGGTCGCCGAGCAGGGCGGTGGCGATGCCGAGCCGCTGTTTCATGCCGAGCGAGAAGCCGCCCACCCGGCGCCGGGCCGCCTCGGCGAGGCCGACCTCCTCCAGCACCTCGGCCACCCGGTGCGGGCCGATGCCGTTGCTGCGGGCCAGGGCCGCGAGGTGGTCGGCGGCGGTTCGGCCGCCGTGCACGTGCTGGGCGTCCAGCAGGGCGCCGGCGTGGTGCAGTCCGCGCCGGTGGGTGCGGAACGGCACGCCGTCGACCGTCGCGGTGCCGCCGGTGGGCGCGTCCAGGCCGAGGATCATCCGCAGGGTGGTGGTCTTGCCGGCGCCGTTGGGGCCGAGGAACCCGGTGACCTGACCGGGTCGGACGGTGAAGGAGAGGTGGTCGACGGCCGTCCTGCGGCCGTAGCGCTTGGTGAGTTCGTTGACTTCGATCACGGTGCCAACCCTGCCGGGGCGGGCCCCGCCGGGCATCGGGCCGTCGGCGGCAACCCGCCCGGCGGTACTGGCCCGTGGGCGTACGCCTGGGGGCCGATGCCCGGTGCCGACGGGCCGGTTAGTCTCGCCGGATGGACGTCACACCAGCCGCTTCACCCCTGGTCGGGGCCGCGCACCGGAGGCGGCCGGCGCTGCTCTGGGCGGGCGCCACCATCCTGATCGTCACCGTCTCGGAGAGCCTGCTCGGGGAGCCGTTCGGCGTCGAGTTCGGGGTTCAACGACCGGGCCCGCTGGCCGCGGTGGCGGTCGATCTGCTGGCGGCGGCGCTGCTGCGGCGGGTCCCGGTGGCGGTGTTCGGCCTGCTGCTGTCGGCCGGCCTCGGGATGGTCCTGGTCGAGGAGCCGTTGCCGCCGAACCTGAGGATCGGTCATCTGCTGCCCGCCGCGGCGGCCCTCTGCTACCTGGCGACCGTGCGCTCGCGCCGGGTCGCGCTGTCGGCGCTGGGTGTCTCGCTCGCGCTGATGGCGGGGTATCAGGTGGTCCAGGCGGCGCGGGGGGCGGACGTCGAGCTGGGCCAGATCCAGTACCCGGCCGCCCTGATGACGGTGTTCGCCTGGCTGATCGGCCACTCGGTGCACCAGGCCCGGGAGGCCGCGACGGTGGCCCGCACCCGGGACACCGAGCAGGCGATCACCGCCGAACGGCTGCGGATCGCCCGGGAACTGCACGACATGGTCGCCCACAGCATCGGCATCATCGCCATCCAGGCGGGGGTGGGCAGTCGGGTGATCGAGACGCAGCCGGCCGAGGCCCGGAACGCGCTGCGGGCGATCGAGGAGACCAGCCGGGAGACCCTGGCGGGCCTGCGGCGGACGCTGGTGGCGCTGCGGCAGGCCGATCCGCCGGGCGCGGAGCAGGTCTCCTCGGAGCCGGTGCCCGGTCTGGCGGACGTCGAGCGGCTGGCGGCGGCGACCACCGCGGCCGGGGTCCGGGTCGAGGTGTGCTGGAGCGGGGAGCGCCGGCCGCTGCCCTCGGACATCGAGCTGTCGGCGTTCCGGATCGTGCAGGAGGCCCTGACGAACGTGGTCCGGCACGCGGAGACCGGTCACTGCCGGGTGAGTGTCGGGTACGGGGACGAGGAGGTGTCGGTGGAGGTCGTCGACGAGGGGCGGGGCGTGAGCGCTCGTGGTCCCGGCCGGGGGTTCGGCCTGGTGGGGATGCGGGAGCGGGTGGGGCTGCTGCACGGCCGGTTCAGCGCCGGGCCGCG
The DNA here is from genome assembly GCF_042673745.1 of Kitasatospora sp. NPDC057015. Classification (NCBI taxonomy): domain Bacteria; kingdom Bacillati; phylum Actinomycetota; class Actinomycetes; order Kitasatosporales; family Streptomycetaceae; genus Kitasatospora; species Kitasatospora sp. NPDC057015. Next base: position 219,468 of record NZ_JBHUSG010000008.1, read on the forward strand.
TCCCGGGGGCGGGTTCCGGGTGGCGGCCGGGCTGCCGCTGCCGCCGTGGCCGTCCGGACCGTCGAAGGCCTCCGGTGCCGACCTGGGTACGGGTGCGGGCGCTGGTTCGGGTGTGGGCCCGGTCGCGGTTGCGGGTTCGGGTGTCGCGGGCCGGGCGGGGGAGGCCCGGTGAGCGTGCGCGTGGTGCTCGCCGACGATCAGCCGCTGGTCCGCTCCGGCCTGCGGGTGCTGATCACGGACACCCCCGACCTGGAGGTCGTCGGCGAGGCCGCGACCGGGGAGGAGGCCGTCCGGCTGGTCGACGAGACCGGGCCGGACGTGGTGGTGATGGACATCCGGATGCCCGGCATCGGCGGGATCGAGGCCACCCGCCGGATCACGGCCGGCCCGTGGGCGAGCCGGGTCCTGGTGCTCACCACCTTCGACGAGGACGAGCACGTGCTCGGGGCACTGCGGGCCGGCGCGAGCGGGTTCGCGGTGAAGGACATGGCGCTGGAGGACATCCTGTCGGCGATCCGGGTGGTGGCCGCGGGCGACGCCCTGATCGCGCCGGGCGTCACCCGGCGTCTGATCGCCGGGTTCCTCGCGCACGCGGGGCCCGTCGCCGGACCGCCCCCCGGATCGCCGGCCGGCAGGTCGCTGGAGGGCGTCACCGACCGGGAGCGGGAGGTGCTGACCCTGGTGGCACGCGGCCGGTCGAACGGCGAGATCGCCGACGACCTCTTCATCTCGGTCGCCACCGCCAAGTCGCACGTGGCCCGGCTGCTCTCCAAGCTCGGCGCCCGGGACCGCGTGCACCTGGTGATCACCGCGTACGAGGCGGGCCTGGTCGCCCCCTCCGGCTGAGCGCCCGCATCCTGTGCCGCCGGCCGGGGGAGGGGCCGCGCCGGACGCCGCCCTTCCCCGTGCCGCCACCGGGGGCTTGCTGGCAGGATGGAGGGTCCGGGCGGCGGCGCCGCCCGGCCGACCGTCCCCACGAGGCCGAGAACGGAGCCCGATCCGCACCATGCGCCTGCTGCTGATCCGCCACGGCGAGACCTTCTCCAACCTGCGCCGCCTCCTCGACACCGCGCTGCCCGGCGCCGCCCTGACCCCGCTCGGGCTCCGGCAGGCGGCCGCGCTGCCCGCCGCCCTGGCCGGCGAGGACGTCGACGCCCTGTACGTCTCCACCCTGGTCCGCACCCAGCAGACCGCCGCACCGCTGGCCGCCGCGCGCGGGCTGGAACCGCTGGTCCGCGGCGGTCTGCGGGAGCTGTCCGCGGGTGACCTTGAGCTGCGCGGCGACGACGCCGCGGCCGAGCTCTACATGCGCACCGCGTTCGCCTGGTCGGCCGGTGACACCGGGCTGCGGATGCCCGGCGGGGAGAACGGCGTCGAGGCGCTGGCCCGGCTGGACGCGGTGATGGCCGAGGCCGCCGGCTCCGGCGCGGGCACCGTCGCGATGGTCAGCCACGGCGCCGCGATCCGGATGTGGACGGCGGCCCGGGCGGAGAACGTGGACGTGCCCTTCGCCGCCGCGCACCCCCTCGACAACACCGCCGTGGTCGTCCTGGAGGGCACGCCGGAGGAGGGCTGGAAGGCCCTGAGCTGGATGGGCGCCCCGATCGGCGGCCCGGTCCGCGCCGACCACCGGGCGGACAGCCCGGCCGGCCGCCCGGTCACCCCGCCGCCCGTTGGCCCGCCCCCGGTCAGCCCGCCCCCGGGCGCCGCCGGGCTGGACTGAGCTCCGCCGGACCGGCCTCCCGCAGCGGTGGCCTCCGGTGCGGGCTCTGCACCCGCCGGGCGTCCTCCGGCCCGAGGGCGAGTAACTCCACCCGCACCCGGACCGGCAGCTGACCGGCCGCCGCGATCTCCCCGGCGAACACGCACGCCCCCTCGAAGCGCCGATCCGCCCCCAACGCCGCCAGCAGGTAGGCGCGGACGGGCGCGAGCACCTCGGGGAGCGTCCGCGGGCCCTCGGGCGGGATCATCCGTTCGACCGCGTCCAGCAGCGCCGCCGACCCCGTCCCGTCCGACCCCGTCCCGTCCGACCCCGTTCCGACCGGCCGCGCACCGGCCGCCGCCTGCCCGGCCCGTGCGAGCTCGCGTGCGATGCCCGGCCACCGCCGTCCGACCTCCCGCCTCATGCCGTCGCCCGCCCGTCCGCCGTCGGGCCGTCCGCCGTCGGGCCGTCCGTGGCGCGGCCGTCCGTCGCCGGGCCGTCCCCGGTGTCCTCGGTGTCCTCGGTAGGACCGGTGTCCGAGGACGGGCCGCACTCGAACCAGACGAACTTCCCGATCCCGCCCACCCGTGGGCAGCACCCCCAGCCCTGCGACAGCTCCCGGACGAGCAACAGCCCCCGGCCCGCCTCCGCGTCCGCCTGCGCCGGGACGGTCCGCAGCGACGGCCGCTGCGGACTCGCGTCGTGCACCTCGACCCGCAGCAGGTCCGCCCGGCACTCGAACCGCACCTTCACCAGCCGCCCGGCCGGCACCCGGGCGTGCTCGACCGCGTTGGCCACCAGTTCGGAGAGCAGCAACTCGCCCACCTCCACGAACCGTTCCCCGCCGTCGAGACCGTCCAGGAAGCTCCGCAGCAGCCGCCGCGCCACCCCTGGTGAACGCCGGTGGCGCGGCAGCCAGCAGGCGTACTCGCCGCCGACCGCCTCGCCGTCCACCGCCGCTGTTCTGTCGAGTGTCTCCGCCATGGGACCTACCTCCCGGTACCAGCTGCCGAACGCGCCCCACGGAGCGCACATGACAACCAATGGGCGCACGTGCTCACGCAAAGCGAGCGAACAATTCCGTTCCGCTCACAAGCATCGGCATCGGGCGCTACCGTGGCGAGCGATCAAGGGTGCCAAGGACCTGCGTCACTACGGGGGTTGGCTGTGCCACGTCGAAGGCCCGACACAGGTTCGACCATCAGCTCAGCTGTTCTGTTCGGCGGCGAGTTCCGCCACGCCCGGGAGGCCGCCGGCTACTCGCAGGCCGACCTGGCCAAGCTGCTGCACTGCGACCGGACCCTGGTCACCCGGGTGGAGAACGGGGGCCGTGTCCCGCAGGAGGACTTCATCAAGGACTGCGACCGGGTCCTGATGATGGGCGGCCTCCTGATCCGGATCTGGAAGCGGGTCGACTGGTACGCCGAGGTCGAACACCCGGACTGGTTCCAGCGCTTCGCGCAGATGGAGGCGGAGGCTGTCTCGCTGCGCAAGTTCCAGATCCAGCATGTTCCTGGTCTGTTGCAGACGGAGGACTACGCGCGGGCGTTGTTCGCGAGGGGTTCAGGTGCGGGAGATCCCGATCTGATCGAGGAGCGGGTAGCTGCCCGACTGAGTCGGCAGCATCGATTCCTGGCGCCGGACGGGCCGCTGCTGGTCGTGGTGCTTGATGAGAGCGTCATCCGGCGTAGGGTCGGCGGACCTGCAGTGATGGGTGGGCAGTTGCAGCATTTGCTGGAGGTCGGGCGCCGTCCGAACATCGTCCTCCAGGTTGCCCCATTCGATGTGGGCGGCCTGAAGCCGCTCAACACCTCCATGTCGCTGGTCATGCTGCCTGACCGCCATGAGTGGGTGTACTCGGAAAGCCTCGACAGAGGTCACTTCAGTGATGATCCAGCAGTGATTGACCGGCACACGCGGACCTATGATGTGCTGCGAGCTGACTCTCTCTCAGCCGTGGAGTCCGCTGCCGTGATCACCAGTGCGATGGAGGGGTACAACGCCCATGACGATTCCCGATCTCGACGCGGTGGCCTGGTACAAGAGCAGCTACAGCGGGGACAACGGCGGCGACTGCATCGAGGTGGCCCCCGGATTCCCGGGCCTCGTCCCCGTGCGTGACTCCAAGGACCCGTCCGGCCCGGCCCTGGTCTTCCCGGCCGACGCCTGGCGGTCCTTCGTCGCGGGCGTCCGCGCCGGTGAGTTCCCGACCCGAGGTTGACCGATGGCCTTCCCGGGTGAAATCCGGGGCCGCAACGATCTGGAGGGGTACAACGCCCATGATGAATCTCGATCTCAGTGCGGTGGTCTGGCGCAAGAGCAGCTACAGCGGGGACAACGGCGGCGAGTGCATCGAGGTGGCCCCCGGATTCCCGGGCCTCGTCCCGGTGCGTGACTCCAAGGACCCGTCCGGGCCGGCCCTGGTCTTCGCGGCCGACGCCTGGCGGTCCTTCGTCGCGGGCGTCCGCGCCGGTGAGTACCCGACCCGCTGATCCGAGGCGGGCGGAGCGGTCACGCCGGGGGCGTGGACTGCTCGCGGCCCGGGCCGACCGCGGCCATGAGGGCCTGCCAGGGGGCGGAGTCGAAGATGAGCGTGATCGCGGTGATCCGGCCGTCGTGGAGCCGGAAGTGCTCGGCCGTGTGCTGGGTGCCGACGGGCGAGGCGGTGTGCACGTCGTAGAGCAGGGTCGCCTCGGTGTCGCCGTACAGTTCGCTGATCAGGTCGACGCCGGTGACGATGCCCAGGAGTCCGTCGAGCCCGTCGAGATGACCGGTCGGGCTGGTGGAGGTGACGAACGGGCTGCGGAACGCGAAGCCGTCGCCGATCTGAGCGGCGGCGGTCGCGACGTCGCCGCGGAACCGGGCCTCGTGGTAGGCCCTGACGGTGCGTCGGGTCGGTGAATCGGTGGTCACGGCGTCGGTCACGGCGTCCTCGATGGTCGTCGATGCGGAGACGGGTTCGGCGGTTCAGGTGGCCGGCTGGTCGGGCCGTTGGGTGTGCAGGTAGCGCTCGATCCGCTGCTGGTTCTCGACCAGGCGCAGGCACAGGTGCCGGAATCGGGCCAGGTCGTCGGGGGTGAAGCCCTGGAAGACCGCGGACATGGCTCGCTGGGTGGGCCCGCGGAACGACTCCAGCCAGTCGTGGCCGACCGGGGTGATCCGGACCCGGACCGACCGGCGGTCCTGCCGGTCCTGGACCCGTTGCACCAGGTGGTCGCGCTCCAGCGTGTCGACCAGTCCGGTGATGTTGCGGGAGCTCACCCCGCCGGCGCGCGCCAGTTCGCCGATGCTCAGACCCTCGCCGGTGTCGGCGCCCAGCCGTACGAGGACGTCCAGCGCGCCGGCGCTCAGGCCGCGCCCGGTCGCGCCCTGCGAGCGCAGCCGGTCGACGGCCTGCGAGGCCGAGCGGACGGCCGCGGCCGCCTCCAGGGCCAGGGTGTCGCCGTCCAGTGCGAACGTGCCCATCGACTCCCGGACTCCGGGGTCGTAGAGGAGGCCGCCGTCGTCGGCGGGGAAGCCCTCCGGAGATTTATGTACGTCCTTCATAATGAAGCAGTACCTTACTCTGGGTCCGGTGCCCCGCCAAGGGGTTCGGGAAAGCGCCGCCGGCCGGGGGAGTCGTCGGGCGGGCAGCGCGGGGAGACCGCTGAGTGAGTCGGACGGGCCGAGAGGGTCGAGGGGGTCGGGCGGGCCGGGCGGGCCCACACCCGTCGGCCCGCCCGCCCCTGACGACCCGAGGCCGCCGACCCCGGAGTTCAGGGGGCGGCGGCCTCGGGCCACGGTCGGGCATCCGCCGGAGCGGCTCGGCGATGCCCGGGCCGCGCTCGCCGAAGACGTCGGGCACGAGCGCGGGTGACTGCCGGCAGGAGGACGGCCTGCGAAGGGAACTCTGCCGCCGGCCGCCAACGGTTCACCAACACACCACCAACAGCCCCGGCGCGGTGGCTCGTTGGGCTGCGACGGTTCGGACGGAGGGCCCTACTTGCCGCTGTCCTCCGCGAGGGTGTGTGCGACCAGGGCATTGGCGTGCCCGTGGCCCATCCCGTGTTCGGTCTTGAGCCAGGAGACGAGCTCCATGTGCTTGGTCAGCGGCGAGGACCGGATCAGGCCCTTCCACTCCTCGATCGGCCGGCCGTACTTCTTCTCGATCGAGGGGAAGTAACTGGCGGGGCCCTTCACCGGTTCGGTCATGCCGTCATCGTCGCACCCGCCGCCGACAGCGACAGTGCAGCGGCAGTGACCGGGCCCGCCAAGCCGCCGGATGACGCCGCATCGGTCGTTCGGTCGGTCGTTCAGTCGGCCCCGGAGGTCCGGGCGAGTCCGGCGACCAGGATCTCCAGGCCGAAGTCGAAGCGCTCGTCCCCCACGTTCCTGGTGAGGGCCGCCGCCATCGAGGTCATCATCGGGTAGCGATCGGCCGGGGCGGAGGCGAAGTAGCCCTGGATCCGCTCGCTGTAGGCGTCGGTGTCGGCCTGGCTGTGGCCGCTCCTGGTCGCCTGCTCGAAGGCCGTCGCCGTGACGTACAGCCCGAGCAGGTCGACCCCGTACGCCGCCGTCCGCTCGTCCAGGCCGCCGGCGCGCAGGATCGCGAGCATGGACTCCGCCACGTCCATCGCGTGCGGGGTGACGGGCACGTTCGCCACCACGGCGGCCCGGGCGAGGTCCCCGTGGCTGAGCAGGACGTCCCGCGAGCGGCGCATCAGGTCCTTCAGCTGCTCCTCCCAGCGGCCCGGGTCGGGCTGCTCCAACTCGATCTCCGTGTACGCGAGGTCGAGGACCTGCTCGATCAGCTCGTCCTTGTTGCTGAAGTGCGCGTAGAGGCTGGCGGCGCCGGTGCCGAGGTCCTGGGCGACCCGCCGCATGCTCAGGGCCTCCAGGCCCTCGCCGTCGATGATCGCCAGGGCGGCCTCGACGATGCGCTCGCGGCTGAGCGGCCGGCGCTTGGGGGCGGCCTTCTCCTTGCCCTGCCAGGACCCTGGCCAGCTCGGACTCGGGGCGGCACTGGTCACGGTGGGCTCCTCCGGGGTCGTCGTCAGGCCCACCCTACTTGACACGAACACTGTTCCATGGAAGAACGGTGTTCGTCGAAATAGAACACTGTTCGTTAGGACGAACGACGTTCGCCCCTCCCTCGAAGGGATTCCCATGTCCTCCCAGGCCGCACCCTCCGCCACCCCCACACCACCGACGTCACCCGCGCCACCCGTGACGTCCACCCCGCCCGCGCCACCCACCCCGCCCGAGTCCGTCGCCCCGACCGAGACCCGCTACCGCCTCCGGTGGGCCGGCCTCGCGGTGATCCTGGTCGCCGAGGTGATGGACCTGCTCGACACGACGATCGTCCAGGTCGCCTCGCCCGCCATCCAGCGCGCCTTCGGCGGCAGCGACACCCAGATCCAGTGGATCGCCGCCGCGTACACGCTGGCCTTCGCCGTCCTGCTCGTCACCGGCGCCCGGCTGGGCGACCTCTACGGCCGCAAGCGCCTCTTCGTCCTCGGGGCGGCCGGATTCACCCTCGCCTCCACCCTCTGCGCCGTCGCGACCGGCCCGGGCCTGCTGATCGGCGCCCGGATCGCCCAGGGCGCCTTCGGCGCGCTGCTCATCCCGCAGGGCCTCGGCCTGATCAAGGCCATGTTCCCGCCCAGGGAGACCGGCGCCGCCTTCGCCCTGTTCGGCCCGGTGCTCGGCCTCTCCTCCGTCCTCGGGCCCACCCTCGGCGGCTACCTGACCTCGGCCGACCTGTTCGGCACCGGCTGGCGCATGATCTTCCTGATCAACCTGCCGCTCGGCCTGATCGCCGTGCTCGCCGCCGTCCGGATCCTCCCCGCCGACACCCGCACCCGGGGCGCCGGCGCGACCCGCCTCGACCCGGTCGGCGTCCTGCTGCTCAGCGCCGCCGTGCTGCTCGCCGTCTACCCGCTCGTCCAGGGGCGCGAGCTCGGCTGGCCGCTCTGGACGTACCTCGCGATGGCCGCCGCCCTGCCGGTGCTCTGGCTGTTCCTGCGCCACCAGCGCTGGGCCGAGCGCACCGGCCGCTCCCCGCTGGTCGAGCCCTCCCTGCTCGCCAAGCGCCCCTTCACCTCGGCCCTGGCCACCGGTCTGGTCTTCTTCGGCGCGCTCAGCGGCCTGATGCTCGCCCTCACCCTGTACTTCCAGCTGGGCCTGGGCTGGACCCCGCTGCACGCGGGCCTGACGATGATCCCGCTCTCGCTCGGCATGGTCGCCGGCGCGATCCTCTCCGGCGCCAAACTGGCCCCCCGGTACGGCCGCCGGGTGCTGCACGCCGGCCTGGCCGTGGCCGCCCTGGGCATCCTGGGTGTCCGCGCCTGCACCACCCACTGGCCGGTCGACCTCACCAGCTGGGAGCTGGTGCCCGCCGTCCTGCTCACCGGCTTCGGCCTCGGCCTGATCATGGCGCCGTTCTTCGACATCGCCCTCGCCGGCGTCGACGACCACGAGGTCGGCTCCGCCTCCGGCGTCCTCAACGCCGTCCAGCAGCTCGGCGGTTCGGTCGGCGTCGCGGTCTTCGGCACCGTCCTCTTCGACCACGCCGCCGGCCACGGCTTCCAGCCCGCCGCCGCCCTCACCCTGGCCCTGGTCGCCGCCGCTCTCGCCGTGGCCTTCCTGGTCGCCTTCCTCCTCCCGCACCACCCCCGCCCGGAGGGCGAACACTGAGGCCGGCCACCACCCGCCGCAGCGCAGGGCCGGCCACCGCCCGCCGCAGCGCAGGGCCGGCCACCGCCCGCCGCAGCGCAGGGCCGCCCGCCGGACATCCGGCGGGCGGCCCGCTGATTCGGGTCGGACGGCGTCAGAGGCTGCTGCCGGGGCGGGAGTTCTCCGGACGGAACCGGTGATCCCAATCCCACGGCGACGGCGTGATGTCATCCGACCAGAGGGACGCGACCTCGGTGCCGTCCGTCAGCTCCTCCAGCATGTCGATCGTCTCGATCTCGACCACGGCGATCCGAGCTGTTCCCCCGGAGGCGTTCGGGTACGCCTTCTCCTCCCGGCGTCCGATCTCCAACGCGCGAGGAAGGGCGCTCTCGTAGTCGGCTGCCCGGACCAGGTAGGCCGAGGTCCGCAGAAGCAGGGTCTCGCTGTCGGTGGAGAGGTGCGCGAACCTGATGCGACAGGAGAACCAGGATTGCGGCTCCTGCGCGTCCGTCGGTGGGGCGTCGCTCATCGGTCGGCAGATCCCTTGTGTCGGTTTCGAGTTCGAGGGCGGGCACTTCGGCGGTCCGCCCGGCAGAATCGGGCCCATGCTGAGAATCGGATCGGTGGTCCTGGGCGTCCAGGACGTACGTCGGGCGGCGGAGTTCTGGGGGCGGGCGCTGGGGTACGTCCCGCGGGACGGTGTGGTGGAGGACGACTGGGTCGTCCTCGTCCCGGCGCAGGGCGGCGCCGGGACGCCGGTGGCGCTCGGCCGCAGTGTCACTCCCGTGCAGTCGCACCCCCGGGTGCACCTCGACCTGTACGCGCAGGACGCGGCCGAGCAGGCCGCCGAGGTCGAACGGCTGGTCGCCCTCGGCGCCGTCCGGGTGGACTGGGACAGCTACCCGGACGACCCCGACTTCGTCGTCCTCGCGGACCCGGAGGGCAACCGCTTCTGCGTCATCGACACCGCGCACGGCTGAGGCCTGCTCCGGTCCCGGCGCGATCGGTCGACTGCGGGGCTCCGTCCTGCTCACCCCGAAGGGCGGATCGAGGCGAAGCTCCGCGCCATCGCCGGACCGAGCTCCCGGACGATCCCGTGGCCGGGTTCGCCCGGCCACGGGAGGTAGTTGAGAAACGAGGTCACGACCACCTCGCTGATCTCGGGGACTCCGAGGCTCAGCTGCTCCTCCAGGAACGGGAGAGTGCTCCGCCAGTCCGGTTCGTCCTCGTCGCCGAGATAGGAGGCAACGGTTGCCAGGGTGATGTCCCAGAAGATCACGTGGGCGAGCACGCCGTCCTCATTGAAGACGTGACTCCGGTAGAGGTCGTCGAATGCGGGTATCCGGGCGACGAGATCCCGGACGAACCGGACGTCCCTGTTCATCTGCTACCTCGGTGATTCGAGCGCTTCCGGAGTTCGCGGGTGGCCGGCCCGCCCGAACTCCTCGTCTACGGCCCACCGGAGTCGACCGTCGACGATCGTCCCACCGGCCTCGCTGCCGAGGCCAGTCCTTTGAAGGCCTGGTCGGTGACGGTTCGCGACGTGCCGGAGTCGGGCGTCAGCCGGGGTCGCGGTGCGCCGTGCGCGGGGCCGGAGTCGACGTCCCGTCCGCCCCCGGGAGAGCGGGGGCGGACGGGAGCCGGTCACACGAGGCAGTTCACGAAGGTGTCGCCGGTGTAGCTGAGGCCGTCCTGGGTGCCGGCGCCGCCGTCCCACTCGTAGTAGACGTAGGAGTAGAAGCCGAGCTTGACGGGGCCGCCGCAGTTGCTGTCGGCGCCGATCAGGTAGGTCAGGGTGGCCGTCCGGGACTCGCCCGGGTGGATCAGCGCGGTGAAGCCCGGGGCGACGCCGGGTGTGCAGGCGTGGCCCTGGTCGTCGGTGCAGCCGGTCCAGCCGTAGGTCAGCCCGGCGGACACGGCGAGCATGGTCTCGTAGGTCTGCTGGAACGACTGGAAGACGAACTGCACGTCGGTGGTCTGGTTGTTGGTGAACGTCATGGTCACCGTGACGCTTTCGCCGGGGTGGGCGGAGGTCCGGTCCGCCGACATGGCGAAGTACGGGGTCACGGTCGAGGTGGCGGCCTGGGCCGGCTGGGAGAGGCCGATCAGGCCGAGCAGCAGGAGAAAGAGCGCGGCAAGCCTGAGGCTTCGGGGCTTTGTCCTTGGCATGGTCCGTGAGCGTAGGGGCCCCTCGCCCCGGCGTCACCGGCGTGTTCGAGGTCTGACCGGATATCACCGCCTCGCCCGGGCCGCCCGTCCGGAGCCTGCGGAGCTCTGCGGGAGACCGCCGACCGGGCCTCGTCCGGGCCGGTCAGGTGTGCTCCATGACGATGACCGCGGTGGTGTCCGGCGCGAGCGCGCGGAAGATGTGCGGGGTGTCGCCCGGGTAGGCGATGTAGTCGCCGGGGGCCAGTTCGACCGGGTCCTCGGCGGGGCCGACCAAGGCCCGGCCGGTGCTCAGCAGCAGGTGTTCGGTGGTGCCGGGGTTGTGCGGGTCCGAGGTGCGGGCCTCGCCGGGCTGGGCCTCGATCCGGTAGATGTCGCGGCGGGCGTTCGGGGGGCAGGAGGCGAGCAGGGTGGCCGAATAGTCGGCGCGCTCGGAGTGGGTGACCGGGCCCTCGCCCGCGCGGATCACCCTGACCACCGGACGCGGCGGGTCGACCAGCCGGCTGAACGGGACGTCGAGTGCGACGCCCAGCGCCCAGAGGGTCTCGACGCTGGGGTTGCCGAGGCCCGATTCGAGCTGGGAGAGGGTGGACTTGGCGATGCCGGCGCGCTTGGCGAGCTCGGTCATGGACAGGCCGGTGCGTTCCCGCTCCCGCCGGATCGACACGGCGATCAGGGCGATCGGGTTGGGCGGGGCCGGCTGGGCTCCGGCCGTGTCCGTCCCGCTCGTAGCGCCGTTCCCCGCGCCGTCTGCCGCGCCGTCTGCCACGTGTTCGCTCCAGAAGTCCGCTTGTTCGACTTGACGAACGCCTTCCCCGTCTCGTTCACTCTAATGGACAGGCGTTCGCCAAGGCGAACATCACCGAAGTGCGGACCGGATGAGTGTGACCGGATGACTGTGGAACAGGATCTGCCGACCGTCGCGCCAGCCCCCGCGCGGAAGGCCACGGCGGCCGTCGTGCGCGACTCCCTCGGGATCGGGCTCACCGTCGGCGTCTCCGGCCTCGCCTTCGGCGTGGCCGGCAGCGCCGCCCACCTCAGCGTCTGGCAGACCTGCGGGCTCAGCCTGCTGGTGTTCACCGGCGCCTCGCAGTTCGCCCTGGTCAGCGCGCTGGCCGCCGGAGCCGCGCTACCGGCGGCCGTGCTCGGCGCGCTGTTCCTCGGCGCCCGCAACGCCTTCTACGGGCTGCGGCTCGGGCCCAGGCTGGCGATCCCCCGACTGCTGCGCCCGTTCGCCGCCCACCTGATGATCGACGAGTCGGCCGCGGTCGCGCTCACCCAGCCCGACCGCCGCTCCGCCCGGCTCGGCTTCGCCGTCACCGGGATCAGCCTGTTCGCCACCTGGAACCTCTGCACCCTGGCCGGTGCCATGGGCGCCGACGCCCTCGGCGACCCGGCCGCGTACGGGCTGGACGCGGCCGGTCCGGCGGTCTTCCTGGCGCTGCTCGCCCCCCGGCTGCGGGAGGGCGCGGCGGAGCTCAAGGTGGCCGGCGTCGGCGCCGCCCTGGCCCTGGCCGCCACCGTGGTGCTGCCCACCGGGGTGCCGGTCCTGCTCTCGATCGCCGCCGTGCCGATCGTGCTGGCCGCCGGCCGCCCCCGCGGGGGCGCCCCCGGCACCCCCGACCGATCGGACACCGCCGACCGATCCGACACCCCCGGCGCTGCTGGAACGGAGACCGTCGCATGACCGTCTGGATCGCCATCGGCGCCACCGCGCTGGGCTGCTACCTGCTCAAGCTCGTCGGCCTGAGCATCCCGGCAGGGCTGCTGGAGCGGCCGGCCGTGCGCCGCTCCGCCGCACTCATCCCCGTCGCCCTGCTGGCCGCCCTCACCGCCCTGCAGACCTTCGGCAAGGACGGCGGGCTCACCCTGGACGCCCGCGCCCTCGGTCTGGCCGCCGCCGCCTTCGCCGCCTGGCGCCGGGCACCCTTCCTGCTGGTCGTCGGCGTCGCGGTCGCCGTCACGGCGCTGGCCCGGCTGCTCATCTGAGACCGGTTCGGCAGCCCACGGGCAGGCCCTCGCGGGCGGGGATCGGCCAGGTCGGCTGGCCCCTCAGGGACGGGCGGGCGCGAGCACGTCCCCGGGCGGCGCGGCCGCCCGCCCCGGCGCCCCGGCGGCGTCCGGCGGGCGGAGTCCGGCCGGCACCAGGGCGGCGGCCAGCAGCGGGAAGGCCACGGCCAGCCCGTAGGCGAGGCCGAAGCCCCCCGCGCCGATCAGCCGCGCCGCCACCGCCGGCACGCAGGCCGCCACCGCGTTCTGCACGGTGGTGTGCACCCCCAGCGCCCGGCCCGCCCAGCCGCTGCCCGCGTACTCGGCGACGGCGGTGAAGGAGAGGCCGTTGGTGCTGACCGTCACCACCCCGGTGGCCACCAGTGCCACCGTCGTGACGGGCGAGCCGGTCAGCACGCAGAGCGTCAGCGCCGCCAGGGCCCCGGCGGTGACCAGGGCGAGCAGCCGCATCGGCCTGGTCCGACTGCCCACCACGTCCGACCAGCGTCCCGAGGTCAGCCGTGCGCCGGCCCCGGCGACCTGTACGCAGGCCAGCAGCACCCCGGCCGCCGACGGCGACCAGCCCCGCTCGTCCACCAGCAGCACCAGCGCGAAGGTGCCCACCACGAACTGCGGCACCACCAGCAGCGTCGCCGCGCCGTGCAGCCGCCACAGCACCGGCGTCCGGTACGGCGACCCGGTCCGCGGTGCGGCGTCGCCGGCCGGCCGCGCCGGATCGCGGACGGCCACCACCACCAGCAGCGCCGCCGCCAGGCTCATCGCGCCGAGCACGGCCAGGGCGGCGCCGCGTCCGTGCACGGCGGTCCGGGGCAGCAGCACCGCCGCCACCGCCATCCCCAGCGGCAGCGAGGTCTGCCGCAGCCCCATCGCCACGCCCCGCTCCCGGGCCGGGAACCACCCGAGGATCAGCCGCCCGCTGGACGCGTGCGCGGAGGCGCCGGCGGCGCCCGCGAGCACGAAACAGGCGCCCAGGGCGGTCGTCCCGCGGACCGCCGGAGCGGCCAGCAGCACCAGCCCCGCCAGGCCCAGCCCGCCGGCCAGCACCCAGCGCTCGCCCCAGCGGTCCGCCGCCGAACCCCAGGCCGTGAGGGTCAGCACCAGGCCGACCGTCGGGCAGGCCGCCAGCATCCCGGCCTGCCCCAGCGTCAGACCCCCGTCGCGCAGGGCCGGGATCAGGTAGGGCAGTCCGAACTGGAAGGCGCAGCCGGCCGTCATCGCCAGCATCCCGACGGCGAGCACCAGCCAGCGCCGCCGGTCGGGCGCCGGCTCCCCGCCCGTCGCCGGTCCGTCGCCCGTCGCCGGTTCGCCTTGCGGGCCCCGCATCATCGCCACCTCCTGCTCGGCCGCCGTGCCTGCCCGCCACTCAACCCGAACCCGGCGGGCTGGGGCGGCGGCGTCCAGCAGACGGGCAGGGGTCGACCGGTCGCGACCGGTGGTCAGACCTCCCCCGCCGGCGGCAGGAAGGCCTCGTGCGGGGTGCCCGGTACGACCGTGCGGGCGGCCAGCCAGGCAGCGGCCATGGTGGTGTCGCCGGCCACCACGACCTCTCCCGGCAGGCCGGCCAGGGCGGCCGTCAGCGCCTCCCGCACCGGGCCGGGGGAGGCCGCCACGGCGCCCGCCAGCACGATCGGCTCCGGCGGGGCGCCGGCCGGCAGGGCGGCTTCGACCAGGGCGGCCAGCCGGGCCGCCGCCGCGGTCACGATCCGGGCCGCGGCCGGGTCACCGGCCGCCGCCGCGTCGGCGACCACCGGGGCCAGGCCGGCTGGCACCGTCGACGGTGCGTCGTAGACCGCGCGCAGCAGACCCGCGACGGCCCCGGCCCGCGGGCGTGCCGGCACCTCCAGGGCGGCGAGCACGGCCGCCGTCAGCGCGTCCGGCGCACCGGACCCGGCGCCCAGCGCGTCCAGTGCGTGCCGGGCCGCCTCCCGTCCGATCCAGAAGCCGGAGCCCTCGTCGCCGAGCAGCCAGCCCTGGCCGCCACGGGTGCTGCTCACCCGGCGGCGCTGGAGCCGGCAGGCCACCGCGCCCGTCCCGCCGATCAGCACGACGCCGTCCGCCGCGCGCGTCCCGGCGGCGAAGGCCACCTCGGCGTCCGGCCGCAGGGCCGGCCGCAGGGAGCCGGGCACGGCCGGCCCGGCCGCCGCGCGGCACTCCTCGGCGAAGGCCACCGCGGCGGCGTCGGTGGCGAACCGCCGGTAGCCGGCCAGGCCGATCACGCACGCGCCGAGCCGCGCCGGGTCGTGGTCGCCGAGGGCGTCCCGCAGCACCGCGCCGATCCGCTCGGCGGCGGCCCGTCCGCCCTGCGCCTGCGGGTTGCCGCCGGCCGCGAGGGCGGAGCCGAGGCGCCGGCCCGTCAGGTCGGTGAGCACCCCGCGGGTGGTGGTGGCGCCGACGTCGAGGCCGAGGACGAGGGGACCATCAGGGCCGGACATCGCCGTGTTCCCCTTCGGGTTCGTGGGGTGAGTGGGTTCGTGCCGGGTCGGTCGGCCGAGCAGCCGCCGCCGAGCCGCTGAGCGGCCGAGCCGCCGAGCGGACGGGGCCGAGCGGCCGGGTCAGCCCCCGTCCCCGTCCTCGACCAGGCGGGCAGGGAAGCCGCCGGTGGCGATCGGGCCCCAGCGGCGCGGGGTGATCCGGATCAGCGACTTGCCCTGCCTGACCATCGCGGCCCGGTACTCGTCCCAGTCCGGGTGCTCGCCGGCGATGGTGCGGTAGTACTCGACGAGCGGCTCGACCGCCTCGGGCAGGTCGATCACCTCCGCCTCGCCGTCGACCTGCACCCACGGTCCGTTCCACTCGTCGGACAGCACCACCACGCTGACCGCCGGGTCGCGGCGCAGGTTGCGGACCTTCGCCCGCTCCGGGTACGTGGAGATGACGATCCGTCCGGCGTCGTCCACCCCGCAGGTCAGCGGCGAGGCCTGCGGGGAGCCGTCGGCCCGGCGGGTGAGCAGGAGCGCGCGGTGGCGCGGGCGGAGGAACTCCAGCAACCCGGCCAGTTCCACACGGGTGTTCGAGGCGATCGAGGGGCTCATGGGGACGAGCGTAGACGAGGTGCGCCGCCCGTCCGGGGAGGTGTCCACCGGGGCGCCGGGACCGGACGCACCGGCGTCCGCCGGGGGAGCCGGCCGGGCGGGCGTGCGGGCCCGTCCGGCCGACCTCCCCGGCGGACGCCGGATCCCTGGTGGCCGCCCCCTCCCGGGGGCTTCGGTGCGTCAGGCCGCGACCGCCTCCGGCAGCGAGTACGCCGTGCGCAGCCGCTCCTGGGCCGCGGGGCCGCCGCCGAGGCCGGCCGCCTCCAGGTGGTCCAGGCCGAGCAGTGCGGCGCCGAGCACCGGCGGGGCGACCACGATGCGCGGCTCGGCCTGCGGTGCGGCGGCGGCCAGTCGGGCGGTGACGTTGTCGATCAGCAGCGGCTGACGCGAGGCCAGCACGCCGCCGCCGAGCACCACCGGGGTGGGTTCGGCGAGCAGGTCGAGCCGGGTCAGGGCGACGATCGCCAGCCGGGTGATCTCGTCCGCCTGGCGGTCGACCAGCTCCAGCGCCGGGCCGTCGCCGGCCTGGGCCGTGGCGAACAGCACCCGGACGATCTCGTGCAGCCGGTTGCGGTCGAGCTGGCCGAGGTGCATGGCCTCGGCGACGGCGCTGGTGCTCGGCAGGCCGAAGTGCTCGGCGATCGCGGCGGCCAGCGCGGTGGGCGCGCCCCGGCCGTCCTCCGCCCGGACCGCGTGCCACATGCTGCTGGCCGCCAGGCCCGCGCCGCCGCCCCAGTCGCCGGTGAGCTCGCCGAGGGCGGGGAACCGGGCGGTCCGGCCGTCCGGCAGCAGGCCCACGCAGTTGATGCCGGCGCCGCAGACCACGGCCACGCCGCGCGGCCCGTCGGTGCCCGCCCGCAGCAGGCCGAAGGTGTCGTTGACCACGGCCGCGGTGACACCCCACGGCTGCTCCTCGATGGCGGCCTGCAGCAGTCGCTCCTCCACCGGGAGGTCGGCGTTGGCCAGACAGGCGCTGACGTGGCTGGTCAGCGGGGTGTCGCCGAGGGCGAGGCCGGCCTGCGCCGCCGCCGCCGTGACCAGCGGCACCAGGGCGGCGATCGCGGCCCGCGGGCCGACCAGGTGCGGCTGGAAGCCGCCGCCCCGGGCGCTGCCGAGGACGGCGCCGTCGGCACCGACGAGGGCGACGTCGGTCTTGCTGTTGCCGGCGTCGATGGCCAGGACACCGGGCAGGAGTGGATCGGGCTGGTGGGTCATCAGGTCCCCGCGCTCGTACGTGCCCCGGCCGTCGTCCCGACCGGGGTTTCTCGGTGCTGCTGAGGGCTGCTCAGGCCCAGTGGAGGTGCTCGCGGTTGTTGGCGAGCAGGCTGTCGGTGAGCTTGTCCGCGAGCTCCAGCTGCCCGACCAGCGGGTGCGCGAGCAGGGCGTCGAAGACGCGGTCCCGGCCGCCCTTGAGCGCGGCGTCCAGGGCGAGCTGCTCGTACGCGGTCACGCCGGCGATCAGGCCGGCGTAGAGCGGCTCCACGGGGCGCTGGGGCAGCGGGCGCACGCCGGCGGCGTCGACCTCGGCCGGCACCTCGATGACGGCGTCGTCGGGCAGGAAGGGCAGCACGCCGTCGTTGCGGGTGTTGACCACCTGGACGGTGGTGCGTCCGTCGGTGCCCAGCAGGGAGGCGATCAGCTGGACGGCGGCCTCGGAGTAGAACGCGCCGCCGCGCTGGGCGAGCAGCTCCGGCTTGGTGTCCAGCGCCGGGTCGGCGTACATCTCCAGCAGCTGCCGCTCGATCGCGGCGACCTCCTTCGCCCGCGAGCCCTTCGCCCTCAGCTCCTCCACCACCACGTCGTGCTGGTAGAAGTACCGCAGGTAGTACGAGGGGACGACGCCGAGGCGCCGGATCACCGGCAGCGGCAGGTGCAGGTCCTCGGAGATCTCCTTGCCGAAGTCGGCGAGCAGCTCGGGGAGCACCTCCCGGCCGGTGGCGCTGCCGGGGGCGTCGAGCAGGGTGACGCCGCGCTCCCAGGTGAGGTGGTTGAGGCCCACGTGGTCGAGCCGGATCAGCTCGTGGTCGACGCCGAGGTGCTTGGCGAAGCGCCGCTGGAAGCCGATCGCCACGTTGCACAGGCCGACCGCCTTGTGCCCGGCGCTCTGCAGGGCCCGGGTGACGATGCCGACCGGGTTGGTGAAGTCGACGATCCAGGCGTCCGGGTTGGCCCGGCGCACCTGCTCGGCGATGTCCAGCACCACCGGGACGGTCCGCAGGGCCTTGGCGAGGCCGCCGGCGCCGGTGGTCTCCTGGCCGACGCAACCGCAGTCCAGCGGCCAGGTCTCGTCCCGGTCGCGGGCGGCCTGCCCGCCGACCCGCAGCTGCAGCAGGACGGCGTCCGCGCCCTGCACGCCGGCCGCGACGTCCGTGGTGGTGCTGACGGTGCCGGGGTGCCCCTGCTTGGCGAAGATCCGCCGGGCCAGGCCGCCGACCAGCTCCAGGCGGTCCGCCGCCGGGTCGATCAGCACGAGTTCGCCGATCGGCAGGGTGTCGCGCAACCGGGCGAAACCGTCGATGAGTTCGGGGGTGTAGGTGGATCCGCCGCCGACGATGGCGAGCTTGAGCGTGGGGGACATCAGCCCTTGACCCCTGTCAGTGTGACGCCTTCGATGAAGGCTTTCTGGGCGAAGAAGAACAGGATGATGACGGGTGCCAGGACGAGGAGGGTGGCGGCCATCGTGAGGTTCCAGTTGGTGTGGTGGGCGCCCTTGAAGGACTCCAGCCCGTACGAGAGGGTCCAGGCGCCGGGGTTCTCGCTGGCGTAGATCTGCGGGCCGAAGTAGTCGTTCCAGGCGTAGAAGAACTGGAACAGCGCCACCGCGGCGATGGCCGGCCTGGCCATCGGCAGCACGACCTTGAGCAGGGTCCGCAGGTCACCGCAGCCGTCGATCTTGGCGGCCTCGATGTACTCCTTGGGGATGGTCAGCAGGAACTGGCGCAGCAGGAAGATCGAGAAGGCGTCGCCGAAGGCCATCGGGATGATCAACGGCCAGAGGGTGCCGGTGAGGTGCATCTGCTTCGCCCAGAACAGGTACATCGGGATGATGGTGACCTGCGGCGGCAGCATCATCATCGAGATGACGGCCATCAGGGCGAGGTTGCGGCCCCGGAAGCGGAACTTGGCCAGCGCGTAGGCGACCGGCAGGCTGGAGACGACGGTCAGCAGCGTGCCGAGGCCCGCGTACAGCAGGGTGTTGCGCCACCAGGTGAGGAAGCCCGGGGTCTGCCACACCTTGAGGTAGTTGCCCCACTCCCAGGAGGTGGGCCAGAGGTTCCTGGTGAGGGCCTGCTGGTCCGTCATCACCGAGGTGAGGAAGACGAACACGAACGGCAGGACGAAGAACAGGGTGGCCGCGATGGCCGTCGAGTGCACGGCCACCCAGTGCAGGGCGGCGCGGCGCCGGGCGGCCCGGGCCGCCTCGGAGGAGGGCCTCGACGAGCCGGAGCCGGACGCGGAGGCGGACGCGGGGAGGGTGGTGCTGAGAGTCATGGTCAGTCCTCACTCGCCATGAAGCCGGACTTGCGGCGCAGGAGGATCGAGGTGAACGCCATCGAGATGACGAACAGGATCAGGGCGATCACGCAGGCGGAGCCGGTGTCGAAGCGCTGGAAGCCCAGGTTGTAGACCATCTGCGGCAGGGTCCAGGTGGAGCCCTGCGGGTACCCGGGTTCGAACTGCTGGCCGGATCCGCCGATCACGCCGCTGGCGACCTTCCCGGCCACGATCGCCTGGGTGTAGTACTGCATCGTCTGGATCACGCCGGTGACCACCGCGAACATGATGATCGGCGAGATGTTCGGCAGCGTGACGTAGCGGAACCGGTGGAACGGGCCGGCGCCGTCGAGCTCGGCGGCCTCGTACTGCTCCCTGGGCACGTCCAGCAGGGCGGCCATGAAGATGACCATCAGGTCGCCGATGCCCCACATGGCCAGCATGGTGAGGGCGGGCTTGGACCAGGTCGGGTCGGTGAACCAGCCGGGCGTCGGCAGGCCGAGGTCGCCGAGCAGCTGGTTGACCGGGCCGGTACCGGGGTTGAGCAGGAAGGCGAACGCCATCGTGGCGGCCACCGGCGGAGCCAGGTACGGCAGGTAGAAGAAGGTCCGGAACAGGCCGGTGCCGGTCTTCACCTTGGTGATCAGCATGCCGATGCCGAGACCGAAGGCGACCCGCAGCGAGACCATCACCACGACCAGCCACAGGGTGTTCCGCAGGCCCTGCCAGAAGAACGGGTAGTCGTTGAAGACGTACGACCAGTTCTTCAGGCCGGTGAACTCCGGTGCCGTGAAGCCGTCGTAGCTGGTGAAGGAGAAGTAGACGGTGGAGACCAGGGGGTAGACGAAGAAGAAGCCGAAGCCGATCAGCCAGGGCGAGAGGAAGGCCAGGGTGCGGGCCGCCTCCCGGCGGCGCTTGCTGCGAAGCGCCGCCGGGACGGGGAGTCCGGCACTCGCCTTACGGGAGCCGAACGCGATTGCCATGTGTTGCTCGCCTTACGCTACTTCGCCTGGTTCACGGCGGCGTCGATTTCCTTCGCGGTGGCCGCGAGGCCGGCCGCCAGGTCGGTCTGCTTGCCCGACTCGTAGTCGTAGCCCAGGTTCTGCAGGGACACGATGTACGCGCCGCCGTTGACGCTGGCGGGCGTGGTGCCGGAGTTGGCGTTCTTGGCGATGTCGAGGAAGGTCTTGAAGTTCGCGTCGGCGTCCAGCTTCGGCGAGTTGAGCGCCTCGAAGGTGCTCGGCACGTTGTGGATCGCGTTCGCGAAGCTCACCACGGCGTCGGTGTTGGTGGTCAGGTACTTGACCAGCTCCCAGGCCGCGGTCTGCTTCTTGCTGTTCTTCGCGATGCCGATGATGGTGCCGGTCTGGTAGCCGCGGCCGTAGGTGCCGAGCTGGTCGTCCGGCACCGGGAACGGCGCGGTGGCCCACTCGAAGTCGGGCTTGTCGGTGGCCAGCGACGCGGTGCGCCACTCACCGTCGATCGCCATCGCGACCTGGCCGGTGTGGAACGGGTTCTTGGCGCTGAACTCGTCGCCGAAGGACGAGCGGAACTTCTCCAGCTTGTCGAAGCCGCCCAGCTTGTCGACCAGGCCCTTCTGCCAGGTGAGCATCGCGGCGACCTTGGGGTCGGTGGCGATGCTCGACTTGCCGTCGGCGCCGAAGTAGCTCGGGCCGAACTGGCCGAGGTAGTGCTCGGTGGTCGACTCGTAGCCGTGGTAGTTCGGCATGAAGCCGAGCTGCTTGAAGCCGTCGCCGTCGGCGACGGTCAGCTTGGCGGCCGCGTCGGCGAACTCGGTGAAGGTCTTCGGCGGCGCGGTGATGCCGGCCGCGGCGAAGGCCTTCTTGTTGTAGTACAGGCCGAACACGTCACCCAGCAGCGGCAGCGAACACTGGTTGCCCTTGAACTGGGTGTAGCTGAGCATCGGCGCCGGGAAGGTCTTGGCGGCGTCTATGCCGTCCTTCTTCAGCAGCGGGTTGAGGTCCGCGAACACGTTCGAGGAGCAGAACGTGCCGACGTTGTTGGTGGTGAAGGAGGAGACCACGTCGGGCGCGTCGTCCCCGCCGGCCCGCAGCGCCTGGTTGGTCTTGTCGTCCGCGATGTTCCCGACGGCCTTGACGTGGATGTTCGGGTGGGCCTTCTCGAAGGCGGCGATGTTGTCGTTGATCGCCTTGGTCTCGCTGTCCTGGCTCCAACCGTGCCAGAAGGTGATCGTGACGTCCTTGCCGCTGGCCGAATCGTCGTTGCCGCCGCCGGAGTTGGTTCCGGTGCAGGCGGTGGCGAGCAGCGCCAGGACGGCGCTGCCGGTGACGGCGGCGATCGTACGGCGGGCTCTGCGGGAGGTGGTGGCGTGCACTTCGAGGTCCTCCTGGGGGGTACGCGGGCAGGCGTCATTGCCTCGTCGCCCACGGCGGGGTTGGGGGAAGGTGTGCTGCGGTTGCGGTGTCGGGCGGAACGGTGTCGGGACCGTACCGGGTCCAGGTTGCGGGGAGGGTCAGTGGGTGGAGAAGACCGCCTCGCGGGCGGCGGCCAGGGCGCGCTGCAGCGCGCCGTGCAGGACGGGCGGCCCGGGCAGCGCGCTGCTGCGGACCTCCGGACGGGAGATGGCGATCCGGGCCAGCTCGTCCTCGACGAGCAGGCGCAGCCGTTCGCCGCCGGCGATCGGCACGCCGCCGGAGACCACCACGAGCTGGGGGTCGACGACGGAGACGATCACGGCCAGCCCGACGGCGAGCCGCCCGGCCAGTGCGGTGAGGAAGTCGTCGCCGGCGCCCGGGGTCTCCAGGGCCAGCAGGACCGCCTCCTCGGCGGTGGGCGCGGTGAGGCCGTGCTCCCGGGCGAGTGCCCGGACGGCCGGCGCGCCCACGAGTTCCTGGAACCCGCCGGAGTTCTTCCGGCGGACGTCGCGGACCACGGGCGCGCCGGGCACCGGCATGTAGCCGACCTCGCCGGCGCCCCCGGTGAAGCCCCGGTGCAGGCGCCCGGCGATCACGATCGCGGCGCCGGTGCCCTCGCCGGCCCAGAGCAGGACGAAGTCCTCGCAGCCCTGCGCCGCGCCCGAGGCCTGTTCGGCGACGGCGGCGAGGTTGACGTCGTTCTCGATGCTCACCGGCGCGCCGAGCGCGGTCGAGAGCTCGTCGGTCAGCCGCGGCGCGTGCCAGCCGGGCAGGTGCGAGGCGTAGCGGAGCTTGCCGGTGACCGGGTCGGGGGCGCCGCCGACGCCGATCACGATCTCGCGCAGGCTGCCGGGTGCGAGGCCGGCCAGGCGCACCGCCTCGGCCACCGCCTCGGTGACCTTCCCGACGGTGGCGGCGGCGGGCCAGCCCTTGGTGGGGACGACGTGCTCGGCGAGGGTGCGGCCGGTGATGTCCGCGACCGCGACCCGGACCTGGCTGGTGGTGACGTCCAGCCCGGCGACGTACCCGGCGGCGGGGTCGACCTGGTACAGCTGCGCGTTGGGCCCGGGGCCGCCCTCGGTGGTGCCGACCGGCACGACCAGCCCGGCCGCCTCCAGACGGGCCAGCAGCTGGGAGGCGGTGGGCTTGGAGAGGCCGGTGAGGGTGCCGATCTGGGTGCGGGACAGCGGTCCGTTCTCCAGCAGCAGCTGGAGGGCGGCCCGGTCGTTGATGGCGCGCAGCAGGCTGGGGGTACCGGCGAGGGGGAGGCGGCTGGTGTTCTCGGTCACAGGTCGATCCTCCTCTTTCGGTGGTCCGGCCGGTGGGCCGGGGTGGCTGGCGGGCGACGTGGTCCCCACCCGGCGGGGTGGGTGGTGCCACGGGTACGGCGGGTGCTGCGGGTGGGTCGGGGCAGCCGGGCGGGCACGGCCGGGGCGGCCGGACCGGACGGCCGGGTGGTTGCGACAAGAACTGTTAGGAAACTTTCCAGTCGCTTGGAGAGGACCGTAGAACCCGGCTCGTCGGGGTGTCAATGGCCCGCCCGCAGGTGGATGCCGAAGCGTTACCGGACGCAGCGGAGCCCCGCCCCCCGGCGAGGGGGACGGGGCTCCGGAGCGGGCGCCGAGGACTGCGTGCGCGGCCCTGTCGGCCGGGGTCGCGAGCGGCCCCGGCGGGCCGGCGGACGGCTCGGCTCAGGTGGTCTTCACGGGCCCGGCGCCGGACTCGTCGGCCGCGCGGGCCGGTGCCGGTATCGGCGCCGCGGCCAGCGAGCGCGGCGAGGTCGGATCGGCCAGCGCGGACGGCGGACCGGCGTCCACCAGCAGCATCGGCGCGACCGCGGCGGCCGCCGCCGCGGCCCCGGCGGCCGTGACGACCTCCTCCTTGAGCTTGATCCCGGACAGGTCGAACGCCACCTTCAGGCGCTGCCGCAGGGCCCGTCCGACCAGCGCGGACTTGCCCGGAGCGGTACGCGCCTCCAGCCGGAGCACCACCGAGTCCGCGGCCACCGACTCCACGCCCAGGACGGTGAACGGCGCCCAGATCAGCTCGTCGAACGGCGACTCCTTGGACAGCGCCTCCGCCGTCTCCAGGATCAGCGCCTCGACCCTGACCAGGTCCTCCTTGTAGCCGACCTGGACGTCCACCGACGCGGTCGACCAGCCCTGGCTCATGTTGGCGATCCGCTTCACCTCACCGTTGCGGATGTACCAGATCTCGCCGTTCGCCCCGCGCAGCTTCGTCACCCGCAGGCCGACCTCCAGCACGGTGCCGGTGGCCACCCCGGTGTCGATCTCGTCGCCCACCCCGTACTGGTCCTCCATGATCATGAAGACCCCGGACAGGAAGTCCGTCACCAGGTTCCGGGCACCGAAACCGATCGCCACACCCGCGACACCGGCACTGGCCAGCAGCGGCGCCAGATTCACCCCGAGGGCCGACAGCACCATCAGCGCCGCCGTACCCAGGATGGTGAACGAGGCCACGCTGCGCAGGACCGAGCCGATCGCCTCCGAGCGCTGCTGACGCCGCTCGGGGTTGACCACCCCGGTGTTCGCCAGCAGCCCGCCGAGCCGGCCCGGCTCGGCGGCCTCGCCCTCCGCGGGCTTGGTCATCCGCGCGATCAACTGGGTGATCAGCTTGCGCACCATGGCCCGCAGCACCAGCGCGAGCACCACGATGAAGACGATCCGTATCCCGCCGGCGACCCACTCCTGCCAGTGCGCGTCCAGCCAGCTCGCCGCCTCCTTGGTGGAGCTGGTGACCTCGTCCGCCGTGGTCGGGATTCTCAGGTCGATCCCCGGCAGGGCGGAGGAGGGCTGGCTCGGGCCGGTCGGCGGGGCCGACGGCGGGGCCGTCGGGGTCGCGTCGGCTAGGAGACCGGTGACACCGGACCAGGACACGTGCGGGGCCTTCCTGCAGGGAGCGGTGGAGGGCCGCCGGATACCCGGTGCGGCGCCGCTCCCGGGCCCGAAGGCCGTCCGGACCAGCCTAGCGGCCGTCCGCCGCGGCCCCGGACAGCCAGTCAGGGCCGCCCCGGCCGGAGGACGCCCGGGCCGCACCGGGTGACGGCGGACGGTGACCGGCGCAGCGGCGGCGGGTGACGGCGCGCCGAGAACGCCCCGGCGCGCCGGGTGCAGCCCGGCCGCGACCTGGGCATACCGGCTATGACGGACGACACATCCGGAATTCACGTCAGGTCCGTTACACAGGAGTGGTGGCGCCGCGCGAACACGTAAGGCGACACTGGGGGAGATCACGCACCCGCTGCGTGGTCGAACCGCTCGTCCCGGCGCGAGCCACGCGCCGCAGGCGTCCAAGGAGGCATCCGTGCCGCATGTCCTGGTCCTCAACGCGTCCTACGAGCCACTCGGCGTCGTATCGATGCGCCGCGCACTCATCCTGGTCCTCAACCACAAGGCGGTCAGCCTGGAGGACACGGGAGTCACTCTGCACAGCGCCACCAGCGCCCTTCCGGCGCCGTCCGTCGTCCGGCTGACCCGCTTCGTCCGGGTCCCCTTCTGCGGGCCCGTCCCGCTCACCCGCCGCGCTCTGTTCGCCCGTGACCACGGGCGCTGCGTCTACTGCGGGGCCGCCGCTACCAGCGTCGACCACGTCATCCCGCGCAGCCGGGGCGGCCAGCACCGGTGGGACAACGTCGTGGCGGCCTGCCGCCGCTGCAACCACACCAAGGCCGACCGGCACCTCACCGAACTCGGCTGGCGGATGAAGCGCCAGCCCGCCCCGCCCAGCGGCCTGGCCTGGCGCATCATCGGCACCGGGATCAAGGACCCGCGCTGGCGGCCCTACCTGGAGCCGTACGGGGCGAACGACCAGTTCCGGGAGTACGAGCACCACGACCATACCGAGTTCGCCGGGGCCCACCCGGTACCGCTCGGCCGGGCGCACGCCGCCCATTCCCTCCCGGGGCACGGCGCGCCCGCGCGCCCCGCCCCGAACCGCCGCGGCGAGCAGCCCGAACCGCTCTCCGCCTGACCCCGTTCCACAAGGGCCTGCCCTCAGATCCCGGTACGCCTCATGGGCCGCCGACGCACCCCGCAGCGGGAGCGCCGGCGGCCCGCCGTCCGTCCGGGCCGCAGCACCGCTACGGCTGGGCCGGCGGAGTGACGGGGGGCGTGGCCGGAGCAGCCGGCTGCGCCGGCGCGAGGGGCGGGGCACTCGGGGTGACCGCGTACGCCTCGATCCCCCAGAGGGAGTAGCCGTACTTGGTCGCCCGGGACACGCCCTGCACCCGCAGGTACGCCGCGCCCGGCGCGTCGAAGCGCACCGTCTCGGTACCGCCCTTGCCGTCGTCCACCGTCGCCACCGTCGTCCAGGTCACCCCGTCGGCCGAGGTCTGCACCTTGTACGAGGCGGCGTACGCGGCCTGCCAGTGCAGCACCACGGCGCCCAGGTGGACCGCCTGCGGAAGCCTGAGCTGCACCCAGGCGCCGTCCGAGGCGGGGGAGGACCACCGGCTCTTCGGGTCGCCGTCGGCCACCGCCGAGGCGGGGAAGGCCGGGGTCTCGTCGCCGGAGGAGCTCGCGGTCGCGGTCGGCGCCAGGTCCGCGCCGCCGGTCGGCGGCACCACGTGCACCTGGAGCACCTGCCGCACGCTGCTGGCGCCGGCCGTGAAGGTCACCGGCACCTGGTACGTCCCGGAGGGCGTCTCCGCCGTGGCGGTGATCAGCAGCGGCGTGCCGATCCGGCCGCCGCGCGGCACCGAAACCCCGGCCACCGGAGCGACCGTCAGCCCCTTCGCGATCGCCGGCACCTCCGTGCGCAGCTCCCCGCTCACGCCCTCGGGCCGTCCGGCCTCGACGAACGCCCGGGCCTGCGCCGGCGCCGACGAGCCGGTCACCACGTCCACCGCCGGGTCCGACAGGCTCAGCCGGGCGACCGGCGTGTCGGCGTACCAGGGGATCACCTGGTTCACCACCGGCGGCTCCCCGCCGGGCTGCCAGATCAGCCGGACGGCGCCGGCGGGCAGGCCGCCGGCCGGCAGCTCGTTGTAGCCGGGCCGCACGGTGCCGATCTCCGCCCAGCTGCCGTCCGCCCGGCGCACCTGCGCGGTCGCGCTGGCCCGCACGTTCGGGTCGGTCAGCACGGTCAGCCGGTCCAGCGGACGGTCGGCGCCGAGCTCCACGGTCAGCGGCTCGTCCGTCGCGGTCGGCGCGGTCGCCGCCCGGTAGGCGGTGTCGGGGTTGTTGTCCAGCACGGCGGCGGCCGAGAACCCGGGCGACGCGGCCGGGCCGCCGGACACGCTCGTCGGGGCCTCGCCCGGCGCCGTCACGCTGAACTCGCGGATCGCGACGGCGGTCTTCTGGGCCGCGGTGGCGCGCAGCCGCACCGCCCGCACCACCTCGCCGGCGGGCACCGCCGCCGTCACGCTCTTCTGCCGGCTGACCTGGGCCAACGGCTTCCAGCCGCCCTCGCCGGCGGAGTACTCCAGCACGCCGTCGCGGATGTAGTCGTCGACCGCGGTGGCCGCGTCCGGTCCGTTGCCCCAGGAGCCCATCAGCACCGTCACACTGCCCACCGGGCGGCCGTCGCCCAGCGAGATCCCGACCGAGTCGCCGGGCTGCGGCGGCGCCGAGCTCCAGTAGAAGGTGTCGGCGGAGTCGTCGGTCATCAGCGCCGGCTGGTGCTCGCCCGCGGCGCCGAGCGTGCTGGTCGGCGTCACACTGCCGCCCGCCACGCCCGCCCAGGTGTCGGCGGCGCGCACCGCCCGCTCCAGGAACGGCCCGAGCACCCCCGCGCCGACCGTCGCCGGGCTCTGCCCCGCCTGGTCGCGCAGCCGGCCGAGCTCCACCCGGGCCTTCCAGGCCGCGGTGCCGTCGCCGCCGCGCTGCGCCAGCAGCATGTCGATCGCGGCCTGCCCGGCCAGCCCGTACGCGCGCAGCGGGGCCAGCCAGGGGCCGGCCTCCGCGGCCAGCGCCGCCGTCGCCCGGTCGGCCGCCAGCGTCTGCGGGGCGCCCGCCATCGCCGTGAAGGCCTCGCGCAGCGGGGTCGCCGCCTCCAGCAGCCTGGCCTGGTCGGGGGCGTTCCCCGAGGAGGGCTCCACCGCCGCCCAGAACCGCTCCAGCAGCGGCGCCAGGTAGCCGGACTCCTGCTTGGCCAGCGGGGAGGAGGAGCTGTTGCCGGCGAGCGCCGTGACGGCGCCCAGCACGGACGCGGGCCCGGCGGCCGGGCCCGCGGCGGGGCCCGCCAGCGAGCGCACCGCGGCCTGCCAGGACTCCTCCGGCTGGTAGCCGGCCGGGTTCCAGGCGAAGTCCCCGGCGGTGGCGAGGGCGATCCGGGACGCCACCGGCTGCTGCATCGCGCCGGTCAGCAGCGCGGCGGAGCGGGCCGCGACCTCCGGATCGCGGCCGGTGTACGGGCCGAGGTAGAGGCGGTCCGGGCTGGAGTCGTTGACCGGGTAGTTGTCCAGGGTGACCAGCGGGTGCCCGTACAGCGTCCCGGTGTCGGCGGTCTGAGCGCCGGTGATCTTCTCGGGGATCACGCCGATCCCGCTCCAGGCGATCTGCACGCCCTCGGGCAGGGCGGCGGCCAGGGCCTTGCGGTACGGCGTGGCGCCCGTCTGGTGGTACTCGGTCGGCACCACGGACAGCGGAGCCAGTCCGGGGTGCTTCGCTATCAGCCGCTGCTGCACCTTGCCGACCAGCTCGGCCTGCGCCTTGGCCGCGGCGGCCGGGCCCGAGCCGTACTCCCGCTTGTCCCCGCCGCAGTGCCACTCGTCGTAGCTGACGTCCAGGAACTGCAGCTGGAACGAGCCGAAGCCGATCCGGCGCAGCCCGTCCAGCTTGGCGACCAGCGCGTCGACGTCCTTGCCGGAGGTGTAGCAGAACGACTGGCCGGGGTCGATCGCGTAGCCCAGCGTGATGTGGTTGCGGCGGGCCTCGGAGGCCAGCGCCGCGAGCTCCCCGGCCTGCGCGGCGGGGTAGGCGTCGCGCCAGCGGGCGAGCCGGTACGGGTCGTCGCCCGGGGCGTACAGGTAGAAGTTCTGCTTCGAGCGGCCCAGGAAGTCCAGCTGGTCCAGACGCTGCTGCTGGGTCCACGGCCGGCCGTAGAAGGCCTCGGCGGTGCCGCGCACCGGCGCGCCGGCCGGCCAGTCGCGCAGCGAGATGCCGGGCAGGCCCAGCGAGCCGGCGTTCTGCGGGGCGGGCACCGCGGCCGGGCCCGCCGCCGCGGCCTGGCCCTGGCCCGCCGGGACGGCCGCCAGCAGCTGCCGCAGGCTCTGCGCCGCGTAGTACGTCCCGGTCGCGTCCACGCCCGCGAGCACCACCGCGCCGTACGTCCCGCCGCCCTGCGCGGGCAGCTGACCCGCCGACAGCACGTAGCCGCCGGCCGGCAGGCCGGCGGGGGACGGCGCCGCGCTGCCGCCCGCGCCGGCGGCGACGGCCAGCTCGTGCAGCACCCGGTCCACCTCGGCGTCGGAGCCCTCGGCCGGCCCACCCACGTAGACCACCAGCGAACCGGCGGCCGGCGCCGGCGAATCCGGCTGCGGGGTCAGCGTGTTCGCGCCCGCGATGCCCAGCACCTCGCGCACCGCGTCCACCGCGCCGTCGTCCGCCTTCGGCGCCAGCACCAGCGTGACCTCGGCCGGCACCGTCACCGGGTGCCCCGCCACGGTCTGCTGCTGCGGCCGCGGGAAGACCTGCGGATTGGCCAGGCTGCCCAGCGGCGTCAGCGGTGACGCGTCCGCCGTGTCGGCCGCCGACGCGTACGCCGTCGGCGCCGCGTACGAGGACGGGGCGCTCACCAGCAGGCCGCCCACCACCGCGGCGGCCGAGAGGGTCGCCGCGACCTGCAGCGCCGCCCGCCGCGGCGAGGGGATCCGCACCGCGGAGCCGGCCGCGGCCCGCTCGGCCCGAACCGAGGCCAGCAGCGGCTCGGTGCCCTTGATGTCGGCGATCAGCCGGTCCGCGGCCCGGGGCGCCAACTGCCTCGCCGTGCGGGCGGTCGCCCGCCGGGCGGCGAGCGCCGCCGGATGCTGCAGGACGTCCCGCAGGGCGGCACTGTGCTCCAACTGCTGCCTCAGCCTGCGGCCGGCGACTACGGACACACGGGACTGCACAGGGGGCCTCCTCGCAGTGAGTGCCCAGGTCAACGGGCCGGACGCACGGAGTGGTCATCGATCGGCGACCGACCCGGGCGCCGCGCTCCGCCACCCGCGATCCCCGGTCGCGGCCAAAGCCCACCAGTTGGGACAGGCGGTGTCAACGTCGGCGGCGTGTATATCCGATATGTACCGATTGATGACCGGTCAGGCGCATTGCCGCCGGCCCCTCGCACGCCTTGGCGCTGCTGGCCGACGGCAGCGTGATGTCCGGGGGCCTCGACGACAGGGGCCGGCTCGGCGACAACCGTACGATCAGCCGCCGCACCCCGGTCGACACCCGGGGCATCCGGCTCGGCGGGGTCTCGCAGATCGCGGCGGGCTGCAACCACGGCCCGGCCGTCATCGACGGCGACAACCGGCTCAAGGCCGGGGCCCGCAGACCTCCGGGGCCGGCCCGTGGGGCCCGGCGCACGCCCGGCCCGGCGAGCGCCGCCGGGCGCTCCCGGCGCTCGGGGCGGCGAAGGTTCACCCGTACCGGCCAGTGCGCCGCCGTGTCGTGCCGGGTCGCCCGACCCCCGCGCGGGTAGGACTGTGCTGTCCCGTACGGGAGTCGCCGAGACCCGCAGGAGCCGCGAGTGGCCGCATACCTCGACCGTGACGAAACAGGCAGCCGGCAGGTGCCGGCGCAGGACGCCCCGCCGCCTCCGCCGGAGCTGGTGGCGCTGGCGCACGCGCACGGCGTGGACAGTACGTACGACCCGGGCAGCGGGCCGGTGCCGGTGGGGGCGCGGACGCTGGTGGCGGTGCTCGCCGCGCTGGGCGTGGAGGCGGGGACGCCGGAGGCCGTGCGCGAGTCGATGGAGCGTCACCTGGCGGCGGTCAGGGCCAGGTTGCTGCCGCCGGCGGTGGTGGTGCGGGCCGGGCGGCGGACGGCGCTCGACGTGCCCGCCGACGCGCGGGTGCGGATCGAGCTGGAGGACGGCGGCGTGTGGACGCTGCCGGCGGCCCGCTCGCACTGGCTGCCCGCCGACCTGCCGCTCGGCCGCCACCGCCTGCGGGTCGCGGTCGGCGAGCGGACGGGCGAGGCCGCGCTGATCGTGGCCCCCGAGCGACTGACCGGCCTTCGGGGCCGCGGCTGGGGCTTCCTCGCGCAGCTGTACTCCGTGCTGTCGGAGCGGTCCTGGGGCATGGGCGACCTCGCCGACCTCGCCGAACTCGCCCAGTGGGCGGGCGCCGAGCTGGGCGCGGCCTTCGTGCAGATCAACCCGCTGCACGCGGCGCTGCCGGGCGTGCCGTCCGACCCGTCGCCCTACCGCCCGTCCTCGCGCCGGTTCGCCGATCCGGTGCACCTGCGGGTGGAGGCCGTCCCCGAGTACGCGTACCTGCCCGCCGCGGAGCGCGAGCGGGTGGAGGAGCTGGCGCTGCGGGCCTCCCGGCTGCGGGCGGAGGTGCTGGAGCACGACGGGCTGATCGACCGGGACGGCGTGTGGACGCTCAAGCGGGAGGCGCTGGAGCTGCTGCACCGGGCCCCGCGCGGAGTGGGGCGCGAGGCCGCGTACCAGGCGTACGTCCGGCGGGAGGGCGCGTGGCTGGAGAAGTACGCCCTCTGGTCGGCGCTCGCCGAGGCGCACGGCAGTGACTGGCACGCCTGGCCGAAGGGCCTGCGCCGTCCCGACAGCCCGCACGTCACCCTCGCGAGCACCGAACTGGCCGACCGGATCGAACTCCACCGCTGGCTCGCCTGGCAGGTGGACGAGCAGCTCGGGCAGGCGCAGCAGGCCGCCGAGCGGGCCGGGATGACGGTCGGCCTGATCCACGACCTCGCCGTCGGCGTGCACCCGAACGGCGCCGACGCCTGGGCCCTGCAGGACGTCCTCGCCACCGGCATCTCCACCGGCGCCCCACCGGACGCCTTCAACGCCCACGGGCAGGACTGGGGCCTGCCGCCCTGGCGCCCCGACGCGCTGGCCGCCGCCGGCTACGCCCCGTACGCCGAGCTGCTGCGCTCGGCCGCCCGGCACGCCGGCGCGCTGCGGATCGACCACGTGATGGGGCTGTTCCGGCTCTGGTGGGTGCCCGAGGGACACCGGCCGACCGAGGGCGCGTACGTGCGCTACGACGCGGAGGCGATGCTCGGCGTGCTCGCGCTGGAGGCGCACCGGGCCGGTACGGCGGTGATCGGGGAGGACCTCGGGACGGTCGAGCCCGGCGTGCGGGAGGAGTTGGCGGCGCGCGGGATCCTCGGCACCTCCGTCCTGTGGTTCGAGCGCGACTGGCAGGCGAAGGGCGAGATCCTGCCGCCCGCGCGCTGGCGGGCCGGGTGCCTGGCCACCCTCACCACGCACGACCTGCCGAGCACCGCCGCCCGGCTCTCCGGCGAGCACGTCGAACTGCGGCACCGCCTGGGGCTGCTGGCCCGCGCACTGGGCGAGGAGCAGGCCGAGGCGGTGGCCGAGCTGGCCGACTGGCGGGCGGAGCTGACCCGGCTCGGCCTGCTGGCGGAGGGCGAGCCGCTCGACCCGCAGGTGTTGCACCGGTTCCTGCTGGCGACGCCGGCCGAGCTGGTGGGCGTCTGGCTGCCGGACACCGTCGGCGACCCGCGCCCGCAGAACCTGCCCGGCACCTGGGACCAGTACCCCAACTGGCGGCTCCCGGTGGCCGACGCGGCCGGGCGGCCGCTCACCCTCGACCGGCTCGCCGCGGCCCCCGGCACCGCCGCCCTCGCCGCGGTGCTCGCCGAGCTGAACCGTGACGACGAGGCGAAGCGGGCCGACGGCGCCGACGACGCGCCGGGCCCGAAGGCCGCGCGGGGCACCGGACCGGCCCCGGCGTCGGGCCCGGAAGGCTGACCCCGGCGCGCGGGCCCGGGTAAGGGGCCGGTACGGTGGAAACGTGGACAAGAGGAACGCTTTGCGCGCTGGTGCGGTTTCCGCAGCGGCCACGCTGATGATGCTGATGTCGTCGCCCGCCATGGCCCTGACCCGGGATGACGGCGACGACCCGGGCGCCGGTCTGAGCGTCGCCCAGACCCTCGGCCTGTACGTGGCACTCCCGATCGTGCTGTTCCTGGTGATCGCCGGTCTCGTCATGCTGCCGTCGGTCGTCGGCAAGGACAAGAAGAAGTAGCGCCTCCCACCCGTCACGCCGAACGACCGCCCCGCCCGCCCACCGTGGCCGGCGGGGCGGTCGCGTGTCGGGGCGCGGCGGCGGGACGGCGGCAGAGGGAGCGCGGCGGGATGGCGATCGGGCCGGCTGCCGACGGCCGGGCCCGGAGCCGGGTCAGTCGCGTCCGGACCGCCCGAGCGGGACGCCCGGCGCGACCAGGGCGGGGAAGCCGCTGGTCCAGCGCCTGCGGCCGTCCGGCAGCACGGCCAGCGCCTCGACCCCGGCCCGGGCCTCGACCCAGGCCGGTCCGCGGTCGGGGCCCATCGCGAACGCCGCCGTGGCCCAGGCGTCGGTCCGGGCCAGGCGCCGGCCGACCAGGGTGAGCGAGAGCAGGCCGGTGGCCGGGCGGCCGGTGTGCGGGTCGAGGATGTGCGGGCCGCGCTCGGCGGTGCCCGAGGTGGCCACCGCCAGGTCGTGGCCGGCCACCACCGCGACCAGCGCGCCCGGCCTGGCCGGGTGGGCGACGCCGACCCGCCACGGCCCGCCGACGCACTGCACGTCCCCGCCGCCGCCGACGCTGAAGTCCGCCGCGCCGGCCTCGCGCAGGATCCGGACGGCCTCCTCCACGGCCCAGCCCTTCACCCAGCCGCTCGGGTCGAGCCGGCCGCCGGGGTACGCCGTGAACCAGCCGTCCGTCTCGCGGGCGACCTCCCGGCAGCGCTCCAGCACCTCGGCGAGTTCGGGATCGCAGTCAGCGAGGGTGCTCTCGGCCCGGGCCAGCCGGCTGACCTGGCTGTCCCGCCAGTACGGGGAGAAGACCCGGTCGATGCCGTGCAGCCGGGCCACCGCCCGCCGCAGCGCCGCCTCGACGCCGACCCGCCGGGCACCCAGCCCGGCGTCGCGGACCGTGAACGAGAAGACCGTCCCCATCACGTGTTCGGCGTGCCGCAGCGGCGCGGCGCGCAGGGCCCGCGGCAGGGCGCCCGGCGAGGTGGCGGCGGCCGTCATCGGCCGGCCGCCTGGTCGAGCGCGCTCTGCAGCGAGGTGGCGTAGCCCTGGCTGGTGAAGGTCGCGCCGGAGACCACGTCGATGTCGGCGCTCTGCGCGTCGATCGCCTCCTGGTTGAGCAGGGGCACCGCGTAGCCGTTGATCTCCTGGTCGCGCCGGTCGTGGGTGGGGTACTCGACCGCCTCCACCTTGGTGATCCTCGTTCCGTCCAGGGTGACCCTGACCTGGACCGGACCGAACCGGGTGTCGGCGGCGTTGCCGGTGACCGTCCGGACGGTGCCGGTGGCGGCGCCGCCCGTTCCGGTGGACGGGCTCGCGGCAGCGGCGTCGGTACCCGAGCCCGTACTCGTACCCGAGCCCGGGCCCGGGCCGCCGCCGAGGGCGGCCGGGGTGGTGGCCGCCTCGTGCGGCTTGAGCGAGAGCAGCAGGACTATGCCGGCCACGGTGGCGCTGCTGGCGACGACGGCTCTGCGCACGGTGACTCCCCAATGGGTCTGGTGACGGTGGTTCTGATGACGGCCGGTCCGGTCCCCGGCCGGGCCGGTCACAGGCTGAACGACTCGTGGTGGATGCGTCCGCGCGGCACCCCGGCCGCCCGCAGCGCCCGGACGGCGGCCTCGGCCAGCGCGTCCGGCCCGCAGAGGAAGACCTCATGCCGGGCCAGCCCGGGGACCAGCCGGGTGAGCGCGGCGCCGGTGTCCCCGACCTCCGCGCGCGGGCCGAGCAGGTAGTGCACCCGGGCGCCGCGCGCGGCCGCGACCGTCGCCAGCTCCTGCCGGAACACCACGTCCGCGGCACTGCTCGCCCGGTAGACGAGCGTCAGCCCGCCGCGCGGCGCCGGCAGGGTCTCGAACAGTGCGCGCAGGGGAGTGATCCCCACGCCCGCCGCCAGCAGCAGGACGGGCCGGCCCCGGTCGCGCACCCGGCGCGCGGTGAGGGCGCCGTACGGGCCCTCGGCGCGGACGGCGGTGCCGGGGCGCAGCGCGGCCACGGCGGCGCTGTGGCGGCCGAGGTCCTTCACGGTGAAGCGCAGGAAGTCCGGGTGCGGCGGCGCGGAGAGCGAGTACGGGTTGGCCGTCCAGCGCAGGCCCGGCGCCTGGAACTGCAGCCGGAAGAACTGGCCCGCCTCGGCCCGCAGCTCCGGCAGCCGCCGGCCGGTGACGAAGACCGAGACGACGCCCGGCGCCTCGGGGCGGACCTCGGCGACCCGCAGCCGGTGCCGGCGGTCCCGCAGGGCGGGGACGGTCAGCCGGTACCAGCCGAGCGCGGCGGCGGTGCCCAGGTACAGCGCGTACCAGCAGACCCGGGCCGGGCCGGGGCCCAGGTCGGCGCCGTTGGTGAGCTGGTGGCCGAAGCCGAGGGCGACCGCCAGGTAGGTCGCCAGGTGCAGGTGGTACCAGAGGTCGTAGCTCATCCGGCGGCGGGCTGCCCGGGCCGAGACGGCGCCGACGCCGAACATCAGCAGGGTGGCGAAGGTCGCCTTGAGCATGTCCGGGTAGTGCAGCACGATGTCGACGGCCTCGCCGGCCACGTTCCGGTGCACGGTGAGCGCGTAGCCCCAGACGACGGTGAGCACGTGGACGGTCAGCAGGCCGACCAGGTAGCGCCCGCCGGCGGCGTGCCAGCGGGCCAGCCGGTCGGCGCCGAGGCCGCGCTCCAGCGGCGGGATCCGGGCCATCAGCAGGATCAGCACGGGCGCGGTGTAGCCGGCCAGCAGGCCGGTGATCCGCCCTGCGCCGGTCAGCCACTGGTCGGTGCCGCTGATCGACCGGGTGTCCTGCCACCAGAGCAGCAGGACGGCGGCCTCGCCGGCCGCGACGAGCGCGAGGACGGCGGCGGCGAGGGTGTCGGCGGGCAGCCGGGCCCCCCGCGGGGTGCGCCGCGTGGTGCGGGCAGGGGGTCGGGCTGGTCCGGCGGCGGAAGTGGTCATGGGCTGGCCTCCTTGGCGAGCCAGCGTGCCACCGGAAGATGGGCGTTTCCTTTGAAAATCCCTACGGGAACGACAGAGCGGGGCGGGGGGGGGGGGGCCGGCCCCCCCCCCCCGCCCCCCCCGGCCGCGCCCCCCCCCCCCCCCCCCCCACCCCCCCCGGGGGGTGTTTTCATTATAAAATACCTCCGCCACCCCCCGCGGCGGGGGGGGGCGGGCCCCCGCCCCCCCGCCCCGGGCCCGCCCGTGAAGCGCCCGAGCACCCGAGCACCTCAGCGCCTCGGCACGGCCTCAGTGTCTCGGCACGGCCTCAGCGCCTCGGTGCGGCGTCAGTGCCCCAGCTCGCGGGCGGCGGCCGCCCGGTCGGCGACCTGGGCCCGCAGGGCGCGCTGCACGCCGTCGCGGGCCTCCACGACCTGCCGGCGCAGGGCCGGGACGGGCTCCGCCGAGGCCAGCCAGGCGTCGGTGGCGTCCAGGGTGGCCTGCTCGACCTGCACCGACGGGTACAGCCCGACCACGATCTGCTGCGCGATCTCGTGGCTGCGGGTCTCCCAGACCTCCTTGACCGTCGCGAAGTACTTGGCGGTGTAGGGCGCCAGCAGCTCGCGCTGGTCCGAGTCGACGAAGCCGGCGATGACCGCGTCCTGCATGTAGTTGGTCAGCTTGTCCGACTCCACCACCGAGGCCCAGGCCTCGGCCTTGGCGGCGGCGGTCGGGCGGGCGGCGCGGCAGGTCGCGGCGTGCTCCTCGCCGGCGGCCGTGCGGTCCCGGGCGAGCTCGGCCTCGATGGCCTCGTCGTCGGCGCGGCCGGTGGCGGCCAGTCGGCCGAGCAGCGTCCAGCGCAGCTCGGTGTCGACGGCGAGGCCCTTCAGCTCGACCGAGCCGTCCAGCAGGCCGGCGAGCAGCGCGAGCTGCCCGTCGGTGCGGGCGACGGCGGCCAGCGCCCGGGTCCAGGCCAGCTGGTGGTCGCTGCCGGGCTCGGCGGCGCGCAGCTGCTCCTCGGCGGCGGCGGCCCAGCGGCCGATGCCCTCCTCGCGCCAGGTCGGGTCGGTGTACACGTCGAGCGCGGCGCGGACCTGGCGGTGCACCGACTGGACGACGCCGATGTCGGACTCCCGGGGCAGGCCGGAGAGGGCCAGCTTCAGGTAGTCGCGGGCGGCGAGCTCGCCGTCGCGGGTCATGTCCCAGGCGGAGGCCCAGCACAGGGCGCGCGGCAGCGAGTCGGCGAAGGCGCCGAGGTGCTCGGTGACGAAGGCCAGCGAGCCCTCGTCGAGGCGCACCTTGGCGTAGCTGAGGTCGTCGTCGTTGAGCAGCAGGACGGCGGGCTTGCGGCGGCCGGTCAGCTGCGGCACGGGGGTGCGCGCGCCGTCGACGTCCAGCTCGATCCGGTCGGTGCGCACGAGCCTGCCGTCCTGCAGCTCGTAGGCGCCGATGGCGATCCGGTGCGGGCGCAGCACGGCCTCGCCCTTGGCCCCGGCGGGCAGCGCGGGGGCCTCCTGCAGGACGACGAGCGACTCGATGCTGCCGTCGGCGGCGAGCTTCAGCTCGGGGCGCAGGATGTTGATGCCGGCGGTCTCCAGCCAGGCCTTGGACCAGGCGCCGAGGTCGCGGCCGCTGGTCTCCTCCAGGGCGCCGAGCAGGTCGCTGAGGCGGGTGTTGCCCCAGGCGTGGCGCTTGAAGTAGGCCTGGACGCCCTTGAAGAAGGCGTCCTGCCCGACGTACGCCACCAGCTGCTTGAGCACCGAGGCGCCCTTGGCGTAGGTGATGCCGTCGAAGTTGACCATGACGTCTTCGAGGTCGTTGATCTCGGCCATGATCGGGTGGGTGGAGGGGAGCTGGTCCTGGCGGTAGGCCCAGGTCTTCATCTGGTTGGCGAAGGTGGTCCAGGAGTGCGGCCACTTGGAGCCGGGGGCCTCGGCCTGGCAGACGGCCTCGGCGAAGGTGGCGAACGACTCGTTCAGCCAGAGGTCGTTCCACCACTCCATGGTGACGAGGTCGCCGAACCACATGTGGGCCAGCTCGTGCAGGATGGTCGCCGCCCGGGACTCGTACGCGGCGTCGGTGACCTTGGACCGGAACACGTACTGGTCACGCAGCGTGACGGCGCCCGCGTTCTCCATCGCGCCGGCGTTGAACTCCGGGACGAAGAGCTGGTCGTACTTGGCGAACGGGTAGGGGAAGTCGAACTTCTCCTGGAAGTAGTCGAACCCCTGCTTGGTGACGGCGAAGACGGCGTCGGCGTCGAGGAACTCACGCAGCGACGGGCGGCAGTAGACGCCGAGCGGCACCTTCTGCGCGCCGTTCTCGTACGTGTCGAAGACGCCGACGTACGGGCCCGCGACGAGTGCGGTGATGTACGAGGAGATCCGCCCGGTGGGCTCGAACTCCCACACCTGGGTGGCGCCCTCGCCGACCGGCGTCGGGGTGGGGGAGTTGGAGACCACGACCCACCCGGTGGGGGCGGTCACGGTGAACCTGAACGCGGCCTTGAGGTCCGGCTGTTCGAAGGAGGCGAAGACGCGGCGGGCGTCCGGCACCTCGAACTGGGTGTACAGGTAGGTCTCGCCGTCGACCGGGTCGACGAAGCGGTGCAGGCCCTCGCCGGTGTTGGTGTAGGCGCAGTCGGCGACGACGCGCAGCTCGTTCTCGGCCCGCAGGCCGGGCAGGGCGATCCGGCTGTCGGCGAAGGCGTCGATCGGCAGGCTCTCGCCGTTGAGCACGATCTCGCTGACGCTCGGCGCGACCAGGTCGATGAAGCTGGACGCGCCGGGGGTGTTGGCACTGAACCGGACCACGGTGGTGGACCGGAAGGTGCCTCCCTCCTCGCCCGTCTCCGGCGAGGAGGGGCCGAGGCGGGCCGAGCTCAGGTCGAGCTCGATGTCGTACGCGTCCACGTGGAGGAGCTGGGCCCGGGTGCGGGCCTCCTCACGGGTCAGGTTTGTGCCAGGCACTCGCAGGACTCCTTCGTCAGGCAGGGATGCTTCGCATCCTCCCATGGCCGGAGGGCCGCAGCGGCGGAATAGTCAGGGGAACGACGGGCCCCGCGCGGGTGCGGGCGGGCCGGACCGCACGATGGTGTCGACGCCGGCCCCGCCCAGCACCAGCACGTCGATGGCGCGCCCGG
>NZ_JBHUSG010000009.1:0-44353 GCF_042673745.1 Kitasatospora sp. NPDC057015
AGTTGCATGCCCAAGACCCGAAGCGGAGTGATC
The DNA here is from genome assembly GCF_042673745.1 of Kitasatospora sp. NPDC057015. NCBI lineage: Bacteria > Bacillati > Actinomycetota > Actinomycetes > Kitasatosporales > Streptomycetaceae > Kitasatospora > Kitasatospora sp. NPDC057015. Next base: position 34 of record NZ_JBHUSG010000009.1, read on the forward strand.
TAGCCATGGGCAGGTTGAAGCGGAGGTAAGACTTCGTGGAGGACCGAACCCACCAGGGTTGAAAACCTGGGGGATGACCTGTGGTTAGGGGTGAAAGGCCAATCAAACTCCGTGATAGCTGGTTCTCCCCGAAATGCATTTAGGTGCAGCGTCACGTGTTTCTTGCCGGAGGTAGAGCACTGGATAGGCGATGGGCCTCACCGGGTTACTGACCTTAGCCAAACTCCGAATGCCGGTAAGTGAGAGCGTGGCAGTGAGACTGTGGGGGATAAGCTCCATGGTCGAGAGGGAAACAGCCCAGAACACCGACTAAGGTCCCTAAGCGTGTGCTAAGTGGGAAAGGATGTGGAGTCGCAGAGACAACCAGGAGGTTGGCTTAGAAGCAGCCACCCTTGAAAGAGTGCGTAATAGCTCACTGGTCAAGTGATTCCGCGCCGACAATGTAGCGGGGCTCAAGCACACCACCGAAGTCGTGTCATTGCAGCAATACCCCCAACGGGGGCTGTGATGGGTAGGGGAGCGTCGTGTTCCGGGTGAAGCAGCGGAGGAATCCAGTTGTGGACGGGACACGAGTGAGAATGCAGGCATGAGTAGCGATACAAGAGTGAGAAACTCTTGCGCCGATTGACCAAGGGTTCCTGGGTCAAGCTGATCTGCCCAGGGTAAGTCGGGACCTAAGGCGAGGCCGACAGGCGTAGTCGATGGACAACGGGTTGATATTCCCGTACCCGCTTTGAAGCGCCAACGTCGAACCTCTGAATGCTAAAGCCGCGAAGCCGGCCCGGAGTCTTCGGACAATGGGACGTGGTGGAGCCGCTGACCCAACAGGGTAGTAGGTGAGCGATGGGGTGACGCAGGAAGGTAGTCCAGCCCGGGCGGTGGTTGTCCCGGGGTAAGGGTGTAGGCCGAGTGATAGGCAAATCCGTCACTCATTAAGGCTGAGACCTGATGCCGAGCCGATTGTGGTGAAGTGGATGATCCTATGCTGTCGAGAAAAGCCTCTAGCGAGTTTCATGGCGGCCCGTACCCCAAACCGACTCAGGTGGTCAGGTAGAGAATACCGAGGCGTTCGGGTGAACTATGGTTAAGGAACTCGGCAAAATGCCCCCGTAACTTCGGGAGAAGGGGGGCCGGAACTGGTGATCGGATTTACTCCGTGAGCTGGGGCCGGCCGCAGAGACCAGCGAGAAGCGACTGTTTACTAAAAACACAGGTCCGTGCGAAGCCGTAAGGCGATGTATACGGACTGACGCCTGCCCGGTGCTGGAACGTTAAGGGGACCGGTTAGTCGAGATTCGTCTCGGCGAAGCTGAGAACTTAAGCGCCAGTAAACGGCGGTGGTAACTATAACCATCCTAAGGTAGCGAAATTCCTTGTCGGGTAAGTTCCGACCTGCACGAATGGCGTAACGACTTCTCGACTGTCTCAACCATAGGCCCGGTGAAATTGCATTACGAGTAAAGATGCTCGTTTCGCGCAGCAGGACGGAAAGACCCCGGGACCTTTACTATAGCTTGATATTGGTGTTCGGTTCGGCTTGTGTAGGATAGGTGGGAGACTTTGAAGCAGCCACGCCAGTGGTTGTGGAGTCGACGTTGAAATACCACTCTGGTCGTGCTGGATGTCTAACCTGGGTCCGTGATCCGGATCAGGGACAGTGTCTGGTGGGTAGTTTAACTGGGGCGGTTGCCTCCTAAAGAGTAACGGAGGCGCCCAAAGGTTCCCTCAGCCTGGTTGGCAATCAGGTGTTGAGTGTAAGTGCACAAGGGAGCTTGACTGTGAGACCGACGGGTCGAGCAGGTGCGAAAGCAGGGACTAGTGATCCGGCGGTGGCTTGTGGAAGCGCCGTCGCTCAACGGATAAAAGGTACCCCGGGGATAACAGGCTGATCTTCCCCAAGAGTCCATATCGACGGGATGGTTTGGCACCTCGATGTCGGCTCGTCGCATCCTGGGGCTGGAGTAGGTCCCAAGGGTTGGGCTGTTCGCCCATTAAAGCGGTACGCGAGCTGGGTTTAGAACGTCGTGAGACAGTTCGGTCCCTATCCGCTGTGCGCGTAGGAATATTGAGAAGGGCTGTCCCTAGTACGAGAGGACCGGGACGGACGAACCTCTGGTGTGCCAGTTGTCCTGCCAAGGGCATGGCTGGTTGGCTACGTTCGGGAGGGATAACCGCTGAAAGCATCTAAGCGGGAAGCCTGCTTCGAGATGAGTATTCCCACCTCCTTGAGAGGGTAAGGCTCCCAGTAGACGACTGGGTTGATAGGCCGGATGTGGAAGCCCTGTAAGGGGTGGAGCTGACCGGTACTAATAGGCCGAGGGCTTGTCCTCAGTTGCTCGCGTCCACTGTGTTGTTCTGAAACAACGACCCCGCTTTTCCCGGGCCACGGGAAGATGCGGTGCGGTGACAGTTTCATAGTGTTTCGGTGGTCATAGCATGAGGGAAACGCCCGGTTACATTCCGAACCCGGAAGCTAAGCCTCATTGCGCCGATGGTACTGCAGGGGGGACCCTGTGGGAGAGTAGGACGCCGCCGAACAATCATTCCGAAGAACCCCCACCCGATTCCGGGTGGGGGTTCTTTGCGTTGGTGCGGGATACGATCGCGGTATGGCACGACCTGGCCCCAAGGCCCACCCCGAACCCCAGCCGCGTACCGAGCCCTTCAGCTTGTCGACCGACCCCTTCGCCATGGAGACCTCGCACGAGGTCGCCGGCCTGTACCTGGCGCCCCCGGAGCGGGTGCTCGCGCTGCACGTGGACGCGGAGACCCTGCTGCGGCCCAAGCTCCGGACCGCGCTGGAGACGCTGAAGGACGAGCCGCTGCCGGCCGCCGTCTCCGATCTGCTCGCGACCCTGGACAGCACCACCGACCGGGTCTCCGGGACGCTGCACCGCCGCCGTCGCGGCGTCGCCTTCCGGCAGTACCTGGCCCGGCTGGACAAGGAGCTGCCCGAGGGCGGCGAAGTCCACCTGATCTGCGACAACTACTTCACGCACAAGTCGCCGACGGTCATCAACTGGCTGCGGGTGCATCCCCGTTTCACCATGCACTTCGCGCCGGACGAGTCGGCCTGGCTGGCGCACGTCGAGCGCTGGTTCGCCTACCAGGCGGCCCGTGAGGGGTTCCACGGGGACAAGTCCTCGGCGGTCGCGCTGGCGGCGGGGGTGGCCGACTGGCAGAACCGGTCCGGGATCGGCCCCGCGGAGGAGGACGAGGACGGCCACGCGGGCGTGCACGTCTGGGTCAAGCCCCGCTACTAGGGTCTTCGCGCGCTGCCTGCATGCCTTGCGGTCGAAGGCAGCGGGCGGCCCGGCGGCGGCCTCAGTCGTGGTTGCGGGGTTCCGGCTGCATCGAGCGCGCCGGCTCGGCGACGTGCCGGGACTGGGCCGCGGACAGGCGTCGCGCTCCGTCCTGGGCGATGTCCGGCACCCATCGCGCGGCCGCGGCGTCCGACGGCACCAGGTCGTCCGGGACGGGCATCCCGGCGAGGACGAACAGGTCGACGGCGTGCAGCCCCGAAGCGGCGGCGAGCCGCCGAAGCAGTCCCGCCGCAGGAGGTGCCCCGGCGAGCACCGCCCGGATGTCCGACGGCAACGCTCCGGCGCGGTCGGCGAGTTCCGGCACGCCGAGCTCACGGTGGCGCAGCAACCGGCCCAGCATCGCGCTGAATGGGAGGGGCTCCGTCATGGCAGCAGTCCAGGTGTTCCGTCCCAGGGGGCGGCTCGGTGGTCAGCACGGTGAGCGTGACACCGTGCGCCCGCGGTCAGGCGCCGGCCGGTGCCGCGGATGCCAGGCGTGGCGCCGGCGGTAGCGGTGCGTGGTGCGGGCAGGCTTCGAACGCCTGGATCGCCAGCGCTGCGAAGCGTCGGGAGGCCATGACCCGGGTGGCGGTGGATGCGGCGTGGATCCCCTTGTTGGCCATGAGCATGAGGATGAGGTCGTCCAGAACGAAGTCCGGCCTCAGGTGCCCCGCGTCCTTGGCTCGCTGGGCGAGTCCGGCAACCGCTTTCACCGTGTACTCACGTCCCGCGGCGTCCGGGGCTCCCGGGAGGGTCGACAGGAAGGCTTCGGTGAAGCCCCGATCGCGTGCGTGCAGCTCACAGATCCGCTCGATCACCAGGCGCAGGCCGCGCCACGGATCAGGATCTGCGCACCCCTCGTCGACGATGGTGCGACATGCGCGCAGCTGGTCGGCGAAGGCTTCGGCGACCAGCACCTGCTTGGTCGGGAAGTGACGGTACAAGGTGGCAGGTCCCACCCCGGCCCGCCGAGCGATCTCCCGCATCGGCACATCCAGGCCCTCGGCCGAGAACAGTGCCCGGGCCGCGTCCTGGATGCGGTCGCGGTTGTCCATCGCGTCGGAACGCAGCTTGTGAGGCAAACGGTCGGTCACCGCTCTCACTTTAGCCAAGCGGACGGGGGCGTCCGTTACCGTCCCGGAAGGTAGGGGCTCGCCGAGATCATCGGGGCGCGCAGGAGCGGGACCGACGTGGGCCGCGGTGCGAAGCCCCGTCCCGCCGGGCGGCGATCGGTGGCGGGCACGGAGCACGGCCGCGCTCGAGCGGCCGGAGAACGTGGAGACGACATTGAAGGCGATCGCGATCCAGACGTACGGCGGCCCCGAGGGTCTGGCCGTTGTCGACCTGCCGGCCCCCGCACCCGCTGCCGGGCAGGTGCTGATCACCACCGAGGCGGTGGGCGTCGGCGGTGTCGACACCCTGATCCGAAGCGGGGCTCTGGCCGCCTACGGCTTCAAGGAGGGTCACATCCCGGGTGGCGAGGTGGCGGGCACCGTGACCGCGGTCGGCGACGGCGTCGACGCGTCGTGGATCGGCCGGCGGGTGTGGGGCTCCACCGGTACCGGCGGAGGCTACGTCGAACAGGCCGTCGTGCCGGTCGAGGAGATCGTTCCGCTGCCCGGTGGCCTGTCGGCCGTCGACGCGGTGACGCTCGGCAGTTCCGGTGTGGTGGCCCACTTCGGCCTCCGGCACGCTCGTTTCGCTCCCGGGGAGAGGGTCCTGGTGCGTGGCGCGGCCGGCAGTATCGGGATCATGGCGGTGCAGCTCGCGGCTCGTGGTGGTGCCGCCGCGGTGGCGGTCACGACCTCGTCGGTGGAGCGCGGAGAGCGGCTGCGCCGGCTCGGAGCGAGCCACGTGCTGGACCGCTCCGGAGACGGAGGGGAGGAGGCTCCCGCGGGCTATGACGTCGTCATCGACGTCGTGGCCGGTGAGGCCATGCCGTCGTTCTTCGACAGGCTCAACCCGAACGGCCGCCTGGTGGCCGTGGGCGCCGTCGCGGGTCAGCCGCCCGCGGACTTCGGCACGAGGATCATGGCGGCGTTCCAGAAGTCGTTGTCCTTCGCCGCCTTCAGTGCGGCCACCGTCACCCGAGCCGACCGGCGTGCCGTGCGCGCCGAGCAGTTCGCCGCAGCCGGCCGCGGCGAGATCGAAACGGTGGTGCACGAGGTGCTGCCACTGGACAAGGCGGTACTGGCGCATCAGAAGATGGCTGCGGGTGAGGTCTTCGGGAGGATCGTGCTGACGCCGTAGCCGAAGGTGTCCACGCCGGGACTGCCACGACCCCCGCGCAGTCGAGGCGAGGGAGTCCCACGGACACCGACCGCACCGGTCGGCCGGTGCCGCGGGAGGTCCGTCAGAGCCGGCCGGCCGCCTTCAGGGCGAGGTAGGCGTCGGCGAGGGCCGGGGCCAGGGCGGCGGGCGGGGCGTCCAGCACGGTCACGCCGAGCCTGGTGAGGTGCTCGGCGGTGCGGCGGCGGTCGGCCCGGGTCTGCTCGGCGGCGGCCGCCGCGTACACGGCGTCGAGGGTGCCCCGGCCCGCGGCCAGGGCGTCGAGGTGCGGGTCGGCGACCGAGGCCAGGACGACCTCGTGGCGCTTGGTCAGCAGCGGCAGCAGGGGCAGCAGGCCGTCCTCGACGGGGGCCGCGTCGAGACCGGTGACGAGGACGATCAGCGACCGGTGCGGCGCCATCCGCAGGGCGGTGGAGACCAGCGACCGCATGTCGGTCTCGAAGAGCGCGGGCTCCAGCACGGCCATCGCGTGGGTGAAGGCGGGCAGGATCTCGGACGCCGAGCGGCCGACCACCGAGGCCCGCCGGCGCACGTCGTGGGCGAGCAGGTCGACCCGGTCGCCGGCCTTGGTGGCGAGTGCGGTGAGGAGCAGCGCGGCGTCCAGCGCCGCGTCCAGCCGGGGGGCGTCGCCGACCCGGCCGGCGGAGGTGCGGCCGGTGTCGAGGGCGATCAGGATGTGCCGGTCGCGCTCGGGTCGCCAGGTGCGGACGGCCACGGTGTGGCGCCGGGCGCTGGCCCGCCAGTCGATCGAGCGGACGTCGTCGCCCGGCAGGTACTCGCGCAGGGAGTCGAACTCGGTGCCCTGGCCGCGGGTCAGCACCGAGGTGCGACCGTCCAGTTCACGCAGCCGGGCGAGGCGGGACGGCAGGTGCTTGCGGCTGGTGAACGGCGGCAGCGCGCGGACCGTCCACGGCACCCGGTGGGAGCCCTGGCGCCCGGCCAGGCCCAGCGGGCCCAGCGAGCGGACCGTCACCCGGTGCGCGTGGTGATCGCCGCGCCGGGTCGGGGTGAGCACGGTGGTGATCCGGCGTCGTTCGCCGGGCGGCACCAGCAGTCGGTGCCGGGACGCGGCCAGGGCGGTACCCGGCTGCCAGGCCGAGGGCGGCCAGGCGTCCCGGACGGCGCTCCGGAGCGGGCGGCCGGAGGGGTTGGTGACGGTCAGTTCGACGGCCGCCGGCTCGCCCAGCCGGACGGCGGTGTCCCCGGCGCGGTCGATCAGCAGCGGGCGGACCGGAGCAGCGAGCAGCAGATCGACGAGCACGGCCAGCAGCAGGGACCCGGTGACCACGCCGATCCCCGCCCAGGAGGGCAGCAGCAGGCCGACGACGAGCGCGCCGAGGGCGGCGAGCAGGGCGGTGCGCCCGGTGACGGCCATGCGGGGACTCCCAAGCGGGTGGCGGACCGCCGGCAGGCGGGGGCCGGCGGGGTGGTGGGGTGGCGACGGGTCAGCGCGGAGCGGGGGTCTGGGCGAGGACGGCCTGGATCACCGAGTCGGCGGTGACGCCCTCCATCTCCGCCTCGGCCCGCAACTGGACGCGGTGCCGCAGGGCGGGCAGGGCGAGGGCCTTGACGTCGTCGGGGGTGACGAAGTCGCGGCCGGCCAGCCAGGCCCAGGCGCGGGAGGCGTTCAGCAGGGCGGTGGCCCCGCGCGGGGAGACCCCCATCGACAGCGACGGGGACTGCCGGGTGGCCCGGCAGAGGTCGACGATGTAGGCGAGCACCTCGGGGGAGACGGTGACCTTCGCGATCCGGGCCCGGGCGGCCAGCAGGTCGGCCGGGCCCGCCACCGGGCGCACCCCGGCGGCCGCGAGGTCGCGCGGGTCGAAGCCGGCGGCGTGCCGGGCCAGCACCTGGAACTCCTGGTCCCGGGAGGGCAGCGGCAGGATCAGCTTCAGCAGGAAGCGGTCCAGCTGGGCCTCGGGGAGCGGGTAGGTGCCCTCGTACTCCACCGGGTTCTGGGTGGCGGCGACCAGGAAGGGCACGGGCAGGGCGCGGGGGACGCCGTCGACGGTGACCTGGTGCTCCTCCATGGCCTCCAGCAGGGCGGCCTGGGTCTTGGGCGGGGTGCGGTTGATCTCGTCCGCGAGCAGCAGGTTGGTGAAGACCGGGCCGGGCTGGAAGGAGAACTCGGCGGTGCGGGCGTCGTAGACGAGCGAGCCGGTGACGTCGCCGGGCATCAGGTCCGGGGTGAACTGGATCCGCTTGGTCTCCAGGCTGAGGGCCGTGGAGAGGGTGCGGATCAGCAGGGTCTTGGCGACCCCGGGGACGCCCTCCAGCAGCACGTGGCCGCCGCAGAGCAGTGCCACCACCAGGCCGGTGACGGCCGCGTCGTTGCCGACCACGGCCTTGGCGATCTCGGCGCGCAGGGCGGTGAGCGCCTGACGGGGGTCGTCGTCCGCCGTGCCGGTGGCGGTGAGGGGGGTGGTGGCGGTGGCCTGCTCGGTCACGGCTGTCGTACCTGCCTTTCAAGGGCGTCCAGGTCGTCCGCGAGCCGCAGCAGCGCGGCGTCGTCGGTGGGGGCCGGGCCGTACAGCAGGAACTGGACGGCGGCGGCGGTGGCGTCGCCGGCGAGCCGCTCGGCGACGGCCGCGCAGAGCGCGACGGGGTCGGGTGCGCCGTGCACCGACGGGATCCCGAGGACGGGGGCGATCCGGTTCAGCGCGGCGCGGCGCAGCGCCTCGGCGGCCCGGCCGCGGGCCCGGGCCCGCCGGTAGAGCCGGGCCCGGCCCTCGGTGGTCTCGGCGGCCCGGACCACCACGGGCAGGTTCTCGCTGACCACCGGGCCGAGCCGGCGGGCGCGCCAGGCGGCGGCGAGCAGGGCGGCGACGCCGAGCTGCAGGCCGGCCCAGTACCAGCCCCGCGGGATGAAGTCGGTGATCTGCGTCTGCCGCTCGGCCGGGGTGGGGGCGCTGTAGTCGGGCAGGTACCAGGTCAGCCGGGGCTGGGAGCCGAGCAGGCCGAGGGCGAGGGAGGCGTTGCCGTCCTCGCCGAGCCTGGCGTTGGTGAGGAAGGAGCCGTCGCCGAGGACCAGGACGTCGCCGCGCGGGCCGCCGGGCGCCAGGACCAGCGGGTAGGCGTTGTGCCGCGGGTAGCAGCCCTCGCCGTGCGGGCCGGGCCGGTAGAGGTACCCGCCGAGCCGGGCGGTGCCGGCCCGGACGGCGTCCGGCAGGGCGCAGGCCGCCGCGGTGCCGGTGGGCGGGGCGTAGTCGGGTCGCTCGCCCTGGCCGGCCTGGCTGACCTCCGGGGCCAGGGCCGCGAGGGTCTCGCCGCCGGGCGCGATCAGCACCAGCCGGGCGTGGTGCGCGGCGGCGAGCGCGCGCAGCTGGCCGGCGTCCAAGCGGTCGGGATCCGGGACCACGAAGGTGTCGGAGCCCGGGGTCGGGGCGCCCGGGTCGGTGGTGGTGCCGACGGCGAGGCCCTGTGCTTCCAGGAGGCGGACGACGGCGTGGGTGCCGCCGGGGTCGGTCGAGCGCGGGTCGAGCGGGGGGTACCGGTCCTCGCCGCTCTGGAGGGCGGCGAGGAGTACCCCGGTGGTCAGCAGGATGCCGGCGGAGAGCAGGTACCAGCGGGAGCGGAGCCAGCGGGTACGGCGGGTCGGGGTCAGGCTGGTGCCGGCGTCCGGGGCCGCGAGGGGCTCGGCTGAGGACGCGGCAGGGCCCGGTGCGGCCGGTAGCGCCGGGGCGGGTGTGGCGGAGGCCGGTGTCGGAGTGCCGGTGCCGGTCATGTCGCGCCCTCCGGGGACTGGGCGTGGGCCTGGGCCGGGACGAGGGTCGGGCGGGTGCGCTCCAGGGCCTGGTCGAGCTCGCTCAGCAGCTGGTAGGCGCCCTGGTCGGCGGGCCGGTCGCCGAAGGCGATGGCGTCGAAGGTGCGGGCGGCCGCGGTCAGGGCGGCGGCGTGCTGGGGCAGGGTCCGGCCGGCTTCGGCCGCCGCCTCGTCGGCGGTGCGCCCGGGGCGCGGGTCGAGCAGGGTGCGCTCCTCCAGCGAGCGGACGAGGGCGCGCATCTGTTCGCGGACGGCCTCGGACCAGCGGCCGGCCGCCGCGTGCCGGCGGGCCTCGGCACGGTACCCGTCGGCGCTGAGCGGGCCCCGGGTGTCGAAGAGCTCGGTGGCGGTGCGGGCGGCGCGGCCGGGTGCGCCGAGGCGCCACCAGACGGCGGCGACGAGGACCACGGCGACGATCAGGAACAGCACCAGCCCGGTGGTGCCGGTGGTGGCGGTGCCGACGCCGTCCAGGGCCTTGCCGATCTGCTCGAAGAACCAGTCGCCGATCCGCTGGATCAGGCTCGGGTCGTGCCGGTGGTAGGCGGGGTTGAGCAGCTCCTGCCGGGCGGCGTCACGGGCCGGGTCGCGCGGGACGGTGACCGGGGCGCCGCCGGCCAGCAGCGCCCCCTCCCCCCAGGTCGGCATCCGGTCAGAGCCTCGCCGCCGCCGGGTCGCCGTCGGCCGGTCCGGCGGGGCCGGGCTCGGCCAGACCGGCCGCCCGGGTCAGCTCGATGTCGAGGGCCTCGCGGCGGATCCGCTGGTCCACGTAGATCAGCACGTTGATGGCGGCGCTGGCCGGGATGGTGAGGGTGCCGCTGATCAGGCCGCCGAGGGCGATCACCACCAGGGCGGCGGGCGGCAGGCCGGGGTCGAACCCGGCGGCCGCGGAGTCGCCGAAGAGCTCGTCGCCGGCCATCACCATGCCGGCGATGCTGAACGGGGCCTGGATGATCCCTGCGACCACGACGACCAGGATCCAGGCGAGCGCGCTGATGCCGAAGACCCGCCACCAGGACCCGCGGACCAGTCGGCGGGATCGGGAGAAGGCGGCCCGGACGCCCTGCTTCTCCAGCATCAGGGCGGGGGCGGCCAGGCCGAGCTGGATCGCGACCCAGAAGGCCGCCGCGATTCCGGCGATTGCGACCAGGACGAGCAGGACGACGAGCCCGGGGTTCGGGTCCGGCGAGGTGGCGACCAGGTAACCGATCAGCGGTGCGGCGGCGAGCAGGACGATCCCGAGCATGATCAGGGCGTTGAGCAGGGTCAGCCCGAGGAGCTGGAGCAGCCGGGGCCGGGCGTCGCGCCAGGCCTCGCCGATCGTGACCGGCCGGCCCAGGATGGCCCGGCTGACCACCATGGTGAGCAGCGCGGTGGCGACCACCCCGATCAGCAGGGCCAGCGGCACCGAGACGAGGGTGGCCACGGCGGGCAGCACGCTGTCCGGGTTCTTGTAGGACTGCCACTGGACGAGCACGATGATCGTCTGCTGCAGGGCGGCGAGCCCGAGCGAGATGCCGAGCGTGGTGCGCCAGTGCCGGCGGACGGTGGACACCGCGCCGTCCAGGATCTCGCCGACGCCCAGCGGGCGCAGCGGGATGACGCCGGGCTTGGGGCTCTGCGGCCAGCCCCAGGGCTGTCCGCCCCACGGCTGTCCGCCGGGCGCGCCGCCCCAGGGCTGCGGGCCGCCGGGCGGGGGGCCGCCGTAGCCGCCGCCCCAGGCGGGCGGCGTGCTGGCGTGCGGTGATGACTGCCCGGGCACGGTGGCGGGTGCGGCGGCCGGCGGCCGGCCTTCCTCGCCGGGCTGCTCGGACGAGCTGGGCGGTGCCCAGCCCGGGGTGTCGGTCATCACTTGCTCCTGGGAGGGGGCTCGGTTCACAGGCCGGATCGGCGTCCTGTGCGGCCCATCGTGCCATGGTGGGTGCGCACGCCCCAGGGGTATCCCGTTGCTGATCGACAACGGGCGTCCCTGGACCTGCGGGGGGTCGCTGTTCGTCCGGTTTGCACGTGTTTCGTCTAGGGCTGAGGGAAGAAATGGCACTGCTGTGGGCCAGGTCACAATCCGGTAATGAGAAGATGGAAGCATGAAGGGACGCGTCCTCGTCGTTGATGACGACTCCGCACTGGCCGAGATGCTCGGCATTGTGTTGCGTGGTGAAGGTTTTGAGCCGTTTTTCGTCGCCGATGGGGACAAGGCACTAGCCGCGTTCCGGGAGACCAAGCCCGATCTGGTCCTGCTGGACCTGATGCTGCCCGGCCGTGACGGCATCGACGTCGCCCGCCAGATCAGGGCGGAGTCCGGCGTCCCGATCGTCATGCTCACCGCGAAGACCGACACGGTCGACATCGTGGTGGGCCTGGAGTCGGGTGCTGACGACTACGTCGTCAAGCCGTTCAAGCCCAAGGAGCTGGTGGCGCGGGTGCGGGCCCGGCTGCGGCGGGCCGAGGAGCCGACGCCCGAGCAGCTGACGATCGGCGATCTGGTGATCGACGTCGCCGGCCACTCGGTCAAGCGGGAGGGCCGGGGCATCCCGCTCACCCCGCTGGAGTTCGACCTGCTGGTCGCGCTGGCCCGCAAGCCCTGGCAGGTGTTCACCCGTGAGGTGCTGCTGGAGCAGGTCTGGGGCTACCGGCACGCCGCCGACACGCGCCTGGTGAACGTCCATGTCCAGCGCCTGCGGTCCAAGATCGAGAAGGACCCGGAGCGGCCCGAGATCGTGGTGACCGTGCGGGGCGTCGGCTACAAGGCCGGGCCCAGCTGACGTGAGGTACGAGGCTGACGACTCCCCGCCGGGCACCGACGCCGACGGGGAGGCCGCCCTGCGCGGGGACGTGCTGAGCTCCACGACCGAGGGCCGCCGGCCCCGGCGCGGTCCGGCCGCCCTGCTGGCGATGGTGGCGCGTCAGCTGCGCCGCCCGCTGCTGCGGGTGACGGCGCTCTACCGGCGCTCCATCCAGCTGCGCGTGGTCGCGGCGACGCTGTTGCTGTCCGTCACCGTGGTGCTGGTGCTCGGCGTCGTCGTGGTCGCCCAGGTCAGGGCCGGGCTGCTGGACACCAAGAAGCTGTCGGCCCGCAGCCAGGCCGGCGGCGGGTTCCAGAGCGAGCAGAAGAAGATCAACGAGGCGGCCGCCCTCAAGTCCAAGGTGGGCAGCGCCGGCGACCCGACCACCGACGAGATCGGCACCTGGCTGCTCAAGCAGGTCTCCGACCTGGCCATCAGCGGTCAGGGCCTGTACTCCGTGATCGCGATGGTGCCCTCCACCGGCGCCCACGTGTCCGCGAAGAGCTCCGACCTGCTCGGCCCGCGCTACTCCGGCGACATCCTGCCGAGCAGCATCCCGACGGCGCTGCGCGAGCAGGTCGCCGCCGAGCCCGGCGCCTCCTTCGAGAAGCCCACCGTCATCGACCGCTCGGCCGACGGCGGCGCCGACCCGCGGCACGATCCGGGCCTGGCGATCGGCAAGCAGTTCACCGGCCCGGGGGACATCGAGTACCAGCTGTACTACGTCTTCTCCTTCGAGCAGGAGAGCAAGACCCTCGACCTGGTCACCGGGACCCTGGCCACCGCCGGCCTGTTCGTGGTGATCCTGCTGGTCGGCATCGCCTGGCTGGTGGTGCGGCAGGTGGTCACGCCGGTGCGGATGGCCGCCGGGATCTCCGAGCGGCTCGCCGCCGGGCACCTGGAAGAGCGGATGAAGGTCACCGGCACGGACGACATCGCCCGGCTCGGCGACTCCTTCAACCGGATGGCGAACGGCCTGCAGGCGCAGATCCGCCAGCTGGAGGAGCTGTCCCGGGTGCAGCGGCGCTTCGTCTCCGACGTCTCGCACGAGCTGCGCACCCCGCTCACCACCGTGCGGATGGCCGCCGACCTGATCTACGACAGCCGCGAGGACCTGGACCCGATGGCGGCCCGCTCCGCCGAACTCCTCCAGGGCCAGCTGGACCGCTTCGAGTCGCTGCTCGCCGACCTGCTGGAGATCAGCCGGTTCGACGCGGGCGCCGCCATCCTGGACGCCGAGCCCGTCGACCTGCGCGACATCGTCGCGCGGGTGGTCGAGGCCGCCGATCCGCTGGCCCAGGCCAAGGGCAGCGCGGTGGTCATCCGCGGCGACGGCGAGCCGGTGGTGGCCGAGGTCGACTCCCGGCGGATCGAGCGGATCCTGCGCAACCTGGTGGTCAACGCGCTGGAGCACGGCGAGGGCCGCGACGTGGTGATCCGCCTCGGCTCCGCCGAGGGCGCGGTCGCGGTCGGCGTCCGGGACTACGGCATCGGCCTGAAGCCCGGCGAGGCCTCCCGGGTCTTCCACCGCTTCTGGCGGGCCGACCCCTCCCGGGTGCGCACCACCGGCGGCACCGGGCTGGGCCTGTCCATCGCGGTGGAGGACGCGCACCTGCACGGCGGCTGGCTCCAGGCCTGGGGCGAGCCCGGCGGCGGCTCGCACTTCCGGCTCACCATGCCCCGCACCCGCGGCGGCGAGATCAACCGCGCGCCGTTCCGGCTGGAGCCGGAGGACTCCCGCAACAACCGGGGCCTGGGCTCGACCGGGACGCCGTACCGCCGGGCCGCGCGCCCGGCCGGGGCCACCGCGCTCACCGCGGCGGGCGAGCCGACGGTCGTCCCGGAGACGCCGGACGGCGGCCTCAGCGGCTTCGGCAGCGGCCTCGGCGGGGTGCTGAGCATCGGCCCCGGCCTGGGCGCCCGCCGGGCACCCGAGGCACCTCGCTCGGACCCCTCGGACGTCAGTGCGGCCGGGGCGGGATACGGTGCCACCGGGGCCCAGATCGTCGTCGACCGGACGGTCGCACGGCCCTCCGTCGCGCAGCGCACGGCCGGGCCGGACACCGTGGTGGGCGTGGACGCCGACAGCGGGGCGCAGCCCGGGACCAGCAGGGCCGGGACGGACACGGAGGGGTCGCAGCGTGCGAAGGACCAGCACCAGGAGGGCTGACCCGCGCCGGTCCGCGGTGGCCGGGGCCGTGCTGGCCTCGCTGCTGCTGGGCGGCTGCGCGGCCATGCCGGACTCCGGCCCGGTCAGCAAGGTGGAGTTCTCCCAGGGCGCCGCGGACAAGAACCTGCAGGTGCGGGTCTTCCCGGTGGCCCCCTACAAGGGCGAGGAGCCGCGCGGCCTGCTCGCGGGCTTCCTGGACGCCTCGATCGCGGACGAGGAGAACTACGACACCGCCCGCAAGTACCTCACGGAGGCCGCCGGGGCCCGCTGGAACGCCGCGGCCGGCATCGTGGTGCTCGCCACCGACCCGACGGTCAGCGGCAGCCCGGAGCTCAGGGAGGGCGACACCTCGGCCTCCCTGACCGCCTCCGGCACGCAGGTGGCCCGGATCGACGACCGGCACTCGTACCGGTACGCCGACGGGGAGACGAAGCTGGACTTCAGCTTCGTCAAGGAGAACGGCGAGTGGCGGATCGACCGGCTGCCGGACGGCCTGCTGGTCAACCAGACCAACTTCCGCAACAGCTACCGGCAGTTCTCGCGCTTCTTCTACACCGCCGCGGACCCCTCGCTGCCGAGCGCGCGCGAGGTGCTGATCGCCGATCCGATCTACCTGCGGCGGCGAATAGATCCGCTCGCCACCGCCGCCAAGGCGCTGGCCACCGGCCCCTCCGAGTGGCTCGCGCCGGTGGTCACCACCACGCTCGACGGCGTCACCGTCCAGCAGGTCGCCGTCGACGACAGCAAGGTCGCCCGGGTGGAGATCGCGGGCGTCGACCTGGCCGGCCGGCCGCAGCTCTGCCAGCGGATGGCCGCGCAGTTCTTCTTCACCCTCGCCGACCAGGGCAAGGGCCAGATCGACCGGCTGGAGCTGCGCAGCGGCACCGGCGCCTGCTCGACCAGCAGGTCGCTCGCCGAGCAGGTCGCGCCCGGCAGCCTGGCCGGCGGGTCCACCGCCACCAGGCAGTACTACCAGCGCCACGACACCGGGCAGCTGATGGCCGCCGCCGACCAGGGCGAGGGCACGGCGGTGCCGGGCGAGCTGGGCAAGGCCCCGGCGCCGGGCGGCCGGACGCCGCTCGGCACCGTCGCGGTGCGCCGGGACGGCCAGCGGGCCGCCGCCGTCAGCGGCGACGGGCAGCAGCTGTACACCGTGAACGTCACCGAGGGCAGCGCCCTCGGCCAGGCCGTGCTGACCAGCGCCGGCCACCCCGCCAAGCCGGAGGACGGCCTGGCCTCGCCGAGCTGGGACGGCCGGGGCGACCTCTGGGTGGTGGACCGGACGGCGCCCGCCCCGCGGGTGCACATGATCCGGGACGGCAAGGCGGTCGTCGTGCCGGTGGACGACCTCGGCGGCCGGACGGTGCAGAGCCTCAAGGTCTCCTCGGACGGCGCCCGGGTCGCGCTGGTCCTGAAGGACGAGACCGGTGCCCGGACCCTGGCGCTGGCGCTGGTCGTGCACAGCGGCGCTCCCGGTACCCAGCAGGCGCGGATCTCCGGGCTGCGCACGGTGGCGCCCCTGCTGGCCGAGGTGGCCTCGGTGTCCTGGGCGGACACCGACCAGCTGCTGGTGCTCGGCAAGGAGAAGGACCGCCTCCAGCAGCTGTACTACATCAGCACGGACGGCTCGCAGAGCGCCGACGCCCCGCTGCAGGGCGGCGAGGGCATGGCCACGGTGGCGGCCTCGGAGGGCCGGGAGAACGGCGGCGTGCCGCCGGTGCTGGCGGTGCAGACCACCGAGAGCAAGATCTACCGGCTGATCGGCAACCAGTGGCGCGAGCTCGTCCTGCCGTACACGGCGAGTTCG
Source organism: Kitasatospora sp. NPDC057015 (assembly GCF_042673745.1). Taxonomy (NCBI): domain Bacteria; kingdom Bacillati; phylum Actinomycetota; class Actinomycetes; order Kitasatosporales; family Streptomycetaceae; genus Kitasatospora; species Kitasatospora sp. NPDC057015. The sequence continues at coordinate 16,144 of NZ_JBHUSG010000009.1, forward strand.
TTCATCTACCCCGGGTGACGGTCCCGTCCTGGGCCGGCCGGGCCGCCGCCCGGGTGCGGTGCAGGGCGGCCGCGGCCACGGTGGCGCAGGCGTCCGGCGGGGCTCCGGCGAGGGTCAGCGCGCGGGCCGCCTCGGCGAGGCTGGCGCCGGTGGTGACCAGGTCGTCCACCAGGACGAGCCGGCACGGTGCCGGTCGGCCGGCTGCCCGGCCGGCCGCCCGTCCTGGGGCCCGGCCTGGTGACCGGCCGGCTGTGCGGCGGGACGCCGGCTGACCCGGTGTCGGGTGACCCGCCGCCGGGTGAGTGCGCGTCGGACGGCCCGCCGCCGGGTGAGTGTCCGTCGGCTGATGCGCCGCCGGGTGACCGGCCGTCGGCCGACAGGGCGCCAGCCGGCCCGCGAGCCGGGCCGGTACGGTCAGTGCGCCGTCCAGGTTGAGCCGCCGCTCGGCGGCCGACAGCCCGGCCTGGTCGGCCACCCGCCGGGTGTGCCGCAGGACGGGGGCGACCGCGGCGGGCCGCCCGTCGCGGCGCAGCGCCCGGGCGGCGGCCCGGGCCAGCCGCAGGGTGGGGTCGTGGCCGCGGGCCCGGACGGACTCGCGGGTGGAGGGCATCGGGACCAGCAGCACCGGGCAGCCGCCCCCGTCCGGGCCGAGGGCCGTGCGGACGGCTCCGGCCAGCGCCTCGCCCAGTGGCGCCGCGAGCGGCAGCGCGCCGCGCTCCTTGTGGGCGATCAGCAGCCGGCGGACCGGGTCGGCGTAGGTCGTCGCGGCGTACACGGCGGTGCCGGCGGTTGGGGCGGGCCGGGCGCCGGTGAGGAGGGCGCGGCAGGAGTGGCACAGCTGGATCCGGCCGGCGCCGCAGCCGGCGCAGGGAACGGGCAGCAGCAGGCCCAACAGCTCGCTGAACAGGGACAAGACGCCTCCTGACCGCTCGTGGGCACGGAGAGTGAGGCCCAGAATGAGCCGTCCGAGTGGAGTTGTCGAGGTGTTTACCCGTATTTCACTCACAGGGGGGTAGGCAGGGTGCAACAGCTTTACAGCCAGCCCGGCCGCGCTAGGTTCGAATCGTTCCACCCGCTGAAGAGGCGAAATCCCCGTGTGAGGTGTTCCATGAGGCTCCAGGGGGTTTCAAGCGTCCCTGGTGGGGAGGAAGTGAGGTGAGGGCCAGTCGCGCTCGCCGCCCGCGGCGACGCGGAGGGCCGGCAGAGAATGGGCTGGTCCGGCTGGGTCTCAGCCCGATCCGGTAGTCAATCCGGGTCGGCGTCAGCACGAGGGATCGGAGTTCTGCGTGGACATCGTCGTCAAGGGCCGCAAGACCGAGGTGCCCAAGAGGTTCCGCGAGCACGTGGCCGAGAAGCTGGAGAAGGTCCAGAAGTTCGACGGCAAGGTGATCAGCCTCGACGTCGAGGTGTCCAAGGAGCACAACCCGCGGCAGGCCGACCGGTCCGAGCGGGTGGAGATCACTCTCCGTACCCGTGGCCCGGTGATCCGGGCCGAGGCCGCCGCCGCCGATCCGTACGCGGCCCTCGACCTGGCCTCGGCGAAGCTCGACGCGCAGCTGCGGAAGTCCGCCGACCGGCGGCGGGTGCACAAGGGCGGCAACGGCCGTACCCCGATCAGTGTCGCCGAGGCGACCGCCGCGCTCGCGGCCCTGCCGGAGGCCACGAAGCCCGAGGCCGGCGCCAACGGGGCGGTCCGCAAGACCAAGATGGGTTCCCTGGAGGTGGAGGGCGACGGCCCGCTCGTCGTCCGCGAGAAGACGCACCCCGCCGCGCCGATGGCGCTGGACCAGGCGCTCTACGAGATGGAGCTGGTCGGCCACGACTTCTACCTCTTCGTCGAGAAGGACAGCGGCCTGCCGAGCGTGGTCTACCGCCGGCACGGCTACCACTACGGAGTCATCCACCTCAAGGCCGACGGGAGTGCCGTCGAGGGTGAGGCCGGTGGCGCCGGAGGTGCGATCGGCGGTCCCGACGACGAGGACTGACCGACCGCGGCGCTGATCCGCGGGTGACCCCGGCGGCCGATGCCGCCGGGGTCACCCGTGCGCCGGCGCGTGCGCGGGCGCGTGCGCCCTCGTGACCGAAGCGGAACCGGGCCGACTCGGAGTGTGATCGGGGAGTGCGTCATTCGTGGAATGATTGGCGCGACGACGACCGGCGACGGGGGAGGAGCGGATGGGGGATCACTTCGGGCTGGGGCCCACCGGTGGGCCGGTCTCGGGAGGGCCCGCAGGCGCGGGGGAGGCCGTGGAGTCCGACTACTCCCCGCGGCGGGGGGAGCCCATCCGCGTCCTGGTGGTGGACGACCACGCACTGTTCCGCCGCGGCCTGGAGATCGTGCTGGCCGAGGAGGAGGACATCAAGGTCATCGGGGAGGCGGGGGACGGCGCCGAGGCGGTGCTGAAGGCCGCAGACCTGCTGCCGGACATCATCCTGATGGACGTCCGGATGCCGCGCCGCAGCGGGATCGAGGCCTGCACCGCGATCAAGGACGTGGTGCCCAGCGCCAAGATCATCATGCTGACGATCAGCGACGAGGAAGCCGACCTCTACGAGGCCATCAAGGCCGGCGCGACCGGCTACCTCCTCAAGGAGATCTCCACCGACGAGGTCGCCACCGCGATCCGCGCGGTCGCCGACGGCCAGTCGCAGATCAGCCCCTCGATGGCCTCCAAACTGCTGACCGAGTTCAAGTCGATGATCCAGCGGCGGTCCGACGACCGTGACCTGGTGCCCGCCCCCCGGCTCACCGACCGGGAGCTGGAGGTGCTCAAGCTGGTGGCGACCGGGATGAACAACCGGGAGATCGCCAAGGAGCTCTTCATCAGCGAGAACACCGTGAAGAACCACGTCCGGAACATCCTGGAGAAGCTGCAGCTGCACTCCCGGATGGAGGCCGTGGTCTACGCGATGCGGGAGAAGATCCTCGAAATAGGGTGAGGCCCCGGGCGCCCGGTCAGCCGCCCAGCGACTTCTCCAGGGCCGGGCGCAGCGACTCGTCGTCGAGCAGCTCCACCCGGACGTCGGTGCAGCCCACCCAGTCGGCCGCCTCGCGCAGCGCGCGGGCCAGCGGCTCGACGTGGCGCGCTGCGTCCAGCGAGATCTGACGGGCCACCAGGGTCCTTCCCTCGCGGGCCGGGTCGACCCGGCCCACCAGCCGGCCGCCGGTCAGCAGCGGCATCGCGAAGTACCCGTGCACCCGCTTGTGCCGGGGCGTGTACGCCTCCAGCCGGTGCGCCATGCCGAAGATCCGCTCGGTCCGGGCGCGGTCCCACACCAGCGAGTCGAACGGCGAGAGCAGGGTGGTGCGGTGGCGCCCGCGCGGTACGGCGGCGAGCGCCGCGGGGTCGGCCCAGGCCGCGGCCGGCGCACCCTGCGGGCCCCAGCCGGCCACCTCCACCGGCACCAGGCCGGAGTCGGCCAGGGCGGCGTCCACCTGCTCGGCCCGCAGCCGGTGGTAGTCCGCCAGATCCGCCCTGGTCGCCACCCCGAGGGCGGCGCCGGACTGCGCGACCAGGGTCCGCAGGCAGCTGAGGTCGTCCGGGTCGCGGCCGAACAGCTCGGCGGGGACGGCCCGTTCGGCCAGCTCGTAGACCCGCTTCCAGCTGCGCCGCTCGGTGCAGACCACGTCGCCGAAGGCCAGCGCACGCTCCACCGCGATCTTCGTGTCGGACCAGTCCCACCACTCGGCCGTGCGCTTGGCGCCGCCCAGCTCGGTGGAGGTCAGCGGGCCCTCGGCGCGGAGCTTGTCCAGCACGTACCGGTACGTCTGCGGGGTCACCTGGTGCCCCCAGAGGTTGCCGCGGTCGCGGTAACGGCGGCGCCGGAAGGCGAACAGCGGCCACTCCTCGACCGGCAGCACGCAGGCCGCGTGCGACCAGTACTCGAAGCTCGACCCGCCACCCCAGTAGGCGGCCTCGACGGCGGGCCGGCCGACCGCGCCGAGCCGGGCGTACGGGATCAGTTCGTGCGAGCGGGCGAGCACGGAGATGGTGTCCAGCTGGACGGCGCCCAGGTGCCGCAGCACCCCGCGGACCCCGCCCCGGCGGTCCGGCGCCCCGAGGAACCCCTGCGCGCGCAGCGCGATCCGGCGGGCCTCGTCAGCGGTCAGCGTGGTGACGGTCATGCCTGGCAGCGTAGGGCGCGGCACCGACAACCGGCCGGTCCGATGACCGGTTTGACCCGGTAGGCAGGGCTATCGGGGGAAGTGCTCTCAGGGGTGACACGGGAATAGCGTGCTGACGCACCTCCCGGGGCATTGGACTCCTCGCATACGATGGCCCGTGCGGTGGGGTGGACCCCCCGTGCAGTCGTCCAGTGCCAATACAGGCAAGGAGCCCGCTCTAGTGTCCGTCTTCGACAAGATCCTGCGCGCCGGCGAAGGCAAGATCCTTCGCAAGCTGCAGCGGATTGCCGCCCAGGTCAACTCCATCGAAGAGGACTTCGCCAACCTCACGGACGCCGAGCTGCGTGCGCTCACCGACGAGTACAAGCAGCGGCTCGCCGACGGTGAGACCCTTGACGACCTCCTGCCCGAGGCGTTCGCCACCGTCCGTGAGGCCGCGAAGCGGGTGCTCGGCCAGCGGCACTACGACGTCCAGATCATGGGCGGCGCCGCGCTGCACCTCGGTTACGTCGCCGAGATGCGCACCGGTGAGGGCAAGACCCTCGTCGGCACGCTCCCGACGTACCTGAACGCGCTTACCGGCAAGGGCGTTCACCTCATCACCACCAACGACTACCTCGCCGAGCGCGACTCGGAGTGGATGGGCCGGGTGCACCGCTTCCTCGGCCTGGAGGTCGGCGTGGTGCTGGGCAGCATGACGCCCGCCGAGCGCAAGCGCCAGTACGGGATGGACATCACGTACGGCACCAACAACGAGTTCGGCTTCGACTACCTGCGCGACAACATGGCCTGGTCGAAGGACGAACTCGTCCAGCGCGGCCACAACTTCGCGGTGGTCGACGAGGTCGACTCGATCCTGATCGACGAGGCCCGTACCCCGCTGATCATCTCCGGCCCGGCCGACCAGGCGACCAAGTGGTACGCCGACTTCGCCAAGCTGGTGCAGCGCCTCAAGATCGACCGCGACTACGAGGTCGACGAGAAGAAGCGCACCGTCGGCGTCCTGGAGGAGGGCGTGTCGCGGGTCGAGGACTACCTCGGCATCGACAACCTCTACGAGTCGGTCAACACCCCGCTGGTCGGGTTCCTGAACAACGCCATCAAGGCCAAGGAGCTCTACAAGGCGGACAAGGACTACGTCGTCATGAACGGCGAAGTCATGATCGTCGACGAGCACACCGGCCGCATCCTGGCCGGCCGCCGCTACAACGAGGGCATGCACCAGGCGATCGAGGCCAAGGAGGGGGTGGAGGTCCAGAACGAGAACCAGACGCTGGCCACCATCACCCTGCAGAACTTCTTCCGCCTGTACGACAAGCTCTCGGGCATGACCGGTACCGGCACCACCGAGGCCGCCGAGTTCCACCAGATCTACAAGCTCGGCGTGGTGCCGATCCCCACCAACAAGGATCCGCGCCGGATCGACCAGCCCGACCTGATCTACAAGTCGGAGCCGGCGAAGTTCGCCGCGGTGGTCGAGGACATCGCGGAGAAGCACGAGAAGGGCCAGCCCGTCCTGGTCGGCACCGTCTCGGTCGAGAAGTCCGAGTACCTGTCCCAGGAGCTGCGCAAGCGCGGCATCCCGCACGAGGTGCTGAACGCCAAGCACCACGAGCGCGAGGCGCAGATCGTCGCCCAGGCCGGCCGCAAGGGCGCCGTCACCGTCGCCACCAACATGGCCGGCCGCGGTACCGACATCATGCTCGGCGGCAACTCCGACCACCTCGCGGCGGCCGAGCTCGCGCAGCGCGGCCTCACCCCGACGGACACGCCGGAGGAGTACGAGGCGGCCTTCCCGGAGGCCCTGGAGAAGGCGAAGGCCTCCGTCAAGGCCGAGCAGGACGAGGTCCGCGAGGCCGGCGGCCTGTACGTGCTGGGCACCGAGCGGCACGAGTCCCGCCGGATCGACAACCAGCTGCGCGGCCGCTCCGGCCGTCAGGGCGACCCGGGCGAGTCCCGGTTCTACCTCTCGCTGGGTGACGACCTGATGCGCCTGTTCAAGGCCGGCATGGTCGAGCGCGTGCTGTCGATGGCCAACGTGCCGGAGGACGTGCCGATCGAGTCCAAGATGGTGACGCGGGCGATCGCCTCGGCCCAGACCCAGGTCGAGCAGCAGAACTTCGAGATCCGCAAGAACGTCCTGAAGTACGACGAGGTGCTGAACCGCCAGCGCGAGGTCATCTACGGCGAGCGCCGCCGCGTCCTGGAGGGCGAGGACCTCCAGGAGCAGATCGGCCACTTCATGGACGACACCGTCGAGGCCTACGTGAAGGCCGCGACCGGTGAGGGCTTCGAGGACGACTGGGACCTCGACAAGCTGTGGACCGCCCTCAAGCAGCTCTACCCGGTCACCCTCGACCTGGAGGAGCTGGAGGAGGAGGCCGGCGGCCCCGCGGGCCTGACCTCCGAGTTCCTCGTCCGGGCCGTCCAGGAGGACATCCAGGGCCAGTACGGCGCCCGCGAGGACCAGCTCGGCGCGGAGATCATGCGTGAGCTGGAGCGCCGCGTGGTGCTCTCGGTGCTGGACCGCCGCTGGCGCGAGCACCTCTACGAGATGGACTACCTGCAGGAGGGCATCGGCCTGCGGGCGATGGCCCAGCGCGACCCGCTGGTCGAGTACCAGCGCGAGGGCTTCGACATGTTCACCGCCATGATGGAGGGGATCAAGGAGGAGTCCGTCGGCTACCTGTTCAACCTGGAGGTCCAGGTCGAGCAGCAGGTCGAGGAGGTCCCGGTCGCGGACGGCGACGGCGAGATCTCGCTGGAGAAGGAGAGCCGGCCGGAGATCCGGGCCAAGGGCCTGGAGGCGCCGAAGCCGCAGCGGCTGCACTACACCGCGCCGACGGTCGACGGTGACGACACCGTGATCGAGGGCGACTTCGAGGACCTCGCGCCGGAGGACGAGGGCGACGGCCTCACCCGGGCCGAGCGCCGCAAGGCCGCCAAGTCGACCAAGGGTCGCCGCCGCAAGGCCTGAGCAACGGCCGCCGGCCCAGGCCGGCAGGAAGGGCGCCGCCCCCGATCCGGGGCGGCGCCCTTCGCCGTGCCCGGGCCGCGCCCATGGCGCCCGCTCGGGGCTCGGCCCGGGCCGGGCCCGGTGCTTCGAGGGCGGGCCCGCTCAGCGGCTCTCGACGGTGGCGCACTGCCACTGGCCGGTCCGGCGGTGCCGCTCCAACCGGAACGCCACCACGCACTGGCGGGCGCCGAGCTCCACCCGGACGCACGCCTCCAGCACGCCGCCGGAGGGCGCGCCGTGGTGGACCCGGCCCAGCCGCGGGCGGGCCGCGGCGTGGCCGCGCGGGCGCAGCGGCCCCGAGCGGACGAGTGCGGTGAGCCGGCCGTAGCCGTCCAGGGTGGTGTGGCGCTGGAGCTGGCCGGCCGGGCGGACGCCGGCGAGCACCTCGACCAGCCGCAGGGCGAAGCGGCCGGCCAGCTCCGCGCGCAGGGCCCGCTCGACGCCGCCGTCCGGGGAGCCCGGACCGCCGGGAGAGTCGGGGGAGCCGTGCGGGGCCGGTGCGCAGGCGGCTCGCGGGTGGCGGGGCAGGCGCGGACCGGCGGGCGGGTGCGGGTGCGGGTGCGGGTGAGCGGTGTGGTGCGGCGCCTGCTGAGTGGCGGCGGGCCCGGCGGCGGGCCCGGCGATCCCGTGGCGGCGGGCCTCGTGGTGCTGGGCGAGGGGCCGGATCCGCGGGGTGCGGACGGCGGGCGGCAGCGGGCGGGCGTGCCGGACCGCGCCGTGCTGGCCGGCGCCGTGCGGGGCGGCGATGTGCTGCGGGGCGCCGGTGGGCCGGCCGGCGCCGTACTGGGTGGCGGTGGACTCGATCATGCGCGGTACCCCCGGTTCGGGCAGGAAGGGCGGGCCGGGCTCGGCTCACGCCGGGCGCGGCCCCGTCGCAACCTGGCCGCAGCCTTGGTATCGGCTCCCGGGAGGCGGGCGAGAGCGGCCCGGCGGGGGCCGGGCGGGCCCGCCCCGGTGTCACCTATCCGGGTGAGCACGCCTGGCACCGCCGGGGCCGGCCGTGGTTCGCCCCGGCGCCCGGTTGACGCCCCGCACCCGGGGAGAGGCCTCGAAGGGGGACGGCCCGGCCTGTGAATTCTGTGGGTCGGGTCGAGCGTGGCGGGGATACTACCCGCCGGTAGCGCGGAGGATCGGGACGGGGCCCCGCCGGGAGCCCGCGGAGACGAGGGGCGGCTGGCGATGGTGACGCAGGCTTCGACGAGCGACGGCAGGGCGGCGGCGCCCGCCGCGGGCGCGGTCAGGCGCGGTCTGGTCCTCGGCGGTGGCGGCATGCTCGGCGCGGCCTGGACGATCGGCGCGCTCTGCGCCGTCGAGGAGGCGACCGGGCACCGGTCCGGCCGGGCCGAGGTGCTCCTCGGGACCTCGGCCGGGTCCATCCTGGGCGCCCTGCTGGCCGGCGGCGTCCGTGCGGAGGAACTGCGCGACCACCAGCGCGGCCTGCCGATCACCAGCGGGCCGCTGGCCGGGGTGGACTTCGACTACGAGACGGCGGTCGGCGGCGCCCTGCCGCCCCGGCCCCGGGCCGGCATCGGCTCGCCCGGCCTGCTGCGGGACGCCGTCCGGCACCCGCGCGAGTACCCCTGGCTGACCATGGTGTCGGCGGTGGTGCCCACCGGGCGCGGCTCGGTGGCGCCGGTGGGCGAGTTGGTCCGCTCGCTGGCCGGCCCGGGCGGCCGGCCGCAGGACACGGCCCTGCGGGTGGTGGCGGTCGACTACCGCACCGGCCGCCGGGTGGTCTTCGGCGACCCCGGCGCGCCGCCCGTCGAGACGGCGGAGGCGGTGATGGCCTCCTGCGCGATCCCGGGCTGGTTCGCCCCGGTGGAGGTGGCGGGCAGCCCCTACGTGGACGGCGGCTGCTGGTCGGCCACCAACGCCGACCTGATGCTCGGGCGCGGCCTGGACGAGGTGTACGTGCTCGCCCCGATGGCGCTGCGACTGCACCCGCGCGGCCCGGCCGAGCCCGGCCGGGGGACGCTGTCGGCGCTGCGGGAGTGGCGCGAGCGGGACCGCCCGCGGGGCGTGCTGGCGCAGCTGGTGAGCCGCTACCGGCGCTCGGTGACCCGCCAGCTGCTGCGCGAGGCCCGGCAACTGCGGTCCGCCGGCATCCGGGTGCAGCTGCTCGCGCCGACGCTGGAGGACCTCGCGGTGATGGGCCCCAACATGATGGACCCGGCCCGTCGCGGCGCCGTGCTGGAGACCGCGCTGCGCACCAGCCGGGCCGCGCTGGCCGGGGTGCACTGAGCGCCGGGGGCCCGGCCGGGGGCGGGTGGCGGGCGCCCGGGGGTTCCGCGCGGGCGAACGGGATGAACCGGCGATCACGGGCGCCGTATTCTCTGTCGTAGCCGTCCGAAGGCCGTGCCGTACGAAGACCTGGAGAGTGCCCCGATGCGCGTGTACGTGCCCACCACCCTGAACGGCCTGGCGGCGGCGCATCCGGGCGGCGCGCTGGAGCAGTCGGCGGCGTACGCCGTGACCCCCGCGCTGCGCGAGTGGTACGTCAGCGAGGACCTGGAGGAGCTGGAGTACGCGGCGCTGAACCGGGCCGCCCAGTCCTCGCTGCGGCTGCTCGCCGTCGACCCCGACGCTCCGCGCCGACGCGTGGTGCTGGCCCTGGACGTGCCGGACGCGGCGGTGCGGCCGTACCCCGGCGACGAGTACCAGGACCAGGCCTCGCTCGGCCGGATCGTGCTGACCGGGCCGGTGCCGCTGGCGAAGGCCGCCGCCGTGCACGCGGACCCGGCCGACGGGGACGTGGTCGAGGACGTCGCCGCCGCGGTGGCCGCGATCACCGCCGCCGACGCGGGCGACCAGGACGCCCAGTTCACCGTGGACGGCGCCGAGGACCACGACCTGCTCTGGTTCGCCACCCAGGAGATCCCGGCCCTGCTGGCCTGAGCCCCGGCTCCGCCACGGCCGGTCGGGCCCGGGTCCGCGCCGGGGTCCGCCGCCGGGACTTCCGGTCGGCCGGGCGCTCCGGTTACCGTTCCGAGGTGCGCACTCACATCGTCTGGGACTGGAACGGCACGCTCTTCCACGACATGGAGGCGGTGCTCGGCGCGAGCAACGCCGCCTTCGCGACCCTCGGCATCGCGCCGCTGAGCCTGCAGGAGTACCGGGAGCAGTACGAGATCCCGATCCCGCGGTTCTACGAGCGGCTGCTCGGACGGCTGCCCAGCGACGCGGAGTGGATCCTGCTCGACGACGCGTTCCACGACCGCTACCACGAGCTGAGCCCGACCTGCGGGCTGACCGAGGGTGCGCTCGGGCTGCTGAGCTCCTGGGGCGAGGCCGGCCACAGCCAGTCGCTGCTGTCGATGTACGAGCACGACCGGCTGGTGCCGGTGGTCGAGCGGTTCGGGATCAGCGGGCACTTCGCCCGGGTCGACGGCCGCAGCGGGCCCTCGGGCGGCCAGAAGGCGGGCTACCTCTCCCGGCACCTGGCGGCGCTCGGGGAGCGGGTGGACCCGGCCCGCACCGTGCTGATCGGCGACGCCGCCGACGACGCCCGGGCCGCACTGAGCGTCGGCGCCCACGCGGTGCTCTACACCGGCGGCTCGCACACCCGCGAGAAGCTGGAGCCGGTCGGGGTCCCGGTGGTGGACACCCTGGCGGAGGCGGTCGAGCTGGCCGGCCGGCTGACGGCCTGATCCGGCCGGCCGGGCGGAGGGCCCCGGTCTGACGGCGTGTCGGGCGCCACGCGGCCGAGGGCGTGTCAGACCGGCGCGAACGGTGCGGAACTGGTCAGTCTGGGACGAACGCCATCCACGGCGCGTACCGGAACGAGCGGAGCCAGCATGCCCATCGACGCAGTGACCCAGGTCCCGACCCCGGTCAACGAACCGGTGCACGGCTACGCGCCGGGCAGCCCCGAGCGGGCCCGGCTGGAGCGGAGACTGGACGAGCTGGCGGCCGAGGCGATCCCGCTGCCGATGACCGTCGCGGGTGAGCAGCGGTTCGGCGGCGGCGAGCGGATCGACGTCGTCCAGCCGCACCACCACGCGGCCAAGCTGGGGGTGCTCGGCAACGCCACTCGGGAGGACGCCCGCCTCGCGGTGGACGCGGCGCTGGCCGCCGGGCCGCGCTGGCGCTCGCTCTCCTTCGACGACCGGGCGGCGGTGTTCCTGCGCGCGGCCGAGCTGCTGGCCGGCCCGTGGCGGGAGACCGTCGCGGCGGCCACCATGCTCGGGCAGTCCAAGACGGCGCAGCAGGCCGAGATCGACGCACCCTGCGAGCTGGTCGACTTCTGGCGGTTCAACGTGCACTTCGCCCGGCAGATCCTGGCCGACCAGCCGCTCTCCTCGCCGGGCCAGTGGAACCGCACCGACCACCGGCCGCTGGAGGGCTTCGTCTACGCGGTCACGCCGTTCAACTTCACCGCCATCGCCGGCAACCTGCCGACCGCGCCCGCCCTGATGGGCAACACCGTGGTCTGGAAGCCGGCGCCCGCCCAGACGCTCTCCGCCCACTACCTGATGCGGGTGCTGGAGGAGGCCGGACTGCCGCCCGGCGTGATCAACATGGTGACCGGGGACGGCGTGCAGGTGTCGCAGGTGGCGCTGGCCGACCCCGCCCTGGCCGGGCTGCACTTCACCGGCTCGACCGCCACCTTCCAGTCGCTGTGGAAGGCCGTCGGCGCCAACATCGCCGGCTACCGGACCTACCCGCGGATCGTCGGCGAGACCGGCGGCAAGGACTTCCTGCTCGCGCACCGCTCCGCCGACCCGGACGCCCTGCGGACCGCGCTGATCCGCGGCGCCTTCGAGTACCAGGGCCAGAAGTGCTCGGCGCTCTCCCGGGCCTACCTGCCGCGCAGCCTCTGGCAGCGGATCAAGGACGAGTTCCTGGCCGAGGTGGACGCGATCACCGTCGGCGACGTCTCCGACCTCAGCAACTTCATGGGCGCCCTGATCGACCGGCGGGCCTTCGAGCGGAACAGGGGGGCCATCGACCGGGCCGTGCAGGACCCGACCGTGGAGCTGGCGGCGGGCGGGCAGTACGACGACGCCATCGGCTGGTTCGTCCGCCCGACCGTGCTGGTGTCGGCCGACCACCGCAACGAGATCTTCCGGACCGAGTACTTCGGGCCGATCCTCGCGGTGCACGTGTACGAGGACGCCCGCTGGGACGACGTGCTGCGCCGGGTCGACGCGGGCGCCGCGTACGGCCTGACCGGCGCGGTGATGGCGCGGGACAGGTTCGCCGTCGCCCAGGCGCTGGAGGAGCTGCGGTTCGCGGCGGGCAACGTGTACGTCAATGACAAGCCGACCGGCGCGGTGGTGGGGCAGCAGCCGTTCGGCGGCGGACGGGCGTCCGGCACCAACGACAAGGCCGGCGCGGCGCAGAACCTGCTGCGCTGGACCTCGGCGCGCTCGATCAAGGAGACCTTCGTGGCGCCGGCCGAGTACCGCTACCCGCACATGGGCTGAGCGCCGGGTGGCCGGCGGCTGAACCCCCGGCGGCGGCCGGTCGGACCGGCGCCGGTCCGCGGCGGGCCTTTGGACAAGGTGTCCAGGACGGACCGGTCTTCCTGCGGGATTGTGCCTACCTGTCCCCTGACACCTTCGTTTCCTCCGGTTAGGCTGACTGACGTCGTCGGGTTGGCTCCGCAGGCCAAAACACCGTCTCTTACCCGGCTGACGGGCATTTCATGCGTGCCATGAACGCCTTTCAGTCGGAAGGTGCGGCAGGATTGCGGACGTGGCCCGGCGGTGCACACCCACACACCACCGAGTCACGCAACGGCGCGCGACAGGAGCCAAACAGCCATGCAGACCAAGCTGGACGCAGCCAAGGCCGAACTGCTCACCAAGGCAGCAGCAGCCGCTGAGAACAGCCAGGTGGGGGGAGCGGCGCCAGGGGAGGGTCTGAGCAACGGTGCTCTGACCGCGTACCTGCACCACTACTACCTCCACACCGCCCCCGAGGACCTGCTCAGCCGGGACCCGGTCGACGTGTACGGGGCCGCCGCCTCGCACTACCGCCTCGGGCTCAAGCGGCCCCAGGGGACCGCCGAGGTCCGGGTGCACACCCCGAGCGTCGAGGAGAACGGCTGGTCCTGCGGCCACACCGTGGTCGAGGTCGTCACCGACGACATGTCCTTCCTGGTCGACTCGGTGACCAACGAGCTGTCCCGCCAGGACCGCGCGATCCACGTGGTGATCCACCCCCAGCTGGTCGTCCGCCGTGACATCACCGGCAGGCTGCTGGAGATCCTGGACATCGACGCCTGCTCGCGCAGCCAGGCCGCCGGCGCCGAATGGCCCGCCGACGCCGTGGTCGAGTCCTGGATGCACATCGAGATCGACCGCGAGACGGACCGCGAGGACCTCCGCGCCATCGAGTCCGACCTGCGCCGCGTCCTCGGTGACGTCCGCGAGGTCGTCGAGGACTGGTCGAAGATGCGCGAGTCGGCGCTGAGACTGGCCGACGAGCTCGCCGAGGAGCCCCCGGCGCACCTGCCCGAGCAGGAGGTCGGCGAGGCCTGGGAGCTGATGCGCTGGCTCGCCGACGACCACTTCACCTTCCTCGGCTACCGCGAGTACGACCTGGTCGAGCACGAGGGCGAGGAGGTCCTGCGGGCCGTCGCCGGCACCGGCCTGGGCATCCTGCGCTCCGACCCGCTCAGCCACGACACCGACCACCACCCGGTCAGCGAGGCCTTCGGCCGGCTCTCCGCGCCGGTCCGCGCCAAGGCGCACGAGAAGAAGCTGCTCGTCCTCACCAAGGCGAACAGCCGGGCCACCGTGCACCGCCCCGCCTACCTCGACTACGTCGGCGTGAAGCGGTTCGACGCCAACGGCGAGGTGATCGGCGAGCGCCGCTTCCTCGGCCTGTTCTCCGCCGCCGCGTACACCGAGTCGGTCTCCCGGATCCCGGTCGTGCGCCGCAAGGTGCAGGACGTGGTGAGCGCCTCCGGCTTCTCCAGCGACAGCCACGACGGCCGCGACCTGCTCCAGATCCTGGAGACCTTCCCCCGCGACGAGATCTTCCAGACCCCCGCCGAGGAACTGCTCCAGATCGCCACCAGCGTGCTCTACCTGCAGGAGCGCCGCCGGCTGCGGCTGTTCCTGCGCCAGGACGAGTACGGCCGGTACTTCTCCGCGCTGGTCTACCTGCCGCGCGACCGCTACACCACCCGCATCAGGCTGCGCCTGATGGACATCCTGATGCAGGAGCTGAACGGCGCCGCGATCGACTACACGGTGTACGCCACCGAGTCGGTGCTGACCCGCCTGCACTTCGTCGTCCGGGTCACCCCCGGCAGCGAGCTGCCGCACCTGTCGGACGCCGAGGTCGAGCGGATCGAGGGCAAGCTCGCCGAGGCCGCCCGGTTCTGGATGGACGGCTTCAACGACCAGCTGCACATCGAGCTGGGCGAGGAGCGGGCCGCGGACCTGTCCCGCAGGTACGCCAACGCCTTCCCCGACGGCTACCGCGCCGACTTCACCGCGCGCACCGCCGTCGCCGACCTCAAGCAGATCGAGTCGCTGGCCGGCGAGGGCGACTTCCGCCTGAACCTGTACCAGCCGGTCGGCGCGGGCGACGACGAGCGCCGCTTCAAGATCTACCGGGTCGGCGGCCCGATCTCGCTGACCGAGGTCCTGCCCGTCCTGCAGCGCCTGGGCGTCGAGGTGCTCGACGAGCACCCGTACGCGCTGACCCGCTCGGACCACAGCACCGCCTGGGTCTACGACTTCGGCCTGCGGCTGCGCGAGGGCACCGAGCTGACCGACGAGGCCCGCGAGCGCGTCCAGGAGGCCTTCGCCGCCACCTGGACCGGCCAGGCCGAGAACGACGGCTTCAACGGCCTCGTGCTCACCGCCGGGCTCACCTGGCGCCAGGCGATGATGCTGCGCGCCTACGCCAAGTACCTGCGCCAGGCCGGCAGCACGTTCTCCCAGGACTACATGGAGGACGCGCTCCGCAACAACGCCCACACCACCCGCCTGCTGGTCAACCTCTTCGAGGCCCGGCTGAGCCCCAGCCACCAGCTGGGCGCGCTGGAGCTGACCGAGGGCATCGTCGAGGAGCTGTCCGGCGCCCTCGACGAGGTGGTCTCGCTGGACGAGGACCGCATCCTGCGCTCCTTCCTGCACCTCATCCAGGCGACCCTGCGCACCAACTTCTTCCAGCACTCCAGCGAGACCGGCGACTGGCACCGCTACGTCTCGATGAAGTTCGACCCCCAGGCGATCCCGGACCTGCCGGCCCCGCGCCCGGCGTTCGAGATCTGGGTCTACTCCCCGCAGGTCGAGGGCGTGCACCTGCGCTTCGGCAAGGTCGCCCGCGGCGGGCTGCGCTGGTCCGACCGGCGCGAGGACTTCCGCACCGAGATCCTCGGCCTGGTCAAGGCCCAGATGGTGAAGAACACCGTCATCGTCCCGGTCGGCGCCAAGGGCGGGTTCGTCGCCAAGCAGCTGCCGGACCCCTCGGTGGACCGCGACGCCTGGCTGGCCGAGGGCATCTCCTCGTACAAGACCTTCATCTCGGCGCTGCTCGACATCACCGACAACCTCAAGGCCGGCGAGGTCGTCCACCCCGCCGACGTGGTCCGCCACGACGAGGACGACACCTACCTGGTGGTCGCCGCCGACAAGGGCACCGCGACCTTCTCGGACATCGCCAACGGCGTCGCCGAGTCGTACGGCTTCTGGCTGGGCGACGCCTTCGCCTCCGGCGGCTCGGCCGGCTACGACCACAAGGGCATGGGCATCACCGCCCGCGGTGCCTGGGAGTCGGTCAAGCGCAACTTCCGCGAGCTGGGCCACGACACCCAGAGCGAGGACTTCACGGTCGTCGGCATCGGCGACATGTCCGGTGACGTGTTCGGCAACGGCATGCTGCTCAGCGAGCACATCCGCCTGGTCGCCGCCTTCGACCACCGGCACATCTTCCTCGACCCGAACCCGGACGCGGCCGTCTCCTACGCCGAGCGGCGCCGGCTCTTCGACCTGCCGCGCAGCTCCTGGGACGACTACGACAAGTCGCTGGTCTCCACCGGCGGCGGCGTGTTCCCGCGCAGCGCCAAGTCGATCCAGCTCAGCTCGCAGGCGCGGGCCGTGCTCGGCATCGCGCAGGCCCGGCTCACCCCGGCCGAGCTGATGAAGGCGATCCTGCAGTCGCCCGTCGACCTGTTCTGGAACGGCGGCATCGGCACCTACGTCAAGGCCTCCACCGAGACCAACGCCGAGGTCGGCGACAAGGCCAACGACGCCATCCGGGTCAACGGCAGCGACGTCCGCGCCCGGGTCATCGGCGAGGGCGGCAACCTCGGCTGCACCCAGCTGGGCCGGATCGAGTTCGCGGCGTCCGGCGGCCCCGAGCAGACCGGCGGCTGGATCAACACCGACGCCATCGACAACTCGGCCGGCGTCGACACCTCGGACCACGAGGTGAACATCAAGATCCTGCTCAACCAGGTCGTCGCCGACGGCGACATGACCGTCAAGCAGCGCAACAAGCTGCTCGCCGAGATGACCGACGAGGTCGGCCACCTGGTGCTGCGCAACAACTACGCGCAGAACGTGGTGCTGGCCAACGCCGTCGCGCAGGCCGTCAGCATGGTCAACGTGCACTCCCGGATGATCAACCGCCTGGAGGCGGACGGCCGGCTCGACCGGGCGCTGGAGTTCCTGCCCACCGAGCGGCAGATCCGCGAGCGCCAGCAGAACGGCCGCGGGCTCTCCCAGCCCGAGCTGTCCGTCCTGCTCGCCTACACCAAGATCACCCTGGCCGACGAGCTGCTCGCCACCGAGCTGCCCGACGACCCGTACTTCCGCACCGCCCTCCAGGAGTACTTCCCGAGCGCCCTACGGGCCCGCTTCGCCGAGGCGATCGACGCCCACGCCCTGCGCCGGGAGATCATCACCACCCTGATCGTGAACGACACGATCAACCGCGGCGGCTGCACCTTCGCCTTCCGCCTGCGGGAGGAGACCGGCGCGACGTACGAGGAGATCGCCCGCACCCACACCGCGGCCCGCGCGGTCTTCGGCCTGGAGCAGATCTGGGCCGAGATCGAGGGCCTCGACACCAGGGTGTCGGCCCGGGCGCAGACCAAGATGCGCCTGCACTCCCGCCGGCTGGTCGAGCGCGCCACCCGGTGGATGCTCAACAACCGCCGCCAGCCGCTGGACATCGCCGGCACCATCGAGTTCTTCCACGACCGCGTGAACCAGGTCTGGGGCTCGCTCCCCAAGCCGCTGCGCGGGGAGGACCTCGTCTGGTTCGAGTCCGTCTACGGGGAGCTCGCCGCCGCCGGCGTCCCGGAGGGCCTCGCCACCCGCATCGCGGGCCTGTCCTCGACCTTCCCGACCCTGGACATCACCGAGGTCGCGGACCGCTCCGGCAAGGACGTCGCCGAGGTCGCCGACCTCTACTACGACCTCGCCGACCGCCTGCAGATCACCCACCTGCTGGACCGCATCATCGAGCTCCCGCGGGTCGACCGCTGGTCCTCGATGGCCCGCGCGGCCATCCGCGAGGACCTCTTCGCGGCCCACGCGGCGCTGACGGCCGACATCCTGGCCTGCGGCGGCGAGGGCGCCACCCCCGAGGAGCGCTACACGGCCTGGGCCGAGCTCAACGCCACCCTGCTCAACCGGGCCAAGAGCACCCTCGACGACATAAGGGGTTCGGACAACTACGAGCTGTCCAGCCTCTCGGTCGCCATGCGGGTGATCCGTACGCTGCTGCGCACGGGCTCGATGCGCTGACGCAGGCAGGCACTCCGGGCGAGGGCGGGACCGCACACGGCGGCCCCGCCCTCGCCCGTTGCGCTACCCTCCGGCCGTCGGCCCGCGCCCGCCCCGCGCCCGGGCCGCACTGTGGCCCGGATCACACGGAACCCGGCCGGCCCGGCGGACAGGTGGGGGTGTGGAACTGTCACTGCGGGCCCGGCTGCGCGCCGGGGACCAGACCGCGCTGGGGGAACTGTTCGACGAGCAGGCACCGGACCTGTACCGCTACGCGGTGCGGGCGTCGGGGGACTGGGCGACGGCCGAGGACGTCGTCTCCCTGACCTTCCTGGAGGCCTGGCGACTGCGCGGGAAACTGCGCGAGGAGGGGGAGAGCGTACGGCCCTGGCTGTACGGGATCGCGGCGAACGTGCTGCGCAACACCGCCCGGGCCGCCCGGCGCCACCAGGCGGCACTGAGCAGGATGCCGGCCCGGGGGGTGGTGCCCGACTTCGCCGACGAGCTGGTCGGGCGGCTGGACGACAGCGCGCGACTGGCGGCCGCGCAGCGGGCGCTGGCCCGGCTGCGGCGCGGGGACCGCGAGGTGTTCACGCTCTGCGTGTGGGCCGGACTGGACTACGCGGGGGCGGCGCAGGCGCTGGGCGTGCCGGTGGGGACGGTGCGCTCCCGGTTGTCCCGGGCCCGGACCAGGCTGCGCGAACTGGCGCGGGAGGAGCTGGAATCCGGTCGGGAACCCGGCGGTGGCAGCGGACAGGTACAGGGTGGCCGCACGAACGCGGCCCGGTCGATGCGGGAGACGAGCCGATGAACGCCGAGCACGACGAAGCCCGGGAGCGGGCGGAGCTGAGCAGCCTGCTGCCGGCCCCGGCGGAGCCGGAACTACCCGTGGACCGTCACCGGTTGTTGAGGGGACACCTGATGAACGAGATCACCGAGGCACCGCGGCCGGCACCCCGCCGCACCCGCCGGCTCGGCTGGCTGGCACTGCCGGCGCTGGCCGGGGGCCTGGCGCTCGCCGTGGTGCTGGCCGACGGAGGGGCCGGCGCCCCGGCCGCGCCGCCGGCGGCGGAGGGCGCGCCGCTGAACGTGGCGCCGGTCGCCGTCGCCCAGGTGCTGGACCACGCGGCGCAGGTCGCGGAGAGCAAGCCAGCCACGGCCGTGACGGGCGGACAGTTCACCTACGTCAAGAGCCTGGTCGCGTTCAGCGGCGTGACCGCGTCCGCCGGCGGCGTCTCCGAGGTCACCCATGACGCCCCGCACCAGCGGGAACTCTGGCTGTCGGCGGACGGCAAGCAGTGGGGGGTGCTGATCGAGGAGGGCTGGAAGCCGGTGCCGGCGGAGCCGCGCGGCGGCAAGGACAAGTCCAGGCCGGGCGAGCCCGCGCCGCGCACGGACGGCGGCCAGTGGCTGGAGCCGAACACCAGGCCCGGGCTGAACGGCCCGACCTACGAGTACCTGGCGGGGCTGCCGACCGACCCGGAGACCCTGCTGCGGAAGGTGTACAAGGAGACCAAGGGCCAGGGGCAGACCCCCGACCAGGAGGCCTTCGTGACCATCGGCGACCTGCTGCGCGAGCAGGTCGCGCCGCCGGCGGTGAGCGCGGCCCTGTACCGGGCGGCGGCCCGGATCCCCGGCGTCAGCGCCCTCGACGACGCGGTCGACGCCTCGGGCCGGCACGGCGTGGCGGTGGCCCTGGTGCACGGCGGCGTCCGGACGGAGTGGATCTTCGACCGGAGCAGCTACGAGTTCCTGGGCGAGCGCGAGGTGGTGGTGGACACCGGCAACGCCTGGGGCGCGCCGGGCACGGTGGTCGGCCAGAGTGCGGTGCTGGGCCGCGGGGTCGTCGACGCGGCGGGGGAGCGCCCGCAGCGGTAGCCGGGCGGGCGGCGGGTGCGGGGGCGGAC
This sequence comes from Kitasatospora sp. NPDC057015, assembly GCF_042673745.1. Classification (NCBI taxonomy): domain Bacteria; kingdom Bacillati; phylum Actinomycetota; class Actinomycetes; order Kitasatosporales; family Streptomycetaceae; genus Kitasatospora; species Kitasatospora sp. NPDC057015. The sequence continues at coordinate 35,887 of NZ_JBHUSG010000009.1, forward strand.
CCCGTACCCGCCGTTCCTGTTCGTCGGGCCCGTTCGCTGGGCCGTTCGTCGGGCCCGTTCGCTGCGGCCGTCCGCTGTGCCCGTTCGCCTACCTGCCGGGCGCCCGCCCGGCTACTGCGCCGCGGCCCGCTGCAGCGCGCTGGCGAGCAGGGCCAGGTCGGTCGGCCCGTTGCCGAGCTCACGGACCGGGCGGCGGGCCGGCGGGGCGCCGAGCCGGGCCGGGTCTATCGCGACGACGGTCGGCCGCAGGGTCGCGGTGCGCGGGATGCGACCGCTGATCCGGGCGGTCTGGAACGCCGACACCCCGCCGTCCGGCAGCCGCAGGTAGCCGCGGCCCGGGGTGTGCTCGTCCAACGCGGCGGCGTCGCCCAGGTGGATCAGCAGGTCCGAGTCGGACGGGTAGTCGGTGCGCAGGGCGATCCGCAGCAGTGCGGCCTCGTCCACCTCGGTGCCCGCCGTCTCCTCCGGCTGGCCGGTGGTCACGACCAGGTGGACGCCCAGCGGCCCGCCGCGCCGCGCGACCGCGGCCAGGGCCCGGGCCAGCGGGCGACCGGCCGCGGAGGTGGGGGAGAGCAGTGCCTCGTAGTCGTCGACCGCGACGATCAGGCGGGCGGGTGACTCGGCGGGCCCGCCGGCGGGGGCCGGGGCGGCGGAGCCGTCCCGCGGCCGGCCGACCCGGACACCGGCCTCGGCCGGGCCGCCGCCCGCCGCCCCGGTGGGGGTCGGGTCGCCGGGGGCGCCACCGGCTCGGGCCGCCGCGGCGACGGCGCCGACGCCGGCGAGGGCGGTGGCCGGCGCGGGGCCGCCGCCGTTCAGGCCGTACGCGTCGAGTCCGGGGCCGCCCGGGGCCCGCCCGCCCCGGCCGTGCCCGCCCAGGCGTTGCCCGTCCAGGCTGTGCCCGTCCAAGCTGTGCCCGTCCAAGATTCTGGCCGCGTGCCAGGAGGCGAAGTCCAGCCCGTCGAAGAGCCGCTCGCGCCGGGTGAGCTCGTCGAGCAGGGCCTCGGCGGTCAGCAGCGCCTGCCGGGGGTCGGCGGCGGCGTTCACGTGGGTGGTGACGTGCGGCAGCTCGGTACAGCCGCGCAGGCCCGACTGCTCGTCGCCGTCGGCCGGGGCGCGGCCCTCGACCACCATCACCGAGAGCCGCTCCGGGCGCTCGGAGACGGCCAGCGAGGCGATCAGGGAGCGCAGCAGTTCGGTCTTGCCCGAGCCCCGCGCGCCGCCGGCCAGCAGGTGCGGGCCGCCCGGGTCGGGGGAGGGCAGGGTGAGCTCGGGGTCGGCGAGGTCGATGCCGCAGAGCTCGTCCCGGGTGGTGCCGATCAGGGCGGTCGCGGTGGCGATGCCGGTCGGCAGGGCCTGCCAGCGGGCGGAGAGCTTGGCGGGGGTGACGCTGTCCAGCTGGAGCAGGTCGAGCAGCCGCAGGGAGTCGGGCAGCGGGCCGCGGGTGGCGGGGGTGGCCTCCCGCAGCGGGGCGAGGTGGCGGGCCAGCCGCTCCGCCCAGGCGTCCGAGACGCCGTCCAGCGAGACGTCCCGGATGCTCTCGCGCCCGCCGGCGACCGGGCGCTCGACGGTCAGGTGGGTGCCGACCTCGCCGGTGATCACGGCCCGGGCGCCGAGGCCGGCGGGCAGTAGCTCCGGCCGCTCGGCCAGGCAGACGGGGAACACGCCGACCGCCGGGCCCTGGCGCAGCAGCAGGTCCAGCGCCTGCCGGGCGGCCTCGGTGCCGGGCACGCCGTCGACCAGCAGGACGGTGGCGGGCAGGCCGGCGGCGCTGTCGGGGGCGGTGAGGCGGGCGGTGAGCTCGGTGAGGCGGGCACCCGCCTGCTCGTCGTCGAGGCCGAGCAGCAGCCGGCAGTCCTGGCCGTGCTGCGGGCGCAGGTGCGGCAGCCACAGGGCCCAGGCCCAGGTGTCGGCGCGGTCCTGCGGCGGCCGGGCGGCGTCGGCGTCGACCACCACGAGGCTGAGGCCGGTCGGCGGGTGCAGCGCGGCGAGCTGGGCGACCACGGCCCGGGTGAGCGCGTCGAGGCGGGCGCGCGGGCCGGCCAGGCCGAGGCTGCCGGCGGTCTGCAGGTCGAGCGTGACGGGGACGGCCGGCAGCAGGGCGCCGGGGCCGCCCGTCGGCGCTCCACCGGCCGGGGACTGCGGGAGGTCGCCGGTGCCCAGGCGCAGGGTCAGCGCGTCGGGGTGCGAGGGGCCGCGCTCCCAGAGCCGGGGGCCCGGGCCGAGCGCGTTGAGCAGCAGCGTGGCGAGGTCGGGCCAGCGCTCGCGCTGGGCGGCGGCCTGCCGGGCCCGGGCGGCGCTCTGCTGCTGCGCCGCGCCGTCGCGGTCGGCGTCGGCGGGTGCCGCGCCGCGTCCGAGGCGGCGGGAGAGCAGGGCCCGGGCCCGTCCGGCGGCGGGGGCCTCGGGGGCGGTCGGCGGCTCCGGCGCCGGCTGGGCGGGTTTGGGTGCGGCGGGGGCGGAGAGCTGGAGGTGGCCCAGGCCGTCGGGGAGGGCGGACCGGGCGGACGGCCCGGCGGGGGCGCCGCCGGCGGCGCCGGCGGTGGTGACCTGGAGGGTGGACTCGCCGAGCCGCAGCAGGCCGGGCTCGCCGAGCGGGACGGCCTCGTCCGGGCTGACGAAGCGGCCGTCCAGGGTGGTGCCGTTGGTGGAGCCCAGGTCGCGGACGGTCACGGTGCCGTCGCTCTCCAGGTGCAGGGAGAGGTGCAGCCGGGAGACGTCCGGGTCGTCGAGCGGGACGTCGGCCTCGCTGGAGCGGCCGACGGTGATCTCGCGGCCGTGCAGCCGGTGGACGCCGCCGGCGTCCGGGCCGCCGGTGATCCGCAGCTCGGCGGCGGCGGGGTCGGGCGCGTCGTCGTCGGCGGCCGGGTCGGGCTCGCCCAGGCTGAGGACGGCGCCGTCGAGCAGCGGCGGGTGGCCGAGCAGGGTGTGCTCGTCGACCCGGCGCGCGCCGGCGTACAGGTGCACGTGCGTCGCCGCGCGCGGGCCGCGTACGCCGACGGCACCGGCGAGGGCGCCGGCGACGGCGCCGAGGGCCGTGCCGACGGGGGCGGTGACCAGCACGTCCACGTAGGGGATGGCGGAGCCGGCGGCTGCCGGGCCGCTGCGCGGTCGGAGGACGGTCAGCCGGATCTGCATCTCGCCCGCGGTCCCTTCTGCTGGTACTGACGCCTGGTGCCGAACGCGTGCCGCCGTCCGCGGCGTGCCGGCGGAGGGCCTGGTGCGGTCTTTCTGCCTGGTGCGGTGCTGCTGCCTGCTGCGGTGCTGCTCGTACCCGGTGCCCGCCTGCCCGGCCCCGACCACGGGCCGCCCCGGGGGCGCCGCCGCCGTGGGGACGGATGGCCGCGCCGACCTTTGGGCCACAGGAGTGGTCAGCTCATCCTGCCATCCATCGCCGACAGTCCGCGCACGGTACCGGATTTGACGATCTTGCGATCATCGCCATGGTGGTGGCGACGGCCAGTCAGGTCAACCGCCGCCGCCCGGCCGGCGTCCTTCCCTGTGGAGGCCCCCGTCCGCGGGCCCGGCGGACCACCCCTGCGGGATGTCCCCGGGGCCCCGCGTGGCGGGCGGTCCGGACACATCGGAATCAGGATCCGTCACCGTTAGAGTGGCCCGAACACGGGCCCGGCAGGCTCACCGCACCGGCGGCGAGCGCCCCGCGGCAGCGGCCACGGCGAGGAGTGCGACAGGTGCGGCCAGTCGGCAGCAAGTATCTGCTTGAGGAGACCCTCGGACGGGGGGCCACCGGCACCGTGTGGCGTGCCCGGGTGCGCGAGGACGCCGTCGTGCCCGGCAGCGAGCCGGGCCAGCTGGTCGCGATCAAGGTGCTCCGGGAGGAGCTGGCGGCCGATCCGGACGTCGTGATGCGCTTCCTGCGGGAGCGCTCCGTCCTGGTGCGGCTCAGCCACCCCAACATCGTCCGGGTCCGCGACCTGGTGGTGGAGGGCGAGCTGCTGGCCCTGGTGATGGACCTGGTCGAGGGCCCCGACCTGTTCCACTACCTGCGCGGGAACGGCCCCTTCAGCCCGATCGCCGGGGCGCTGCTGATGGCCCAGATCGCCGACGCGCTGGCGGCCAGCCACGCCGACGGCGTCGTCCACCGCGACCTCAAGCCCGCGAACGTCCTGCTCGCCACCGTCCGGGTCGACGGCGCCGAGCAGATGCACCCGATGCTCACCGACTTCGGCATCGCCCGGCTCGCGGACTCCCCGGGCATCACCCGGACCCACGAGTTCGTCGGCACCCCGGCGTACGTCGCCCCGGAGTCCGCCGGCGGCCGGCCGCAGACCTCGGCGGTGGACGTCTACGGCGCCGGGATCATGCTGTTCGAGCTGGTCACCGGCCGACCGCCGTTCCAGGGGGACGGCCCGCTGGCGATCCTGCAGGCCCACCTGGCGCAGGAGCCGCAGCGGCCCTCGACCATGCCCGAGCCGCTCTGGACGGTGATCGAGCGCTGCCTGCGCAAGGACCCGGCGCAGCGGCCGAGCGCCACCTCGCTGGCCCGCGCGCTGCGGGTGGTCGCGGCCGGGGTCGGCGTGCACGCCTCCCCGGCGGCGGTGGACGAGGCCCTCGCGGTCGGCGCCCTGCTGCTGCCGGACCCGCAGCCCGCGCCGGTGGCCGGCGGGGACGTCACGGTGCCCGGCCTGCCGGGTGCGCCGTTCCTGCCGCCGCCGGTGCCGGCCGGCTCCGCGGACGCCACCCAGGTGCTGCCCGCCGGGGCCCGGTTCGCCCCGGCCGGCGACGGCTCGGCGGCCACCCAGGTGCTCCCGCCCGCCGGGTCGTACGGGTCGGCCGACCGGACCCGGATGATGCCGCCGCTGGAGCCGCCGGCCGGGCCGCCCGCGGCTGGCCGCGCCCCGGACCAGCCGGAGGCCCCGCACCCGTGGCAGACCCAGCTGCGGGCCGCCCGCGACCGCAACCAGCAGACCGAGATCGGTTACCTGGACCCGGAGGACCTGCAGGCCCCGCAGGTCGCGCCGCAGCCCTACCAGGCGGGCCGGCAGCAGCCGCCGCCGGCGGGCCCGTACGGGCCGCCGCAGGGGCGTCCGCAGGGGCCGGGCCAGGGGCAGCAGCAGCCGGGCTACGGGCAGGACCCGCGGCAGGGCGGACGGCAGGCCCAGCCGCCGGGCGGCTACGCCCAGCGGCCGCCGGTGGCCCCCGCGCCGTACCAGCCGTACCAGCCCGGCCGCCCGCCGCAGGGCGGGCCGCAGCAGTACGGGCAGCCGCAGGGGCCGCCCCAGGGCGGGCCGCAGCAGTACGGGCAGCAGGGGTACGGACAGCAGCAGCCCGTGCGCCAGCAGCCCCCGGGGCACCAGCAGCCGCAGCAGTCCCAGCAGCCGCAGGCGGGCCGCTACCAGGCCGGGCCGCCGCAGGGCGCCCAGGGCGGCCACCCGCCGGCCCCGCCCGCGGTGCCGCGCCGCGCCGAGCCGCCGGCCCCGCAGCGGCGGGAGCCGCAGCCGGCCCGCCGCGAGCCGCCCGTCCGCGAGCCCGCGCCCGAGCGCGAGCCGCGGCGGCGCAGCCGCAACCGGATGTACATCCCGGGGCTGGGCTGTCTGAAGGGCTGCCTGATGGTGCTGCTGGTGCTCGCGCTGGCCGCGCTGGCGCTGTGGAACTTCACGCCGCTCCCCGAGTACTGGGCCGACGTCCAGACCTGGATCGGGGATGCCAGCGACTGGATCAGCACCACCTGGAAGTCGTTCGGCGGCTGACCGCCGGGCCGGCGGTCCCGGCTCCGCCCGTCGGAGCCGGGATTGCCGACATGTCGACACTTCACGATATTTCCCGCCAAGTCCCGCCTGCCGGAACGCCCGCGGCGTCCCCCGGCGGCGGTCCGGACGCGTAGGTTGGTCGCTGACGCACCGACCTACCGAGCGCACAGCCACCCTCCGTGCGCTCCCGCCGCCCACGGAGCAGCATTGGCACGCAAGATCGGCAGCCGGTACACCGTCCACCAGGTGATCGGCCGTGGTTCGGCCGGGACGGTCTGGCTCGGCGAGGGCCCGGACGGCCCGGTGGCGGTCAAGCTGCTGCGCGAGGACCTGGCCGCCGACCAGGTGCTCGTCGGCCGCTTCGTCCAGGAACGGGCCGCCCTCACCGGCCTCGACCACCCCCGGGTGGTCGGCGTGCGCGACATGGTCGTGGACGGGGACGACCTCGCCCTGGTGATGGAACTCGTCCAGGGCACCGACCTGCGCTCGCGGCTGGAACGCGACGGCGTGCTGCCCCCGCAGGCCGCCGTCTCGGTGATCGCCGACGTCGCCGACGGCCTGGCCGCCGCCCACGCGGCCGGGATCGTCCACCGGGACGTCAAGCCGGAGAACGTCCTGCTCGACCTCGCCGCCCCGCCCGGCCCCGGCGGCGCACCGCGCGCCAAGCTCACCGACTTCGGCATCGCCCGCCTCGTCGACGCCCCCCGCCGCACCCGGGCGACCCGGATCATCGGCACCCCCGACTACCTCGCCCCGGAGATCATCGAGGGCCTGGAGCCGCGGGCCGCCGTCGACATCTACGCCCTGGCCACCGTGCTCTACGAGCTGCTGGCCGGCTTCACGCCGTTCGGCGGCGGCCACACCGGCGCGGTGCTGCGCCGGCACGTGACCGAGAGCGTGCCGCCCGTGCCGGGCCTGCCGGACGGGCTGTGGCGGATCATCGCCGAGTGCCTGGCCAAGGCACCGGCCTCCCGACTGCGGGCCGCCGAGCTGGCCGAGCGGCTGCGCGAGCAGCTGCCCGCCCTGGCCGGCCTGCCCGGCATCGTGGTCCCGGCGCAGGGCCGGGCGCCGGCGGAGGAGGCGCTGACGCCCGCCGAGGCGGTCTACGCCGAGGTGGACGCCGGACCGGGCACCCACCGGCGCCGGCGCGGCCCGGCCGTCCCGCTGGTGCCGGCCACGAACCCCGACTCCACCCGGGACACCCACACCAGCCTGCGCCGCCCCTCCCCGCAGGAGCTGGCCTCGTACGCCGCGGAGTCGCGGGCGCAGCGCGCGGTGCCCGCCGCCGGGCACCGCAAGGGCCGCCGCGCGCTGGTCCGCCGGCGCCGGCTGCTGGCCGTGCTGCTGGCCGTGGTGCTGCTGCTGGCGGGCGCCGCGGCCGCCTGGACGGCCTTCGCCGCCGAGCCCGGCGCGGGGGCGGGCGGCGGCGCCGGGACGCACGCCGGGGCCCCGCCGCGGGGCCCGCTGCCCCCGGTGTCGCCGATCGCCCCTCGCTAGCCATTAGGCTGGTGGCGTGGCAGCCGTCGATCCTTCCGAAGAAATCAAGTCCCTCGAAACGACCATGGGGTCCATCGAGGCCGTCCTCGACCTGGAGAAGATCCGGGCCGACATCGCGCGTCTGGAGGAGGAGGCAGCCGCCCCCAACCTGTGGGACGACCTGGCCAACGCGCAGAAGATCACCAGCCGGCTCTCCTTCCTCCAGGGCGAACTGCGCCGGGTGGAGAACCTGCACAGCCGCGTCGACGACCTCTCGGTCCTGTTCGAGCTGGCCGAGGCCGAGGACGACGCGGACACCCGCGCCGAGGCCGAGGTCGAGCTCGCGTCCGTGAAGAAGGCCGTCGAGGAGCTGGAGGTCCGCACCCTCCTGTCCGGCGAGTACGACGCCCGCGAGGCACTGATCAACATCCGCGCGGAGGCGGGCGGCGTCGACGCCGCCGACTTCGCCGAGCAGCTGATGCGGATGTACCTGCGCTGGGCCGAGCGGCACGGCTACCCGACCGAGGTCTACGACACCTCGTACGCGGAGGAGGCCGGCATCAAGTCCGCGACCTTCACCGTGAAGGCGCCGTACGCCTACGGCACCCTCTCGGTCGAGCAGGGCACCCACCGCCTGGTGCGCATCTCGCCGTTCGACAACCAGGGCCGCCGCCAGACGTCCTTCGCGGGCGTCGAGGTGCTGCCGGTCGTCGAGACGAGCGACCACGTGGAGATCGACGAGACCGAGCTGCGGGTGGACGTGTACCGCGCGTCCGGCCCCGGCGGCCAGGGCGTCAACACCACCGACTCGGCGGTGCGCATCACCCACCTCCCGACCGGCACCGTGGTCTCCTGTCAGAACGAGCGCTCGCAGATCCAGAACAAGGCCTCGGCGATGAACGTCCTCCAGGCCAAGCTGCTGGAGCTGCGCCGCAAGGAGGAGCGGGCCGCGATGGACGCCCTCAAGGACAGCGGCAGCTCCTGGGGCAACCAGATGCGCTCGTACGTGCTGCACCCGTACCAGATGGTCAAGGACGTCCGGACCGAGTTCGAGGTCGGCAACCCGCAGGCCGTCCTGGACGGCGACATCGACGGCTTCATCGAGGCCGGCATCCGCTGGCGCAAGCAGCGCGAGACCGCTGCGGAGTAGCCGCGGCACGGCGATACGAGAGGGGCCCCGACGGCGACGCCCGCCGGGGGCCCGGGGTATCGCCGCGGGGGCCGTGCGGGGCGGGCAGGTGGTGCGGGGGGGGTAACGGCACAGCGCGCCGTGCCCCCCCGGACGC
>NZ_JBHUSG010000009.1:44363-57293 GCF_042673745.1 Kitasatospora sp. NPDC057015
CTCCCCGGGTTCAAGGCCGCCGCCCCCCGGGGGGCCCAGGAGCGGGCCGCCGGGGGGGTCTGCGCGGGGCCCGGCGGACCGGCGGGGGCCCCCCGGGGCCCCGCGGGGGGGGCCCCTCTCGTATCGCCTCGGTGCCGGTGCGGTCAGGCCAGTGCCTGCCGGGCGATGAACGCCACCGCGAGCAGTCCCGCGAGCAGCGCGAGCAGCACGGCGGGGGAGAGCGCGGCGAGCGGCCCCTGCTGCTCCTGCAGCCGGGCCCGGTTGGCGCGGCATACCGGGCAGCGGCCGTCGCTCACGCGGCCGTTGCAGTTGGCGCACACCAGATGGTCGCAGGTCATGCGATCTCCTCCTCGCTGCTACAGCCAACGCGCCGGACGGGGCTTTGGTTCCTTATCGTGCCCTGTACGGGGTAGCGGCCAACCGCGGCCGCTGCCTCCACTGTGCCAGGTTCCGGACGGGAAGGCCTCCGGGCTGTGAGATCGCTCGCAATTTTCGGGGCATAGCCGGACATTGTCCATCAATTCTTCGACGGTGTCCCGGGCTGCCATGCGGGCGCGCGGGCGCTTCGCGTATGGTCCCAAGCCGGGGGAGCGGCCGATGGCGCTCCCGCCGCCCGCCCCGGGCGTGATGCCGGGGGCGGTACCGACCGAGGAACGGCGCCGCGGGGCCGCGTCCTCCCGGCCCCGATGCAGCGTCCGGGTCGCGGAGGCCCGGCAGAGCAGGTCGTCATTCCACCTAGGATGGCCTCCGTGATGCAGCCGTGATCAGATTCGACAACGTCTCCAAGACCTATCCCAAGCAGAACCGTCCCGCCCTGTCGGACGTCTCGCTAGAGATCGAGAAGGGCGAGTTCGTCTTCCTGGTCGGCTCCTCCGGCTCCGGGAAGTCCACCTTCCTGCGGCTGTGCCTGCGCGAGGAGCGGCCGAGCACCGGAGAGGTGCACGTCCTGGGCAAGGACCTCGGCAAGCTGTCCAACTGGAAGGTGCCGCACATGCGCCGCCAGCTGGGCACCGTCTTCCAGGACTTCCGCCTGCTCCCCAACAAGACGGTGGCGCAGAACGTGGCCTTCGCCCTGGAGGTGATCGGCAAGCCCAAGGGCGCCATCAACAAGGTGGTCCCCGAGGTGCTCGACCTGGTCGGCCTCGGCGGCAAGGAGGACCGCATGCCCGGCGAGCTCTCCGGTGGTGAGCAGCAGCGCGTGGCGATCGCCCGGGCCTTCGTCAACCGCCCGATGCTGCTGATCGCGGACGAGCCGACCGGAAACCTCGACCCGCAGAACTCCGTCGGCATCATGAAGCTGCTCGACCGGATCAACCGCACGGGGACGACGGTGCTGATGGCCACCCACGACCAGGCCATCGTCGACCAGATGCGCAAGCGCGTCATCGAACTCGACAAGGGGCTGCTGGTCCGCGACCAGGCCCGCGGCGTCTACGGGTACCAGCACTGATCCCGTAGGCCGCCGGCCCAAGTCGCCCGACCAGCCTTGACCCTGGAGTTGGAAACGCATGCGCGCCCAGTTCGTCCTGTCGGAGATCGGCGTCGGTCTCCGCCGCAACCTGACGATGACCATCGCCGTCGTCGTCAGCGTCGCGCTCTCGCTCGCGCTGGCCGGAGCCAGCCTTCTCGTCCGTGACCAGGTCAACTCGATGAAGGGTTACTGGTACGACAAGGTCGAGGTGAGCATCTACTTCTGCACCAAGGCGGATGCCGCGCACTCCCCGCAGTGCGTGAACGGCGCCGCCACCGACCAGCAGATCGCCGACGTGAAGACGGCCCTGGACAAGATGCAGGTGGTGCAGACCTCGGCGTTCGAGAACTCCACCGACGCCTACAAGCACTGGAAGGAGATGAACCCGGACAACCCGCTCATCTCCGTCCTGGGCCCGGACGCCATCCCGCAGTCCTGGCGGGTCAAGCTGGTCGACCCGACCAAGTACGACGTGATCCAGAGCGCCTTCGCCGGCAAGCCCGGCGTCAAGTCGGTCGAGGACCAGCGCAAGATCCTGGAGAACCTCTTCGGGCTGCTCAACGGCCTGCAGACGGCGGCCTTCGTGATCATGGTGCTGATGCTCTTCGTGGCACTGCTGCTGATCGTCAACACCGTCCGGGTGTCGGCGTTCAGCAGGCGGCGCGAGACGGGCATCATGCGCCTGGTCGGCGCCTCCAACTTCTACGTCCAGATGCCGTTCATCGCCGAAGCCGCGTTCGCCGCGCTGCTCGGCGCCGCGATGGCCTCCGGTCTGCTGCTCGGCGGGCACTTCTTCGTGCAGCACTGGCTCGCCGACCGGGTGCAGTTCATCCACTTCATCGGGCTCTCCTCGGTGCTCGCGGTCATTCCGCTGCTGGTGGTGGTCGGTATGGGCATGGCCGCCGTCGCCGCCTTCTTCACCCTGCGCAAGTACCTGAAGGTCTGACCCCGACCGATCACCGCGCGACCACGACGACCCCGGACGGCACTACGCCGTCCGGGGTCGTCGCGTCCCCGACGGACCGGCCGTGCGGTCGGTTCCGCCCCGGGCCGGCGGGGCTGCGCCTAGACTCCGATGCCATGTCAGAAACACCGCGCCGCCACGGCGGTACCGCCCTGCGACACGCGAGCACGCTCAGCCTGGTGTTCGGCGCGGTGCTGCTGGCCGGCGCCGCGACCGGGGCCTGGGGCGATCCGCCCGCCGCGCTCCGGCCGGCCTCGGCGGACGTCGCCCCGGCGGCCGGCCAGGACCCGGCGGGCGCCGCGCTCTCCCCGCAGCAGGCCGAGGGGCTGCTCGGCGCCAACGGCGACCGCTGGGGGGCCTACTACAGCGCGCAGGAGTACGCCGACTTCAGCCAGGGCCTGGGCGGCCGCTACCTCGGCGTCGGCCTGTCGGTGGGCCGGGGCCAGGACGGCGTGACCGCGGTGTCCCAGGTGCAGGCCGAGGGGCCCGCCGCGGCCGCCGGGATCGCACCGGGAGACCGGCTGCTGAGGATCGGCCCGGAGCAGGCGGACCACCTGCCGGTCACCGAGGTGGTGGCCCGCCTGCGCGGGCTGGCGGGGGAGCGGCAGGTCGGCTCCAGCGTCACGCTCGCCGTGCAGCGCCGGGACGGCGAGGTCCGCGAGGTCGCACTGCACCGGGCACTGCTGGAGAGCCGGCAGGTGGCGGTGGATCGCACCGCCGAGGGGGTCGTGCGGATCACCGTGCGGGCCTTCACCAGCGGCGTGGCCGAACAGGTGCGCGCCGCCGTGCGCGGCGCGCGCGCCGGAGTGGTGCTCGACCTGCGCGGCAACTCGGGCGGCCTGGTGGACGAGGCCGTGGACACCGCCTCGGTCTTCCTGGACGGCGGCCCGGTCGCCTCCTACCAGGACCGGGCGGAGCGGCGCGAGCTGGCCGCCGCGCGCGGCGGCGACACCCGCACGCCGCTGGTGGTGCTGGTCGACGGCGGCACCATGAGCGCCGCCGAACTGCTCACCGGCGCGCTGCAGGACCGCTGCCGGGCCGTCGTGGTCGGCACCCGCACCTTCGGCAAGGGCACCGTGCAGCAGCCCAGCCGGCTCGCCGACGGCTCCGTGCTGGAACTCACCGTCGGCCGCTACTTCACCCCGTCCGGCCGCTCCCCGGAGGGCGCCGGCCTCGCTCCCGACGTGCCCGCGCCGGACGCGCAGGCCGCGCCGGAGCTGGCCCTGCGGGTGCTGGCGGGGCTCGGCGGGCGGGCGTAAAGGGGCTGCCGGGCACGGCCGCGTAGTGCGAGAATGATCGGCGCTATGGCAAAGGAAACCGGACAGAAGCTGATCGCGCAGAACAAGAAGGCGCGGCACGAGTACACGATTCTCGACACCTACGAGTGCGGCATGGTGCTCACCGGCACCGAGGTGAAGTCGCTCCGCGAGGGTCGGGCGAACCTGGTCGACGGGTACGCGTACATCCAGAACCACGAGGTGTGGGTCGACAACGTCTTCATCCCCGAGTACACCCAGGGGACCTGGACCAACCACTCGGCGCGGCGCAAGCGCAAGCTGCTGCTGCACCGGATGGAGATCCGGAAGATCGAGTCGAAGCTCAGCGACGCGGGCCACACCCTCGTCCCGCTCTCGCTCTACTTCAAGGACGGGCGGGTGAAGATCGAGGTCGCGCTCGCGATCGGCAAGAAGCTGTACGACAAGCGGCAGACCCTGCGGGAGAAGCAGGACACCCGGGAGACGGCCCGCGCGGTGGCGGCGGCCCGCCGGCGCCAGCGCTGAGCCGGGCCCGGGCGCCGAGGGCCACCCGACCTTAATGAGCTGGACCGCCGACAGACCGACCGCGTACCATGGCTCATGCATCACCGGGAGGGCGACCGACCGGGGCTGCGGAGCAGAAAGTTGCCCGTCGTAGAGATGCTTGTCAAATAAACATGGGGATGATCGGTTTCGACAGGGGACGTCGAAACAGGAGAAGCGAGCCGAGGAATGCGGCAATGATCTCGTTAACCATCTGTCGCAAAAAAATAATCGCCAACACTAAGCGCGATTCCCAGTTCGCCCTCGCTGCCTAATAAGCAGCGATAGCGCAAGGGTGTCAGCCCGGGAAGTTCCCGACCCGGATCCTGGCATAATCTAGGGAACTCAACCGTCCGCCCGGGCTACGAGGGCGGATGGGAAATCAAACAGTAGCTGGGCCTGTTGGCGGCTTGTCCGCGTGACTGCCAGGGCCGAGAAAAGCACAGCGGACTGCGCTCGGAGAAGTCCTGAATCCACTCCACTGGACCCGGGTTCGATTCCCGGCATCTCCACCACCCCATGTTGCCGATACAGCACGAAAGCCGTTCTCCGCCCGGCGGAGGGCGGCTTTCGTGTGTTCCGAATCCCTCACACCCCTCCCGCGCAGCGGGTGAGAGGACGGTTCCGTAGCCGTCACAGGAGACAACGAGGCGGAAACTCCCGCCTCCTAGCGTCAGTTGGGACAGGAGCCGGCAGGCAAGGGGAGAAGCGATGAGCACGAGCACGGCAGGCACGTCGAGAACGGGCGGCCGCTGGATCCAGCAGTGGGATCCGGAGGACGAGGCCTTCTGGGAGAGCACCGGAAAGCGCACCGCCAACCGCAATCTGATCTTCTCGGTCCTCTCCGAGCACATCGGCTTCTCCATCTGGAGCCTCTGGTCGGTGATGGTCCTCTTCATGGGGCCCAAGTACCACGTGGACCCGGCCGGGAAGTTCTTCCTGGTGGCCATGCCCACCCTGGTCGGCGCGTTCGTCCGGGTCCCCTACACCGTCGCGGTGGCCCGCTTCGGAGGCCGCAACTGGACGGTCGTCTCCGCCGCCCTGCTGCTGCTGCCGACGCTCGCGGCGGCCTACGTGATGCACCCGGGCACCTCGTACACGACCTTCATGCTGGTCGCGGCGCTCACCGGCCTCGGCGGCGGCAACTTCGCCTCCTCGATGACCAACATCAACGCGTTCTTCCCGATGCGCCGCAAGGGCTGGGCACTGGGCCTCAACGCGGGCGGCGGCAACATCGGCGTCCCGGTGATCCAGCTGATCGCGCTCGCCGTGATCACCTGGGCCGGCGCCACGCACCCCCGGATCGTGCTCGGCATCTACCTGCCGCTGATCATCGTCGCCGCGGTCTGCGCCGCCCTCTTCATGGACAACCTGGCGCCGATGAAGTCCGACACCGGCGCGCTCGCCGCGGTGATCAAGGAGAAGCACACCTGGCTGATGTCGGTGCTGTACATCGGCTCGTTCGGCTCCTTCATCGGCTTCAGCTTCGCCTTCGGCCTGGTCCTGCAGAACCAGTTCGGCCGCACCCCGCTGCAGGCGGCCCAGCTGACCTTCATCGGCCCGCTGCTCGGCTCGCTGATCCGGCCGATCGGCGGAAAGCTGGCGGACCGCTTCGGCGGCTCCCGGATCACCTTCTGGAACTTCGTCGCGATGGCCGCCGCCACCTCCGTGGTCGTCTACGCCTCGTCCGTGAAGTCGCTGCCCGTCTTCCTGGTCGGATTCATCGCCCTGTTCGTCTTCGCCGGGCTCGGCAACGGCTCCACCTACAAGATGATCCCCGGCATCTTCGACGCCAAGGCCCAGGACCGGATCGCCGTCCACGGCGACACCCCCGAACAGGCGGCGGCGTGGTCCCGGCGGATGTCCGGCGCGGCGATCGGCGTCATCGGGGCGGTGGGCGCCGTCGGCGGTCTCCTGATCAACCTGGCCTTCCGCCAGTCCTTCCTGACCGCCAAGAGCGGAACCCCCGCCTTCGTCTCCTTCCTGGCGGCCTACGCGGTCTGCTTCGCCCTCACCTGGGCGGTGTACCTGCGACGCCCCTCGGACACCAGGGCCGAGGCCCCGCGCCCCGCGTTCGCCGAGGTCTGAGCAGGTCGGCGCAGACGCGAACCGGACAACCGAACAGCAGACCCGCGGCCCGGAAACGCCGCGGAAACCATTCGGACCCCGGGGCGACACCGCCCCGGGGGACGATTTCGGTCCACCCGACGAAGGACCTGCACCATGGACGACCTGACGACCGGCCGGGAGCCGGACGCCGAGACCGTGTCGCCGCCGGCAGCCGTACCGCCCCTGGCAGGCTTCACCATCGGCATCACCGCCGCCCGCCGCGCCGACGAACTCGACGCCCTCCTCCAGCGCAGGGGGGCCGCCGTCGTGCGGGCCCCGGCGCTGCGCATCGTGCCCCTGCCCGACGACGCGGAACTCCTCTCCGCCACCCACACCCTCATCACCGACCCGCCCGACATCGCGGTCGCCACCACCGGTATCGGATTCCGCGGCTGGATCGAGGCCGCCGAGGGCTGGGGCCTGTTCGACGAGCTCACCGCCTGCCTGGCCAAGGCCTCCCTGCTGGCCCGCGGCCCCAAGGCCAAGGGCGCGATCCGGGCGGCGGGCCTGCGCGAGGAGTGGTCGGCCCGCTCGGAGTCCTCGGTCGAGGTGCTGGAGCGCCTCCTGGAGCAGGGCGTGGAGGGCCGCCGGATCGCCGTCCAGCTGCACGGCGCACCCCTGCGCGACTTCGTCGAATCGCTGCGGGCGGCGGGCGCGGAGGTGGTCGAGGTACCGGTCTACCGCTGGCTGCCGCCCGCCGACCTGGCCCCGCTGGACCGGCTGCTGGACGCCTGCTGCGGCGGCGCCCTGGACGCGATCACCTTCACCAGCGCCCCCGCCGTGCTCGGCCTGCTCGGCCGTGCCGAGCAGCGCGGCCAGACCGCCGAGCTGCTGCACGCACTGCGTCGGGACGTCCTGCCGGTCTGCGTCGGCCCGATCACGGCCGTCCCGCTGGAGGAACTGGACGTCCCCTCCGTGTGGCCCGAGCGGATGCGGCTCGGCGCCATGGTGCAGACCCTCACCGCCGAGCTCCCGCAGCGCTCCCGCCAGCTGTCCGTGGCCGGGCACCGGCTGGAGCTGCGCGGGCAGGCGGCGCTGGTCGACGGCAGCCTGCGGCCCGTCTCGCCGGCCGGCATGGCCCTGCTGCGCACGCTGGCGCGCCGCCCCGGCTGGGTCGTCCCGCGCGCGGAGCTGCTGCGCGCGCTGCCCGGCAGCGGCGACGACGAGCACGCGGTGGAGACGGCGATGGCCCGGCTGCGGGCCGCGCTGGGCGCCCCCCGACTCGTCGCGACCGTGGTCAAACGCGGCTACCGGCTGGCGGTCGACCCGGCGCCGGGCCCCGCGCCCGACCCGGAGGGGAAGTACGGGGTGGCCGCCGTGCGGGTCTGAGGGGCAGGTGGTGCGGCGGTGGGGTCCCCCTCGGGCGTAGGATCTTCTGTCCGCTCATTCCCGAGGCGGACCACCACCGCAGGATGTACGTCAGGGGGCTCCTTGGGCGCGCACGGCTCAACCCAGTACACCGCCGCAACCACTGAGGCCATGCACAGCGACACAGAGATCGACACCGTCCGCGACCGCGAGGTCGCCGGGGAACAGCGCCACCTCGACAACGTCTACCACCGGCTGGAGGAGAAGCTCGCCGAGGCCGAGTACATCCTCGAGGACGCCGCCAAGCGGGTGCAGGTCGGTACTCCCGGCGCACTGGCCGAGCGCGACGCCCAGGTCTACCGGGCCGGCGCGCACCTCCAGCGACTCAACAACGAGTTCGAGGACTTCCTCTTCGGGCGCATCGACCTCCAGCGGCCCGACGCACCCGAAGAGCACGGCATCCCCTCGAACACCCCGCTCGACCCCGCCGACCCGGCGGTGGCCGAGACCCTGCACATCGGCCGGCTCGGCGTGCTGGACGCCGAGTACGGACCGCTGGTGATCGACTGGCGGGCGCCCGCCGCCGCGCCCTTCTACCGCTCCACCCCGCTGGAGCCGGGCCGGGTCATCCGCCGCCGGGTGATCCGCTCCAAGGGCCGCAAGGTGATCGGCGTCGAGGACGACCTGCTGCGTCCCGACCTCACCCCGACCCTGGACGGCCAGGAGCTCGCGGTGGTCGGCGACGGCGCCCTGATGGCCTCGCTCGGCCGGGCCCGCAGCCACTCCATGCGGGACATCGTCTCCTCCATCCAGAAGGAGCAGGACGAGGTCATCCGGGCGCCCGCGGCCGGTGCCACGCTGGTCACCGGCGGCCCCGGCACCGGCAAGACGGCCGTCGCCCTGCACCGGGCGGCCTTCCTGCTCTACCAGGACCGCCGCCGGTACGCCGGGGGCATCCTGGTGGTCAGCCCGACCGCGCTGCTGGTCTCGTACACCGAGGGCGTGCTGCCCTCGCTGGGCGAGGAGGGCCAGGTCGCGATCCGGGCGGTCGGCTCCCTGGTGGACGGCATCGAGGCGGCCACCTACGACACGCCGGAGGCGGCCCGGGTCAAGGGCTCGGCCAGGATGGTCCAGCTGCTGCGCCGGGCCGCCAGGGCGGCCCTGGAGCTCGGGGCGCCGACCGAGCTCAAGGTGGTCGCGCGCGGCGAGGTGCTGCGGCTGGACGCGGCCCGGCTCAAGGTCGTCCGCGGCAACGTGATCGGGGCCGGCGGCACCCCGCTCAACCTGCTGCGCCCGCGGGCCCGCAGGCTGCTGCTGGACGCCCTGTGGTCCGAGCTGACCCGGCACCTGCCCAAGGCGACGGATCACTACGCGCGCGAGCAGCGCCAGGAGGAGAAGGAGTCCTTCGACGAGTACGTCTCCGACGAGGCGTCGTTCCTGGACTTCCTGGACGCCTGGTGGCCGGCGCTGACCCCGCGTCGGGTGCTGGCCACCCTGAAGCACTCCCGGCACACCAACCGGATCGCCCGCCGGGCCGTCACCCCGGAGGAGGCCCGGGTGCTGGCCACCTCCTGGCGGGGCCTGGGCGACCGCGGCGAGGGGGCGCTCTCCCCGCACGACGTGGCGCTGGTGGACGAGCTGCAGCTGCTGCTCGGCGAGCCGGCCCGGCCGAAGGTGCGCGAGGTGGACGCGGTCGACATGCTGAGCGGGCTGGACGAGGTGACCACCTACGCCGACCGCAACTCGCGCCAGCGCGAGCGGCTGCCGGTGGAGCGCACCGAGTACGCGCACATCATCGTGGACGAGGCCCAGGACCTCACCCCGATGCAGTGGCGCATGATCGGGCGCCGGGCCCGGATGGCGACCTGGACCATCGTCGGCGACCCGGCCCAGAGCTCCTGGCCGCACCCGGGGGAGGCCCAGGAGGCGCTGGACGAGGTGCTGTCGGGCAAGCCGCGCCGCCGCCACACGCTGACGGTGAACTACCGCAACCCGGCCGAGATCGCCGAGGTGGCGGCCAAGGTGCTGGAGCTGGCCGCGCCGGGCACCCCCTCGCCGAGCGCGGTGCGCTCGACCGGGGTGGAGCCCCGGTTCGCGGCGGTCACCGACCCGGCGCCGGAGGCCTTCGCCGACGCGGCGCGGGCCGAACTGGTCCGCCTGCTCGGCGAGGTGGACGGCACGGTGGCCGTGGTGGTGCCGATGGACCGCCGGGCGGAGGCCGCCGGGTGGATCGCCGGGCTCGGCGAGCGCGCGGTGGCCCTGGGCAGCCTGGAGGCGAAGGGCCTGGAGTACGACGCCACGGTGGTCGCCGACCCGACGGGGATCGCGGGCGAGTCCGAGGCGGGCCTGCGGGTGCTGTACGTGGCGCTGACCCGCGCCACCCAGCGGTTGACCGTGCTCTCCGGGCCGGACGACCTGCCGGACGCGGACGGCGTGCCGGCGCTGCTGGGCTGACCGCCGGGCGGGTGCCCGCCGCCGCCCGGCGGCCGGCACCGGCCCGGTCGGCCGACTGCGGACGGTCCGTCAACGACGAAGGCCCCCACCGGTGGTGGGGGCCTTCGCGCGAAGCTGGTGACACCGACCCGCCATGCTCGCCTCGCGGCAAGTGGTCGCTCGAAGCGACTAAGGTTGGGCCCGGGGGCTTGGATCGAGCCGGTGTCCCGTCCAATGTAACGCATCCGCCCCGGACGCCAAGGGCACGCGGCGGATTTCCCGTCGGGGGATGCCGTGGCCGGAGACTCTTTTGTGGAGTCCGGACACTCAATGAACTTTATTTCTGCGTACCCCCTGGTAGGTGCGACGATCGAGGTCTAGCATGCGCTGGGCGCGCCCTTCAACAATCTGTTGAAGGTGTCCGGCGTGCAGACCCTCAGAGTCATACCCTCAGTGGACGGAAGAAGGACGTCGATGGCGACCGTGCCCAGTGTCTCCAACTCGATCACGGTGCGGATGGAGGTCCCGGCCTCGGGCAGCGCCGTCAGCTCGATCACCACCGCCGTCGAGTCCTCCGGCGGTTCGGTCACCGGACTCGACGTCACCGCCTCCGGCCTGGAGGCGCTGCGGATCGACGTCACCGTCGCCGCGTCCTCGGTGGCGCACGGTGAGGAGATCGTCGAGAAGCTCCGCGCGATCGACGGCGTTACCATCGGCAAGGTCTCCGACCGTACGTTCCTGATGCACCTCGGCGGCAAGATCGAGATGTCCTCGAAGCTGCCGATCCGCAACCGCGACGACCTCTCCATGATCTACACCCCGGGCGTGGCGCGGGTCTGCATGGCGATCGCCGAGAACCCCGAGGACGCCCGCCGCCTCACCATCAAGCGCAACAGCGTCGCCGTGGTCACCGACGGCTCCGCCGTCCTCGGCCTCGGCAACATCGGCCCGGCCGCCGCGCTGCCGGTGATGGAGGGCAAGGCCGCCCTGTTCAAGCGCTTCGCCGGCATCGACGCCTGGCCGCTCTGCCTGGACACCCAGGACACCGACGAGATCGTCGCGATCGTCAAGGCCATCGCCCCGGGCTTCGCCGGCATCAACCTGGAGGACATCTCCGCGCCGCGCTGCTTCGAGATCGAGGCCCGGCTGCGCGAGGCCCTGGACATCCCGGTCTTCCACGACGACCAGCACGGCACCGCGATCGTGGTGCTCGCCGCGCTCACCAACGCGCTGAAGGTGGTCCGCAAGGACGTCTCCGAGATCCGGGTGGTGATGTCGGGCGCCGGCGCGGCCGGCACCGCGATCCTCAAGCTGCTGCTCGCGGCGGGCGTCGAGCACGCCACCGTCGCGGACGTGCGCGGTGTGGTCCACGGCGGCCGGGACGACCTCAACGACAGCCTGCGCTGGATCGCCGAGCACACCAACCGCTCGGGCCGTACCGGCAGCCTCAAGGAGGCCGTGGCCGGCGCCGACGTCTTCATCGGCGTCTCGGCGCCCAACCTGCTGGACGGCGACGACCTCGCCACCATGGCGAAGGACGCGGTCGTCTTCGCGCTCGCCAACCCCGACCCGGAGGTCGACCCGGCCGTCGCCCGGCAGAGCGCCGCCGTGGTCGCCACCGGCCGCAGCGACTTCCCGAACCAGATCAACAACGTGCTGGTCTTCCCCGGCGTGTTCCGCGGTCTGCTGGACGCCCAGAGCCGCCACGTGACCACCGAGATGATGCTCGCCGCCGCCCGCGCGCTGGCCACCACCGTGGCCGACGAGGAGCTGAACGCGAACTACATCATCCCCAGCGTCTTCCACCCCGACGTGGCGAAGACCGTCGCGGCGGCCGTCCGCGAGGCCGCGCTGGCCAACGCCGGCCCGCGGGAGCCCGCCCGGGACCGGCCCACCCCGGGCTTCGTGGGGACGCTCGACACCTCGTCCTTCCCCGCCGTCGAGCTCTGAGGCGCGGGCCCGGGGCGGGGCCGTCAGGGGCGTCGGGCCGCCGGGCAAATGACCGACTCGCGACCCTACCCACCCGACTCGGGCCCGAACCCTTGCGACACAAGGGCGAGGGGCGTGTTTGGGCTTGTCCGCGCCAGGGCGTACGGTAGCCCTGAACGGGGCAGGCGTGTCCGACAAGTACGGAACGTCCCCCCGGCCGACCGGCGTGTCGTCCCGACCGCCGCCCGATCCGGTCCGCCGGAGCCGACGGAGCGTCACCGCTTCGGCGTACGGGCGCTGTTCGGGTCAACGGCGTCGGGGTCCGATTGGCTTTCTCGGGCCTGGTCGGGGCAGGATTCGTACCCAGGCAGGCACGCGGGCAGAAAATGCACGGCGCGCGGCTCGGAGTACGAGCCGACCCCTGACCAGCCCATGCCTGAATGAGCACAGTGTGCGGACCAGCGGCCCGGCCGGGTGCTCCCGGAGGGGCGACCGCTGGGTCCCCTGCACACCGCAACGCGAACAGACCACAGGAGTACACATGAACCGCAGTGAGCTGGTGGCCGCGCTGTCCGAGCGCGCCGAGGTGACCCGCAAGGACGCCGACGCCGTTCTGGCCGCTTTCGCCGAGATCGTCGGCGAGGTCGTCGCCAAGGGCGACGAGAAGGTCACCATCCCCGGTTTCCTGACCTTCGAGCGCACCCACCGCGCGGCCCGCACCGCCCGTAACCCGCAGACCGGCGAGCCGATTCAGATCGCGGCCGGCTACAGCGCCAAGGTCAGCGCCGGCTCCAAGCTGAAGGAAGCCGCCAAGGGCGCCTGACGCCGCAGGCTCCTGGGAGCCCCGCAGCAGCCGTGAACCGCCGGGGGCGGACCGACAGTCGTCGGTCCCCCCCCCGCGGCGGTCCGGGGCCCGT